>PLXO01000022.1 GCA_003151425.1 Acetobacteraceae bacterium
CTCCGGTTAAATGGACACCCCAGTCTATGGTTATCAATGGTGGCTCGGCCGTTCGCTGGTGAATAGACAGCAGGTCGACTGGGCCGTCGGCTACGGTCTCGGCGGGCAGCGGTTGTTTGTTCTGCCGCAGCTCGACATGGTGGTACTGGTCATGGCAGGCCTGTATCGCAGCGACATGCAGGCCTGGGTGCCACTGCAAGTCCTCAATCGTTACGTACTGGCGGCGATGCGGCCGTAGCGTGGAGGGCCCTCCCGCTTCCCTTGGGGGATTTGGGCCGCGAAGCGGACCAAAGGATGCTGGAGGGGTTAGCGTGCCGGAAGCTTCGGTGCACCCCTGGCGCGAACCCCCAACCTGGGTTCGCTTCGCGGCTCAAGCCGTCAAGGGGAGGGGAAGAATTCTTGCCGCACCGCCAGCTTCCGCCGCCTCAATTCCACAACACATTCTCCGCCCGCGCCGGCAGCTCCCCACGCTCGACCCGCATCACAACGTTGGTCAGCCGCGCATTCGTTGGCGCCGGCACACCCGCCTCCGCCCCCTTGTCAGCGATGAACCCGTTCATGAACTCGATCTCGGTCCGCCGCCCCTTCGCCATGTCCTGCGCCATCGAAGGTCGTTGATGCTCGCTCCGCAACGATCCCGCGGTGCTGTCCAACAACTGCTTCTCGATCTCCGCCAGCGCCGCTGCATCGCCCTCGTGCGCCCGCGCCAGTCGTTCCGGATCCAGCACGCCGATCTTGCCCAGCCGGTAGCCCAGCTTCTGCCCTACCCGCACAGCCTCGCCGCCTAACGCGATGCAGACCCGGCGCACCGCGTCATGCGCATCGCGCTCGTTGCCGCCCATCCCGGTGGCCGCCGAGACGCCGTTGCGCATTCCGTTGACGCACAGCTTGGTCCAGCGCACGCCCCACAGATCGTCGGTCGCCACCGCGGTATCGACCGCGCCCAGCATCTCGGCGATCTCCTCGGCGCGCCGCGTGATCCGTCCATGCGGCTCGCCGATATAGAACGAGGTGACGTGCTTCTGCCTGGCATAGCCGCGGCGAATGTGCCCCGGCTCATACAGATCCACGCCGACACCGCCGGTAACGATGCAGCCCAGAGTGCGGCCCCAGCCGACCACGCCGGCCACCCGCTCCTCGTTGATGCAGTTCTGCATCGACACCACGCAGCCGCCCGGCGCCAGATACGGCCGGATCAGCCGCGTTGCCCAGACCGTGTCGTACGACTTCACCGAAACGAAGGCGATGTCGATCGGCCGCTGCTTTGCCAGGCTCTGCACCTCGGTCAGGTGCATCGCGTTGACCTGCACGGTGCGCCGCTCGGCCTCGGTCATCCCGTAAAGTTGCATGCCGTGCGCGCGGATCGCCTCGACATGTTCCGGCCAGGGATCGATCAGCGTCACGTCCTGGCCACTCGCCGCCAGGCCCGAGCCGACATATCCGCCGACCGCGCCGGCGCCAATCACCGCGATTCGTTTACCCATCGTCTCCTCAACAGCCAGATGTCATTGCAAGCCAGATGTCATTGCGAGGCGCGGAGCGACGCGGCAATCCCCATCCCGGGTGGGAGATTGCTTCGTCGCTCCGCGCCTCGCAATGACGGGCTACACCGGGTGCCGCCGCCTATTCCGCCGCGATCGCCAATTCCGCCGCGACCGCGCGCATCCACACCGCGGTGTCATGGAAGACCGCGCCACCGCCGGGCGGCCCCGGGTCGTCGCTGGTCAGTGCGTTGATCCCGATGCCATCCTCGAAGCATTCGCTGGGCCAGATGCTTTCCGCCACCAGCACCCCCGGCTGCATCCCGCCGACGACCCGCGCATGCAGCACCACCTCGCCGCGCGTGTTGCCCAACCGCACCCGTGCACCCTCGGTGATCCCCAGCCGATCCGCGTCCGCCGAATGCATGAGCACCGTCGGCCGCCCCTCCCGCTTCCGCGACGACGGCATCTCGGTGAAACTGGTGTTGAGGAAGCTGCGCGCCGGCGAGGTGACCAATCGAAACGGATGCGCCGCGCTGGCGACGTCGATAGTCTCCATGTGATCCGGCAGCTTCGGCATGCAGGCGTGCAACGGCCCCAGCGCGGCCCAGTCGGGCGCGAAATGAAACCGCTTGTCCCCGGTCGGAAACCCATCGGCAAAACGCTTGTCGGACGCTTCGTCATAGGCATCGACCCAGCGCGCGCTCAGCACCGTCTGCGCATCCGGCCAGCCCGATGCAAGCAACGTCGCGTCGATGATCTCCATCGCAGTCATCTCGAACCCGCGATGTTTCGCCCCTAACCGCACCGCCAGCCCCTGCAGCACCTCATGATTCGACAAGCATTCCCCAGGCGGTTCGATCAGCTTCGGCCCAATCTGGATGTGGCTGTGCCCGCCGGCCTGATACAGGTCGTCGTGCTCCATGAACATCGTCGCCGGCAGCACGATGTCCGACCAGCGCGCCGTTTCGGTCATGAACTGCTCGTGGGTGCAAACGAACAGGTCCTCGCGCGCGAAGCCGCGGCGCACGCGGTGGCTGTCCGGGCAGACCGTCACCGGGTTCTGGTTCTGGATGAACAGCCCATGCACCTGTGGCCCATCGCCCAGCTCGGACCGGTCGCCGGTCAGCACTCGGCCGATCCGGCTCATGTCCAGCTCGCGGATCGACAGGTCGCGCGCGTCGAGGCCCTCGATCAGTGTCTTGTCCCAATGATACATCTGCCGATTGGACCAGAGTCCGCCGCCGCCCTCGTGCTGCCAGGCGCCGGTGACAGTCGGCAGGCAAACCACCGCGTGCATGTTGGCCGCGCCGTTGCGCGACCGGGCGAAGCCGTAGCCCGCTCTTATATATGCGCGCCGCGTGGTGCCGTACAGCCTGGCGAAATCCTCGATCTCCGCCACCGATAGCCCGGTGATCGACGCCGCCCAGTCCGGCCGGCGCGTCGCCAGATGCGCCTCCAGCGCGTCCGGACAATCCGCGTAGCGCGCCATATACGCCCGGTCGGCATACCCATCGCGGAACGCGACATGCATCACCGCACAGGCCAGCGCGCCATCGGTGCCGGGACGCGGCGCCAGATGCAGGTCCGCCACCGCCGCGGTCGGCGAGCGGTACGGATCGACCACCACCAGCTTCGCCCCACGCTCCTTCCGGGCGCGCGCGACGTGGTGCATCACGTTGACCTGCGTGGAGACCGGATTGCCACCCCACATCACGATCAGGTCGGACAGCGCCATCTCGCGCGGGTCGGTCCCGCGGCTCTGTCCGACGCCGGCGTTCCAGCCGTTCTCCGGCAGTGAGGTGCAGATGGTCAGCCTCTGCCGCGAATAGCGCATCACATGGCGCAGCCGGTTGATGCCGTCGCGCTGCACCAGCCCCATTGTGCCGGCATAGTAATATGGCCACACCGAGGTCGAGCCATGCCGCGCGGCACTCTCGGCGAAGGCCTCGGCGGTGCGGTCCAGCGCCTCGTCCCAGGAGATTCTTCGAAATTGTCCGGAGCCCTTCGGCCCCGTGCGTAGTAGCGGATGCGTCAGCCGGTCCGGGTGGTGGATGCGCTCGGCATAGCGCGCCACCTTGGTGCAGATAACGCCCGCCGTGTAGCTATTGTCCGCCGCGCCGTGTACCGCGCCGATCCGCGCATTGCCCAGCACCTCCACCTCCAGCGCGCAGGTGGAGGGGCAGTCGTGCGGGCAGACCGAGGCGCGAATCTGGCGACCCGCGCCGCTGGGGACGGCAGTTGGCATCGGGAACTCCTTCCGAACCGGCAGCCTAACGCACGGTCAGAGCCTGTGAAGCCCTCCGACCCGGCGATTCGATCATTGAAAGACACTTGAAGCGGCGGTTAGCCTGCCTTCCGGCCAGGCCAACGAGCCGGTCCACGGGGAAATCCCGGCGCCGGGAAACGGCCGGCGTCACCGGATTGGTGCGACGCGGAATGCCGGTTGACCTGCGAGATGACAGGTGCGGGCTAGCTTCCGGGGACGCTGGACACGCCTATGGGCAGGCTGGCATTTGCCGTTCCTTTGCCGTCGGTCGCGGTCGCGGTCAGGTAGAGTGTCGTTGAGCCGGCGGCGATCGGAACGACCGTGATGGTTGCGGTCGGGCTCGCGGCGGTTGTTGTCGCGGTGGGCGTGGAAGTGGTGGCGACGCCGACGCCCGACGCGGGCACCGCGGCAGTGACGGTGGCGTCGACGGGAGTCCAGGCAGAGAAGATAGTGCCCGCACTATCAAAAGTGACGCTAACCGAGGTGAGCGTGGGGGGCGGAATGATAAACGACAGCCCTCCCGGGGTCACCGTCAGCCGATACCGGGTGTGAAACAGCCACCACAAAATTCCCCCCAAGACAACGACGGTGATGATGATTGGAACGATGGGGTTGGCGAGTATTCCTCCTGCTGCAGCCGGCATCGACTCCTCCGTGTGTTTGGCTGATCGGTGGGCCGGGCACCGTACGAGCCGAGGAGTCCGCGGCTCTAACGCGTTCCTCGGATACCGTTGCCGACCTTCCGCCAATCTGACGAGTTCGGGGCGAATTCGCAATGGTCAAATATATCGGCTGCATGCAAAGTGGCCTATTGAGGGTCAAACTGGCCGCCTCGAATAACCGGCTGCCGACGCGCGGATGTCGGATCCATGCGGAACGAAATCCGATCCTGTTGCAGCACGGTATCGAACATGCCGAGGCCGCCCGATCGGCACAATCCATGCCGTCTTCCTTCAGCAATTCTCATTTTGGCCCATCTGGTTGCCACATCGTCATNNGCCCGACCAAAACGAGAATTGCCGGTCTTCCTTTCGGCGCCAAGCCTTCCTATGGTGCGGCCAACAAGAACTGGGAGACCTGAGTATGCTGACCCGCCGCGCCCTTCTCGCCAGCTCGGCCGCGACCCTGGCCGCGCCCGCAGTCATCCCGACCGCGCGCGCCGCGACCCCCAAGGGCGTGGCAGTCATGGCCAAGCAGATCGACGACATCGTCAGCTTCGATCCGGCCGAATCCTATGAGTTCAGCGACAACGAGGTCGACGCCAACTGCTACCGGCGGCTGATCCGGCCGAACCTTGACGACGCGACCAAGATCGACGGCGACCTGGCCGAGAAGTGGGAGATCAGCAAGGACGGCCTGACCTTCACCTTCCATCTGCGCCGCGACGTCGTGTTCGACTCCGGCAAGCCGCTCACCGCGCATGACGTGGCGTTCAGCCTGCAGCGCGTGGTCAAGCTCAACAAGACGCCCGGCTTCATCATCACCCAATTCGGCTTCAACCCGGACAATGTGGAAAAGCTGGTCCGTGCGCTGGACGACACCACGCTGGAGCTGAAGCTGCCCGAGGCGCAGGCCACCAGCTTCGTGCTGTACTGCCTCACCGCCAATGTCGGCAGCGTGGTGGACGCGGCGACGGTGATGGCCAATCAGACCAACGGCGACATGGGCAATGCCTGGCTGAAGACCCGCACCGCGGGGGCGGGTCCGTACAAGCTGACCGAGTGGGCGGCCAGCGATCACGTTACGGTCGACCTTAACCCGCACGCCGCAGACAAGGGGATCATGCGCCGCATCGTGCTGCGCCATGTCGCCGATCCGCCGGCGCAGCTCCTGATGCTGCAGAAGGGCGATGTCGACATCGCCCGCGATCTCGGCTCCGACCAGCTCAAGTCGATCGCCGGCAACAAGAGCTACACCATCAGCGCCTCGCCGCAGGGCAGCTCAATGTATATCGCAATGAACCAGGCAATGCCGGAGCTGGCCAAGCCCGAGGTACACCAGGCGATCAAGTGGGCGATCGACTACGAGGCGATCGCCAAGAACATCACGCCGAACACCTGGAGCGTCTGCCAGACCTTCCTGCCCTCCGCGCTGCCCGGCGCGATCAAGGACATGCCGTTCGAGCGCAATGTCGGCAAGGCGAAGACGCTGCTCGCCCAGGCCGGGTTGCCCGACGGATTCGCGGTCAGCATGGACTACATCTCCCATGCACCGTTCGGTGACATCGCCCAGGTGATGCAGGCCAATCTGGCCGCCATCGGCATCAAAGTGACGCTGCTGCCGGGCGAGCAGAAGCAGGTGATCACCAAGACCCGCGCGCGCCAGCATCAGCTCGCCATGCTGGTTTGGGGCACCGATTATTTCGATCCGAACTCGAACGCACAGGCGTGGTGCGAGAATCCCGATAACTCCGACGCCAGCAAGCTGAAGATCCTGGCCTGGCGCAGCCACTTCGTCGACAAGGAGCTGAACAACGAGGCGGTGGCCGCGGTGCATGAACTGGATCCCGCCAGGCGCATCGCGCTGTACCGAACGATGCAGATGCAGTTCATGGATCGCGCGCCGTTCGCCATGGTGCTGCAGCAGAACGCGGTGGCAGTGCTCGGCAAGGGGGTGAGCGGGTTCAAGGTCGGTCCGATGCCCGACTACACGCACTACTCGAAGATCACCAAGGCGTAGGCCGGCGCGGCGGGACGGGCCGCACAAGAACATGCGGGACAAGCCAATGGGGAACAAAATCATGCTGACACGACGTACACTGCTTGCGACCTCCGCGGCCGGCCTCGCCGCGCCGGCGGTCATCGGCTCGGCCGAAGCCGCCACGCCGAAGAACGCCCTGGTGATGGCCAAAGCGATCGATGACATCGTCGGTGGCTTCGATCCGGCGCAGTCCTACGAATTCTCCAACAACGAAGGCTGCGGCAACATCTATCGCAAGCTGGTTGCGCCGGACCCCGCGGACAGTTCCAAGCTGCTCGGCGACGTGGCGGAGAAATGGGAGGTCAGCAAGGACGGCCTGACCTTCACCTTCCAGCTCCGTCGCGGCTTGGTGTTCGACAGCGGCAAACCCCTCACCGCCGAGGACGTGGTGTTCAGCCTGCAACGCGTGGTGAAGCTGAACCTGACGCCGGGCTTCGTGCTGACCCAGTTCGGCTGGAACGCCGACAATGTGGAGAAGATGATCCACACCACCGGCGAGTCTTCGCTGGAGATCGTGCTGCCCACAGTGCAGGCGAGCAGCTTCGTACTGTATTGCCTGTCCGCCACCTGCGGCAGCGTCGTCGAAAAGGCGGTGGTGTTGGCGCATCAGACCAAGAACGACCTTGGCAACGAATGGCTGCGCTCGCACAGCGCGGGGTCCGGGCCGTACAAGCTGGTCGATTGGCAGGCGAGCGATCATGTCATCCTGGAGACCAATCCGCATGCCGCCGTGAAGCCGCACCTTCCGCGGGTGGTGATTCGCCACGTCGCCGATTCCTCGGCTCAGCTTCTGATGGTGCAGAAGGGCGACGTGGACATGGCGCGCGACCTTAACTCCGATCAGCTCAAGAGCGTGGCAAGGAATCCGGACCTTGTCCTCGCCAAGAAGCCGCAGCTCACCTCGATGTACATGGGCATGAACACGGGTGTGGCGCAGTTCCAGAAAGTGCAGGTTCGGCAGGCGCTGAAATACGCCATCGACTACGAGGCGATCGCTACGAACATCGCGCCCAACCTGTGGACTGTCTGGCAGGCCTTCCTGCCGCAGGGTGTGCCGGGTGCGGTCGGCGATAACCCGTTCAAGAAGGACGTTGCCAAGGCCAAGGCGCTGTTGGCCGAGGCCGGCTATCCGAATGGATTCGAGGTGACACTCGATCACTTCGCCAAGTCGCCGTATTCGGAAATCGCGCAGGCAATCCAGGCGGATCTGGCCTCGGTCGGTGTAAAGGCGCAGTTGATGGCCGGCGAGCAAAAGCAGGTGATCAGCAAGATGCGGGCGCGCCAGCACCAACTTGCGCTGATGACCTGGTTTCCGGACTATCTCGACGCCAACTCCAACGCGCAAGCGTTCTGTGCCAATCCGGATGATTCCGATGCCAGCAAACTGAAGATCCTGGCCTGGCGCTGCCACTTCTTCGACAAGGAGCTCACCGACGCGGTCGATGCGGCGGCGAAAGAGCTGGACAACACAAAGCGCACCGCGATGTACGCGAAGATGCAGCGCGACTTCATGACCCGCGCGCCCTTCGCGATGCTGCTACAGAGTGCCGAGGTCGACGTGCTGCGCAAGGGTGTGTCCGGCCTGGAGATCGGCGTGCTGCCCGACTACACGCACTACGCGCGTATCGCGAAGGCATGACGGCTCGAAGGCGTGACGGCGTGACGGGCCCGAGGTGAAGGCAAGGCAACTGCGTCCGGCGCTGGCGGGACTCGCCAGCGTCCCGGTCACCCTGCTCGGGCTGGTCCTGGTCACCTTCCTGATCGGCCGGGCGATGCCGATCGACCCGGTGATCGCCATCGTCGGCGATCACGCCACGCCGGACGTGATCGCCCGGGTGCGGCTGCAGCTTGGGCTGGACGATCCGCTCTGGGAACAGTTCTTCATCTACCTGCGCAACCTGCTGCACGGCGACCTTGGCAATTCGGTGATGACCAGCCATCCCGTCACCGCGGACATCGCGCATTTCTTCCCCGCGACGCTGGAGCTGGCCACCGCGGCGATCATCGTTGCCGTGCTGATCGGCATCCCGCTCGGCGTGTTCGCCGCCGCGTGGCAAGGCTCGCGCTTCGATCATGTGGTGCGGGTGATCAGCCTGACCGGGCAATCGGTGCCGGTGTTCGTGCTGGGGCTGCTGTGCCTGCTGGTGTTCTACGTCAAGCTGGGCATCGCGCCCGGCACGGGGCAGCTCGATGTCGCCTACGAGGGCATGGTTCCGCGCGTCACTGGCATGCTGGTCATCGACGCGATGCTGGCGGACGACTGGGATTCGGTTTGGGATGCGCTGGCGCATCTGGCGCAGCCGGCGTTGGTGCTGGCGTATTTCTCGATGGCCTACATCACCCGCATGACGCGCGCGTTCATGATCGAATCGCTCGCCGGCGAATACGTCATCACCGCGCGCGCCAAGGGGCTGTCGGCGGCGCGTGTGCTATGGCGGCATGCCTTCGGCAATATCGCGGTGCGGCTGATCACGGTGCTGGCGCTGGCCTATGCCAGCCTGCTGGAGGGTGCGGTGATCACCGAGACGGTGTTCAGTTGGCCCGGCATTGGCCTCTATCTGAATGTTTCGCTACTGAACGCCGACATGAACGCGGTGCTTGGCGCCACCCTGGTGATCGGCATGGTCTACCTGGTGCTGAACCTGCTGGCGGACGTCGCCTATCACCTGCTGGACCCCAGGGTTCGATGAAAGGTCGTGCGATGAACGGTCGTTCGATGACAGGTCGTGCGATGAGCCTGCGATGAGCGTGATCTCCCGCGACTGGCTGCTGAGCGAGGCGCCGACCTCCCGGTCGCATGCCGCCTGGGTGCGGCGCTACCGCGGCTGGCTGCAATTCCGCTCCAACGGTCTGGCAATGATCGGGCTGATCACCGCGCTGATGATGATCGTGGCCGCGCTCGCAGCACCACTGATCGCCCCGCAGGATCCCTCCGCGCAGGACCTCGCGGGACGCCTGGCGCCGCCCTCGGCCGAGCACTGGTTCGGCACTGATGAACTCGGCCGCGACCTGTTCTCGCGCGTGCTGTACGGGGGCCGCATTACGCTCGGGATGGTCGTTGCGGTGGTGCTGCTGGTCGCTCCGGTCGGCCTCGCGGTCGGCAGTGTCGCCGGCTATCTGGGCGGCCTCGCCGATCGCGCGCTGATGCGGGTCACCGACGTGTTCCTGGCGTTTCCGCGCCTGGTGCTGGCGCTGGCGTTCGTCGCCGCGCTGAAGCCGGGCATCACCAGCGCGATCATCGCCATCGCGTTGACCGCCTGGCCGCCCTACGCGCGGCTGGCGCGGGCCGACACGCTGACCGTGCGTGGCACCGACTACATCGCCGCGGTGCGGCTGACCGGCGCCGGGACCGCGCGCGTCGTGCTGCGTCACATCGTGCCGCTTTGCCTGACCAGCGTCATCGTGCGCGTCACACTGGACATGAGCGGCATCATCCTGACCGCGGCGGGGCTGGGCTTCCTCGGGATGGGCGCGCAGCCGCCGATGCCGGAATGGGGCACGATGATCGCCTCCTCGCGCGCCTTCATCCTGGACCAGTGGTGGGTGCCGACGATTCCGGGGGTGGCGATCTTCGCTGCGTCGTTGGCGTTCAACCTGCTCGGCGACGGGCTGCGCGACGTGCTGGACCCGAAACAGCGGTAGCGACGCAACCAACCTTGCCGGCCAATGCCTGTCAGCCACACTGTCGCCAGCCATTTCCTGGCGCGTCTCCGGTCGCCGGCCCAGGGTGCCGTTGTAGATGTGGCGTGGTTCGATGCCGGTGACGTCGAGCCTGGAGAGCAGCTCGTCCCGGCCTCGCGCCGGGTCATAATACCAGGCGGCGGAAACATTGACGTACGTCGGCAGGTGACCCAACGCGTCATGGCCGGGCTTGACCCGGCCATCCCCGCAAGCACCGGTATCGCGAAAGAAGCAGTTACAGGCTACAACGGAGCTGGTGGGGATGGCCGGGTCAAGCCCGGCCATGACGGATTGAGCGGCCCGTGCCGTACGTCAATCTTTTGGGCCGCTGGTATAAGTCGCGAATTGTTCGAACAGGGATCTCGGGTCGCGTGGTGCTCGCAATTGCATGCGCTAAAGGTCCAGTCTTCGGTGGCGATACGGTTGCGTCCATGTCAGTCGGCCCCTACGGCAATGGTTGATGGTCTTTCGCCATTTGAGCCGCATGCGCAGCAAGCCCGAGGGCATTCGCCAGGGACATTGCTGCACAAATGCAAAAGAGGCGGGCCGTGTTCCAACTTCGCGCGCCGGTTATGCGAGAGACACCGGTCGCGTGTTTCGGTCACGGCGTCACCCGCCCTGCGTGTGGCAGCGGCAGATTTGATTACCCACCCGCGATATATGTGACCAGGCCGTCCGGCTCGCCCGGCGTGACCGGGCGCGACCACAGCGCCGCATCGTCCGCCCGCGTAAAACCCATCCGCTCGTACAGATCCGCCACCACGTCGTTCTTCGGCGTCGGCAGATACTCGCCGACCAGCCGCGTGACCCCGCGCTGCCGGGCCAGGTCGATCAGCCCGCGCAGGATGAACGGCTCGGCCGAGCGGGAGAACACGCGGCAGCTCATCAGCCAGCTATCGATGCGCAGCGTCGCATCCTCCTGCAGCGCGATCAGCGTGGACACCAGGCCGTGATCGCCGAGCCGATCTGCCAGCCGGAACGCCAGCACAACGGCATCGTTGCGTGCCAGGAAGCCACGTATCGCCGCTTCGCCATACCGCCGTGTGGTCAGGTTGAACTGGTTGGTCTTCTGCTCGAGCTGCGCCACCCTCGGGATATCCGCCTCGTCCGGACGATAGAGCCTGCCCTTCATCTCCAGCCCGCGCAGGAAGCCGCCGAGATCCGTCGTCTGCGACTGCTCCGCCAGCGCCGCGGCCCGCGCGCCGTAGGCGGCGGCACGGCCGAGGTCCTCGGTGGTGTAGTGCGGCAGGTCGAACCATCTCCCTTCATCCAGCCGCTCGATGAACTGGCCCGGGTCGTCGCCGAGATGCACGACGGCGACCTCCGGCAGCTCCTGGCGCACCAGCTCGCACTCGGCGGGGTTGTCGTCGGCGAAGACGAAGCTGTCGATGCCGAGGTTCAGGTCCTTGGCGATTCGCTTCAGGCCGCCCGCCTTGTCGGCCCAGGAGCATTCGAATGCGGCGAAATCCTCGCGCCGCAGTACGCTGTTCGGGATGCCTAAGCCGGTCGCGGCGATCTCCGGGCTGTTCTTGGAGCACACCGCGAGGACGATCCCACGCTCCCCCAGCGCCTTCACATAGGACTGCCACTCGGCGAACGTCTCGCCCACGGCCGAGCCGGGGCCGATGGCGATGCCGTCGGCCCCGTCATCGCCGATCACCCCGCCCCACAGCGTATTGTCCAGGTCGAGCACCAGCACCTTCTTGGCCCGCGCATTCGCCGCGCGCCAGGCAGCACGGAACAGCGTGAGGTAGTCGGGCAGCCAGCGCAGGTCGAAGTCGAGCTTGGCGGTGTGCCAGAAACGGGTCGCCCCGAAGGCGCGGGCGCCGATCTCCTCGGCCAGCGTTTCCATGTCCACCCAGTGCACGCGCCCGCGGCCGGCCTGCAGCAGCTTTTGGTTGAGGCGGCGCACCTGGTTGGCGGGGGCCGCGGGCGCGAGGCGCTCGGCGGTGCCGCAGTAGCGTGCGGTCGGCGGCACCTGGGTGTGCTGGATGATTTTTACCCCTTTGGCGCCCAGCCGGTCCCAGAGCGTCGCGAACAGTCCGATCTTGGCCTCCAGCGTGGCGTCCACCTCCGTCGCCGACGCGGCGATCGGCAGCGTCGCGACCAGGTCCCGCCAGGTCGGCGCGATCACGGCGAGGTCCGGGCCGAAGCCGTGCAGCGGCGACGTGGGGTCGAGGATCTCCTGGACGTAGGAACCGAACGGCGCCTGGTAGACTACCGGCGCCATGCCCTCGGCCAGGATGCCGCAGGCGACGGCACGGCTGAGATAGTCGATGGTGACGCTACCGAGGACCGCGACGCGCTGCAACGGCAGGCTCGCTTGGATGGTGGCCGGCTCGCCAAGAAGACCCGCCGTCGCGGCGATGATGCGGTCCCCGGTCTGGAAGATCGCCGGCAGCGTCAGTGCCTTGGCAAACAGCGCCTCGCGGAGCGCGGTCAGCTTGCAGCCGCGAAGCGGTGCGTTATCCAACATGATGGCCAGCCTGCGTTGGGTTGACTGTGAGCCAGAATAGCGGCTCGGCGGCAGGGATACCAAATGTCATTGTTGTGGTAGGCTCTCCCCCTCCCCTTGAGGCAGGGGGTTGGGGGGAGGGGTCGAGCGCGCAGGAAGCTTCGGTGCGACCCCGGCACGAACCCCTCCCCCCCTCCCTCTCACGGGGTGGGGGAGAACATTACGTCCCGACCGAGGCCTGTCCGAACGCCTATAGGGCTTGCCTCGGCCATCCCCGCCAGCACCGTGTTGCGACGGATGGCCGGGACTGATCCCCGGGACATGCCCCGGAGACGGCCATGACGAAAGGGAAACGGTGCCGACCAAACTAACCCACTACCTGATCGCCCGTTCGCTTGTCTTCATCCCGGGCGAATGCTGGGCGGCTGGCCCCACCACCCGGAGTAACGCGCATCGCCACGCAGGTCCTGACAAGCGTCATCACCGCCACGCCGTTCCGCCTCAGCTTCTTCGGCGGCGGGACGGACTTCCCGGGGTATTTCAATCGCCGCGGCGGCCTGGTGGTCGCCGCCGCGATGCGCCAGTTCTCCTATGTCGCGCTCAACTGCCTGGAGCGACTGATGGAGCGGCGCTTCCGCGTCTCCTACTCGCGCCTTGAGATGGTTGATCAAATCGCGGATATCCAGCACGACATCTCGCGCGCCACGCTGGGCGAATACACCGAGCTGATCGGCGAAAGCTTCGTCGACGTCCATTCCTATGCCGATCTGCCGGCCCGCAGCGGCGTCGGCTCCTCCTCCGCCTTCGCGGTGGGACTGTTGAACGCGCTGCACGCGCTGAACGGGCTGTACCTGCCGCCCAAGACGCTGGCGCGCAAGGCGATCCGGATCGAGCGCGAGGTGCTGAACGAGGCCGGCGGCTGGCAGGACCAGATCACCGCGGCGTGCGGCGGCTTCAACGTGGTGGAGTTCCGCGACAACGACTTCGAGGTGCGGCCGCTGGTGGTGGGTGCGGCGCGGCGGACGGTGATCGAGGCGTCGTGCTGGCTGTATTTCACCTCCATCACCCGATCCTCGGCGGCGGTGCAGCAGGTTGCGTTCTCACCCGCGAACATCCTCGACAAGGAGAAGGTGCTCGACGCAACAAGGGAACTGGCCGAGGAGGCGGTGCACATCTACCGCTCGGCGGCCGACGATGCGGCGATGATCCGCGGCTGGGGCGAACTGCTGGACCGCGCCTGGGCGCTGAAGCGGTCGATCTTCGACGCCGTGTCGATGCCGGAGATCGACGCGCTGTATGAGCGGGCGAAACAGGCGGGCGCCTGGGGCGGCAAGATCATCGGCGCCGGCGGCGGCGGGTTCCTGCTGATCATGGGGCCGGCGGAGCGCCGGGCGGCGATCGACGCGGCGGTGGGGAATCTGCACAGCCTGCCGGTGCGGCTGGAGCCGGACGGCAGCCGCGTGGTGTACGTCAACGAGCGGGTGTAGGTCGCCGTCAGGTCCCCCATGCCTGAGCTTCAGCCGTACAAGGGATCGATCCTCCGCGGCGTCTTGCGCTCGAAGTAGCCCGCCCTGCGGTAATGGTCGCCAACGTCGGTGATCGCGCCGCTGGCGACCCCTCTGCCCACATCCGGATGCCCCCCCGCGTACCAGTCCGGGTCAACGACGCTGGGATCGACCAACGGCCAAAGCAGTTTTCGAAATTGTACGTGAGGCACCGTGGGAAACAACTGATTGATGACTGCAAATGGCGGGATCGGAAACTCCCGTCCGAACGCCGCCAGTGTATCGGTGTCGAGTGAAGCTGCCGCCTTGGCCTCCGAGAGCATGGTATTGATCAGCGCCGTATAGATGGCGACGATAGACTTCGCTTTGGGCGAAAGCTCCAGGAGCTCGGCGTAAGCCGGTGGGGGAATCTTCTGCAACACAAGCTCGACTTCATAATTTCCCGGGGCGGCAGCTCGGGCGGAATCGAATAGTCGAAGTTGGCGTCATTGTCCCGCAAGCTCCGAATGCGGTAGGTGCCCGCCGGAAGCGACGCCTCGATCTCGGCCGCCAGGCTCCCGACCGTGTAGAAGCGCAGATGCTCATTTCCGCCCCACCGGCTGGTCGGTGTCGGCTTCCGCTCATAGAGCCACCGATGCGGCACGGTCAGGACCAGATAGCCGTCGACCTTCAGCACCCGAAACCATTCAGCCAGGGTGGCGCGGTAGTCGGGGATGTGCTCCAGGCAATGGCTCGAGTGGACGGCATCCTGGCTTGCGTCGGGAAACGGCAGCCGAACGCCATCGTACCCCGCCGGCGGGCAGCCCCAGGTCATGCCGACCGCCAGGATTAGCGTCGGCGCGGTCATCCGCCCCAATGCCGTCCATAGATAAAATAGATAATTCTTAATTGATGAGACGTCATTCGTGAACGGCTTGCCGCCCACGAATGGCCCGGCATTGATCCCCCGCCGTTTGTGGCAGACGTGAAAACCGGAAAATCGATTCATCGCAACGCAACGGGCGGCCGCTCTATACCAATTACACTAACTAACTATGGGTCTCGGGGGCCATCCATTTGCGTGCCAGATGCCAATATAATAGGACCGTACGTTCGACGGATCTGGAAATCAATAAGGACCGGCCTGGATGATCATGGTAACCGGCGGTGCCGGGTTCATCGGCTCGAACCTGCACGCGGCTCTGGCGCAGCGGGGGACGGAAACCGTAGTGGTCGACTGGCTCGGCGAACAGGGCAAGTGGCGGAACCTCGAGAAGCACCCCCCAACGTGCCTGCTTCAGCCTGATGGACTGGAGGCCTTCCTCGATACCCAGCCGCCGCTGGACTTGGTGTTCCACGTCGGCGCGGTGGCCGATACAACCGCGACAAACGGAGACCAAGTCTGGGAGACCAATGTCGGACTGTCAACGCGGCTCTGGCAGTGGTGTACTACCAACCGTGTGCGGTTCGTGTATGCCTCTTCGTCCGCCACCTATGGCGATGGTGCGCAGGGGTTCGACGACGACGGCTCCTTAGGTCATCTGGAGCGATTGCGCCCGCTCATTTTTTATGGCTGGACCAAGCATGTTTTCGATATGCAAGTGGCGAAGACCCTGGCTGCGGGTGCGGGATGCCCGCCACAGTGGGCGGGGGTGAAGTTTTTCAACATTTACGGGCCCAACGAGTATCACAAGGGCCGGATGATCTCGGTTGTTAAGTCCATGTACGACGATGTGGCCGCCGGGCGGCCGCCGAGGATCTTTCGGAGTGCGACAGGTCTGTGGCAAGACGGCGCGCAGGCCCGTGACCTGGTCTGGGTGGGTGACGTCGTCAGCGTGATGCTGTGGCTCCTCGATACGCCCGGTGTGAACGGCCTGTTCAATATCGGCAGCGGTCGAGCGCGTAGCTTTACCGATGCGGCACACGCAATCTGTGACGCTGCCGGCGTCCCTCCGAGTGTCGAATATGTTGATCTCGCTGCGGCGGCCGAACACCAATATCAATCCTTCACCCAAGCCAGGATCGAGCGGCTTCGGGCGGCCGGATTCGAAGGGCAATTTACGCCACTCGAAGTCGGCGCACGAAGATACATACAGCAGTACTTGAACGCGCCAGACCCTTATGTGTGAAGCGCCTCATGGGCCAACACGTCCCGGCTACCGCCGATACACCACAAACCCCACCATCGCGTCCAGCATCGCCTGCGGCTCGTCCACCCGGATGGAATGACTGCTCTCCTCGAAAACCCTCAGATCGGACCCTGGGATCAGCCGATGGATCTCCTCGGAGAACTCCGGCGGGCAGATCCAGTCGTGCCGCCCCGCCAGAATCAGCGTCGGTGCGGTGATCCGCCCCAGTTCCCCCCGC
This sequence comes from Acetobacteraceae bacterium, assembly GCA_003151425.1. Lineage (GTDB taxonomy): Bacteria > Pseudomonadota > Alphaproteobacteria > Acetobacterales > Acetobacteraceae > Palsa-883. The sequence goes on from PLXO01000022.1 coordinate 16,438, forward strand.
AGGTCGAAGAAGCGCAAGAAGCCCGCCGGTCCGAACGCCCGGTTCAGCGGCTCCGGTGCATACGTCGCCCGATGCCGTCCCACCTCCGCCGCCACCGGATCGTGCCGCCTGGCATACAGCGGCCCCATCACGTCGTAGTACCGACGCATCTCATCGGCGGTGCGGAACCCGCCGTCCCACAGCATCTCGCATACGCGCCGCTGCATCGCCGTGCCGCGCTCCTGCAGGATCTGCTGCGCCCGCGGGATGAACCCGCCATGCGCGGCGGTGACGATCAGCAACAGATGCGACACCGCGTCCGGATAGCGCGCAGCGTGGGCCATCGCCACCATGCCACCATAGGATGTGCCGATGCTGACGATCGGCCCCAGCCCGAGGTGCCGCCGCAGCGCCTCCATGTCCTCGACATTCTCGTCCAGCGTGTAGGTGGCCGGATCCGCCGGATCGGACCGCCCGTGGCCCCGGTGGTCGAAATAGACAAGCTGCATCCGCTCCGCCAACGGGCTCATCGAGGGCTTGAAGCCGGTGTGATCGCCGCCCGGGCCGCCGTGCACGAGCATCGCCACTGGGCGCTGCCGCATCGCCCCGCCATCGGGCACCAGCCCGGCGCCATCGATGTCGAAATACAACCGCGTGCCGCGCAAAGTCGCGAACATGCCCGCCTCCATCGCATTGCATCCCCAATGTCGCCCATGGCGCGCCGGTTTCCCAGCCCCGGCCGGGCCTGCGGGCAGACGCGGACCGGCCCGCTGGACAGGCTCCGGCGCGCGTGTCCAGACTGACCGGATGAGGTCAAGGACGCATGACATGACGGGCACCGACCGTGCGCCACGGCCGATCGCGACGATCGGCTTCATCGGTCTCGGGGTGATGGGGGAGCCGATGTGCGGCCACCTGGCCCGGCGGTCCGGCCGGATCGTGCTGGCCCACGACCTCCGGCCCGAGCCGCTGCAACGCCTGGCCGAATTCCGTGTCGGCGCGGCGGCCACGGTCGAGATCGCGCGGCGCGCCGACCTGATCCTGCTGTCGCTGCCCGACGGAAACGCGGTGCGGGCGGTGCTGGCTGAGATGGAACCCCACCTGCTGGCGGGCCAGTGCGTCGTGGACACCTCCACCTCGCCGGTCGCACTGACCCGCGAGATCGGTGCCCGGCTGGCGGCCAAGGACATCGGTTTCGCCGACGCCCCGGTGGCCCGCACGCGTGAGGCGGCGGCGCGCGGCGAGCTCTCCATCATGGTCGGCGCCAGCGACGAGGTGTTCGCCCATGTCCGCCAGATCCTGGAGACCATGGGCAGCGACGTGACCCATTGCGGCCCGGTCGGCACCGGCCAGGTGGTCAAGATCCTCAACAACATGCTGGTGTTCGAGAATACCGCCGCGCTGGCCGAGGCGATCGCCATCGGCCGGCGTAACGGCGTGCCGCCGGACACGCTGCTGGCGACGATCGCGAAAGGCTCCGGCGACAGTTTCGTGCTGCGCAGCCACGGCATGAAATCGATGGTGCCGGGGGACTTTCCGGAGCGGGCCTTCTCCGTCCGCTACGCCATGAAGGACCTGTCCTACGCGCTGGCGATGGCCGACGAGGCCGGGCTCGAGGTCGCCGGCGTGCGCCTGGCCATGCGCCGGCTGCGGGATGCCGAGGCCGCCGGCCATGGCGAGGCCTACCACCCCGTGGTGCTGAAGCTGATCGACCCGGCATGACTCGCTTTCCCGACCAGACGGCTGACGCGCATTCCCGACCCGACGGCATGACGTGCTTTCCCTACCCGGCCGCCTGGCACGCGGCCTGCTCGGATGACGCGGTGCTGCGCGCCTGGGCCGGCCCGTGGTCCATCGAATTCGCGATCGAGTCCGACGGCGCGGCCACTGGCGCGGCCACGGAGTCGGCGGCGGGGTCGGCCACTGGCGCGGCCATCAGCTTCGCCTTCGCCGAGGGCCGTCCGGCAACCCCGGCGGGCGAGCCGGACTTCACCCTCGCAGCTCCGGCATCGGTGTGGGCGAAATTCCTCGCCCCCGTTCCGCCGCGGCATCATCACGCAATCTTCGCCATGTTGGCCCGGGTGCCGGAGTTCGCGGTGCGCGGCGATCAGCTTGCCTTCGTGCAGCACTGTCACGTTGTGCGGCGGGTGCTGGAGATCGGCCGGTGGCTGACGCTGGGCGAGGCCTCGCCGGTGCCGACCGTCCCGAACCCGCGCCTCGGTCTGCCAACCCCGGTCCCCGAGGTCAGCGGCGGCTACGTGAAGGTGATCGCGCGCGGGGTTACTCATCATATCTATTACGAGGCGGCCGGCAGCGGGCGCGACCTGCTGTGCCTGCACACCGCCGGCGCGGACGGGCGCCAATTCCACCGGCTGATGGCCGATCCGCGCCTGACCGGGGCGCATCGCCTGGTGGCGTTCGACCTGCCCTGGCACGGCAAATCGCCCCCTCCGCCCGGCGCGGTGCATGGCGGGTGGCGGCTCGATACGGACCTCTATGTCGAGCTGATCATGGGCTTCATCGCGGCGGCGCGGCTGGATCGCCCGATCGTCCTCGGCGCCTCAATGTCCGGCGAGATCTGCCTGGAGCTCGCCTACCGCCACCCCGACGCCTTCACCGGCATCATCGCCTGCGAGGCGTGCGAGCGCATCGAACGCCGCCAGACACCGTATGCCGCTCATCCGCAAGTGAACCAGGCCTATTTCGTCCCCGAATGGATCCGCGGTCTGATCGCGCCGCAAAGCCCCGCCGAATGCGCCGAGGAGATCGCCTGGCACTACGCCCAGGGCGGCCCGGCGGTGTTCTACGGCGATATCGCATTCTACGCCGGGGACTGGGACGCGCGCGACCGCGTCGGGCGCATCGACACCAACCGCTGCCGGCTGTTCATGCTGACCGGCGAGTACGACTACTCCTGCACCGTGGAACTGTCGGCCGCCACCGCGGCGAAAATTCCCGGCGTACGATTCCAGCCGATGCCGGGCATCGGACATTTCCCGTTCGCCGAGAACCCTGCATCGTTCGCCGAGTACCTGCTGCCGATCCTCGGCGAGCTCGCCGCGGGTTGAGCGGTCACCGACCGGAAGGGCCACACACGATGTCCGCGCTTACCCTCAGCCAGGCCCAGACGATCGTTACGACGGCGCTCGCCCATGCGCGCGGCGAAAAATTCCAGCCGCTGGCGGTGCTCGTGCTGGATGCGCGCGGCGTGCCGAAGGCGTTCGCCGCCGAGGACGGCACCAGCCTGCGCCGCTACGAGATCGCCCACGGCAAGGCGCACGGCGCATTGGCGATGGGCATCGGCTCGCGCACGCTGGGAAAGCGGGCGGAGGAGCGGCCGCAGTTCATCGCCGCGGTGACGCACGCGGTGGGCGGCGCGCTGGTCCCGGTGCCGGGCGGCGTGCTGATCCGCGACACTGACCGCGCGATCATCGGCGCGGTGGGGATTTCCGGCGATAGCTCCGACAACGACGAGGCGGCGGCGGTCGCCGGCATCGCCGCCGCCGGGTTGAGCGCCGATCCGGGTTGACGCGTCAAGCCGGTCTTAATGTCCGGTCGCGAGCCTGGGTCACACGAAGCGCGCGAAGGTGCGGCGGATGCGATGCAGCGGACGATTGCCGAGGCGCGAGCAAGGCAAAGACGCCAGCACATTCGAACAGTGACCCATAATACTATTCCGCTGACGGCCATTGGGAAAAATACTTGACCTGCACGTCGAAAATACTGGCGCGCAGCCCTACGATCCGCATATGGAAGCACGCGTCGCCCGGCTGGAAGAGGACATGCACCAGGTGGCCATCCATTCACGCTGGGAGAACCGTTCGCCTCCTGCTGTCCGTTCTACCTTCATACGAGCACGCGAATACCCGACAATCAGGTAACCCCGCAGCTATCCCCGCCGCTTCCCGCAGCGATAAGTCCGGTTCCCGTGGCCGGGCCACTCACCGCGAGTGAGAGATCGAGCCATTGGCTCAAGGACAACGTTGTGTCAACGTTTCTCATTCTGTCGGTCGCAAAGGTATTCGATATCTTCGCGTGCCCCGAAACGGTAACGTCAGCATGTGCCTTTATCACTGATGTGTATAATTCCTTTCCGACGCTTTCGTCGTCCTCGATCATGCATGCCCTCGGCGAAGCCGCATGGGCCGCCAAGAAATATGAAGCCCTCGGCGGTTGGGTCGAGATGAAAGCGTTCTGGCAGAATTTCTATCCCTCCATATGGCCGAACGCCGCGTCCATATGGGTAACCGTTGTCGCGATCGTGCTGTCGAGGATCGCCAGGCCATTCATATCGAACTCCGATGGGTGGACGAAAGCCATTCTCATCCCTCTGGGGTCTGCCTACTTCCTGCTTGTTTATCTCTGTGACTTCATGTGGGTTCTGACCAAGCTGTTCTCGGCGGTCGTGCCGCTCGCCCCATATTCCGTGTTCGGCTCTCTTTGCGTCACCATCTATTGGTGCTTTACCACCTTGGCTCAAGACTCGATCATCGACCGCGTTCTACGTTTTGCACGCCGACGCACCACGGTCGCTTGAGCTGCAGGCCAGGCCAAGACGGTTAATCGCCGTCAGAGTTGCAGCACCGCTCGCACGCCATCCTCGATCGCCCGCAAATCCTCCCGCGACAACACAGCCTCCATCCGCGTGAGCCGCGCCTTGTCCACGGCCCGTAGCTGATCGCACACCGCGACCGAGCCATCGCCGACCGATGGCGTTGCCACCACGATCGGCGGATGCGGCGCCGGCCCGGTGGACAGCGGCACGACCATCACTGTGCGGCGTGCGCGATTCAGGCTATCCGCGCTCAGCACCACTGCGGGCCGCGTCTTGCGAATTTCGGCCCCACGCGTCGGATCGAGATCGACCCACCAGACTGATCCACGCTGGGCACTGACCTTTAGCCTGGAGCGCGGCACGCGTGCCATTTACCGGCGCCGTACGCGAGGGCGCGCGGCGCGCAGGCCGTCGGCGACGGTCGCCGCTTCCCACTCCGCCATTTCCGCAGCGAGGCGTGCGTCGTTTTCCACCGCCAGCGCCGCCCGATACAGCGGATCGTCGTCGCCTTGCACGGCAGGCAGCGCCTGCTCGAGCAACAGCTGCACGAAGGCACTGCGCCGACGGCTGGGCACGCTGCGCTTGAAACGCCGCACCAAATCGTCCGGCAAACGCAGCAGAAGCTGTTCGGTGGGCATGAAGGCGCCTTCACTTGGGGTGGCTGTTGCTATTGATATTGATAGCAATGTAGCCAATCGGCGACAAGGCACGTCCGGCAGCGTCGGCGCCGGGGTGGCCAGGACGGGGTGGCCCCGGCAGGCCGGCGACGCTGCCGCTCAACACCGCGCGCGTTACCCAGCCCGATACTTCGCCACCTGCGCCTCGTCGAAGCGCAGCCCCAGACCCGGCGTGGTCGGCATCACCAGATGCCCCTTCTCCAGCTTCGGCGTCTCGTGGAACAGCTTCAGCATCCACGGCATGTATTCCACTGTCAACCCATTCGGCACCGCCGCGATCAACTGCGCGTGGAACTCCGGGATCACGTGGCTGACCACCGGCAGATTGAACGCCTCCGCCATGCCGGCGACCTTCAGCCATTGCGTCACGCCGCCGACGCGGCACAGGTCGATCATGATGTAATCAACCGAGCGCGCCTCGATCATGTGGCGGAGCGGTACGATGCCCCAGACATACTCGCCGCCGGCGATCGGCGTACTCAGCGCGTCATTCACCCGCGCGATGCCCGCGTAGTCGTCGCAGGTGGTGACGTCCTCCAGCCAGAACAGGCCGACATCCTCGGCGCGCTTGCCGATATCGATCGCCTGCTCCACCCGCCAGCGCTGGTTGATGTCGCACATCAGCTTGATGTCCGGCCCGATCGCATCGCGCACGACACGAACCCGGCGCACCTCCTCGGCCGGGGTCGGATTACCGGGCAGCGCCATCTGCGTTTTCATCTCGACGAAGCCCTTGTCGACCAGCCGGCGCGCCGCGGTCTCGGCTTGCTTGTCGGTCAGTCCGCGCCGCAACGACCCGGAGGCGTAGGTCGGCACCCGATCGCGCATGCCGCCGAGCAGCTTCCACAGCGGCTGCTCCACCGCCTTGCCCTTGATGTCCCACAGCGCAAGGTCGATCGCCGACTGCGCGAGGGTAAAAATGCCGGTGCCGCAACTGTCGCCGGCGGCGGTGCGCAGCTTCTTGATGTTCGCCTCGATGCGCAGCGGGTCCTCGCCAACCAGCAGCGCGCCGAGCTCGTCCACCGCGGTGCGCAGGCTGCCGGTCATCGCGCCGCCGTAGAAGGTCAGGCCGATGCCCTCGAGGCCGGCATCGGTCTGGATCTGAAGCGTGACGATGGGCCGCAGCCGGTTCACGTCCTCCGGCATGTCGGCGAGCGGATCGTCTTCCGGAATGCGCAGGATGTGCGTGACGACTTTGGTGATCTTCATGACGTCCCCCGTGATGCCTGGATAAGTCGGGCCCAGAGTGGTCGGGCCTGGACAGGTTTGCGTGCCAGCATAGCCGCCGGCGGCGTCGGTGATAATCCCGCCCCACCGTGGTCCGGACGTGCCGCGTACGGCATACTGCGTCAGAAGATTTGACCAGGAGGAGATGCATCGATGGACATGCAGCTTGAGGCGGCCGAACGCCTTCCCTCCGTCGAGGGCGTGCTCAACTTTATGCAACCCATGCGGAACAAGCCGCGCGAATATGCCTACGAACCCCCGGCGGGGATTCCACGCTCCAACGTCACGATTGATCCGCATACGGTGCGGATTCGCGACATGCGGCCGATCGCGCCGTCGTTGTCGCTCGAGCGCGAAGGCTTCGCGCTCGTCACGCATCGCAGTGCGGTCACCGACTTCCATGACGAGGACTCGCTGCGCCGCGTCTACTACCCCGAAGCCGAGCGCCTGGTCGCCGACGCGATCGGCGCGAACCGCGTCGTCGTGTTCGATCACACCGTCCGACGCCGCATAGAAGGCATGGCGGATCGCACGCCGGGGGCGCCGCGTCAGCCGTCGGCCCGGGTGCATGGCGACTATTCCGAGGCGTCCGGGCCGCAGCGCGTGCGCGACGTGATGGGCGCGGAGGCCGAAGCGCTGCTGCAACACCGCTTCGCCATCATCAACGTGTGGCGGCCGATCCGTGCGCCGTTGCGCGACGCGCCGCTGGCGGTCTGCGATGCGTCGAGTCTCACCGAGGGCGATCTGGTCGCCGCCGATCTGCTCTACCGCGGTCGCGCCGGAGAGAACTACACAATGGTCTTCAATCCGCGGCAGCGCTGGTTCTACGTGCCGGACATGCAGGTGGACGAGGCATTGTTGCTGAAATGCTATGACTCGGCGCGGGACGGTCGGGCGCGGTTCATGCCGCACACCGCGTTCACCGACCCGACGCCGCATGCACAGGTGTTGCCACGCGAGAGCATCGAGCTGCGAACCATCGCACTCTTTTCCGGATGATCCGCCCCTCACCCGAGGCCACCGCAGCGGACCCGAGCCGCTCGACGGGATCAGCCCGACCGACCAAGCTGGACATCACACAGCGAGGCTTGCGATCCTGTTGCGCCATCGCCGATCGCCCTGCGGGAACCTCTCATGAAACCTTCCATCGTTCTGTTGGGGACTGGCGGCCCTCGCCCCGACACGGCGCGTGGCGCCACATCGTTGCTCATCCAGGCGGGCGAGGACAACATTCTGATCGATGCCGGCCGTGGCGTCGTGCGGCAGCTCGCAAGCCTGGGCGTCAATCTCGCACGGATCAATCCGGTCTTGATCACGCACCACCATTACGATCATATCGGCGAGCTGCACGATGTCATGCTGTCGTCCTGGCTGCTTGGGCGGGCAGAGCCGCTCCGCCTGTTCGGGCCACCGGAGACGCGGCGCATCGTCGATACGCTGCTGCACCAGGTCTACGACAAGGACATCGAGTTCCGCGTCCATGAATCGCTGAATCACCCGTGGCAACCGGTGGAGACCACCGACATCCTGTCAGGTCTCGTCTGCGAAACGCCGAACTGGCGCGTGACCGCGGAGATCGTGGACCACGGCAATCGGCTCGAGTTCCCGGAGGCGTTCAAGCAGCGTTGGGTCTGCCTCGGCTATCGTTTCGAATGCGCGGACGGCGTGATTGCGTTCAGCGGCGACACAGTGGACTGCCCGGGGCTGCGGCGGCTGGCGGTGAATGCCGACATCCTTGTCCATTGCTGTTACCTCGCGCGCGCCGAGATCAACACGCCGCAGATGCAGCGCCTGGCCGACTACACGCTGGCCTGTGCCGACACGGTGGGTCACATAGCGACCGAGACGAATGTCGGCACCCTGGTCCTGACCCATCATCGGCAGAAATCCGACGCGATGCTAGAACAGATGCGTCAGGACGTTGTGAACGACTTCACCGGCCCGGTGCTGCTGGGGCATGACGGGTTGCGCGTCGGGCTGTGATGCCCGGCCATCCCGCGGCGTCCGGCCGGGCAACCGGTGAGTGCTTGATTCCTACGGCGTTCCTTGCCAGGGGCGGCTGGTATAAGTTTCCACCGGAGCGACCGACCCGCCGCGAATGAAAACTTGTCCCATGAATGGAGGCAGATCACGGACTTCGCAACACTTTCTGTCTGGATTCTAACGCAAGCACGCAAGCAGGCGAATAAGATCCTAACGCAGAGCGCGCAGAGATCCCCCGGGNNCCCGGGGGATCTCTGCGTCCTCTGCGTTAGGATCTTACTTGCTTGCTTGCCCGCGGACGCTGCGGGTTCGCGCAGAACCGCCAATCGGACAAAGACCGCGCCGCCATCCGCAAGAGACTGCAAGCTACGGGTTACAAGGCAGCCAGCGCGCGCGCCTCGGCGAACGCCAGCCGCACTACCTGCACGCCATCATGGTAGACGAAGCTCAGATGCCGCCGCCGCGACACCAGTTTTTCCGGCAACGGATCGTAGCGCATCCCCTCGCCGCCCAGCAGTGGCACCGCCGACCCGACATCCGTCAGATCCTCGATCTCCACGCGTAACAGATTCAGCCGCCCTCCGTCCGCGGCAATGCCTACGAAGGGAATCCCCGCGAGCCGCAGGAAGCTCGTTGCGTCGGAGCAGCGCGTGAAGCCCTCGACGAAGCTCGCCTCGACCAGATCAAGGTCGCGCTCGTGCGGCGTGATCGGGTCATGGACATGTCCCGCCGGCAGGTGCGGCGCCTGCCATTGCGCTGCGTCCCGCGCGCCGTTGTGACCTGAGCGCGCATGCGGATGCGGATGGTCATGCGACCGCGCGTGCGAATGCGGGTGGTCGTGCGAATGATCGTGCGGCCCGTCATGCATGTCCGCCCCCTCAATACGTCACGGGCTGGTCGATGATCGCCTTGTGCTTGCCCAGCGTGCCGTGCGCCACCATCGCGCCGAGCACCTCCACCACGACACGCACGCCCAACAGCGCGGTGATGTCCGACGTGTCATAGGGCGGACTGACCTCCACGACCTCCAGCCCGCAGGCGCCCTGCGCCGCCACCAGGCCCAGCAGCTTCAGCGCCTCGCGCGGCAGGAAGCCGCCCGGCTCGGGCCAGCCCGTCCCCGGAACGAAGCCGCAATCGACACAATCAACGTCGAAGGAGATGTAGACCGCGTCGGCGTCCTTCCAAGCCAGCTCCAGCGCGATCTCCGCCGTCTTCTCCAACCCCAGCTTCTCGATATCCTCGATCGTCAGCACATTCGTGTTGCGCCGCCGCGCCTCCTGCACGCCGGCGCGCGGCACCTGCCAGCCGCCGATGCCAAGCTGCACCAGGTTGGTGGCCGGCACGTTCGGCAGGTTGGTCGCCCAGTACCACGGCGTGGTGTGCATGCGCTCGTCCAGGTCCTTCTCCTGGATGTCGATATGGCGGTCGAAATGGATAATGCCGATGCGCTTGGACGTGCATTGCGCAATCCCACGCACGCAGGGAAAGCCGATCGAGTGATCGCCACCCAGCATGATCGGCAGCGCACCCGACGAGGCCACGTGCGCCACGCCGCGGGTGATCTGATCGAAGCTCTTTTCCAAATTCGCCGGGATGGTGAATACGTCACCGGCGTCGCACAGTGTCATCTGCTCGCGCAGATCAACGCCAAGTTCATAGTTGTACGGGGTGTACAACGCCGAGATGCGCCGGATCCCTTGCGGCCCGAAGCGCGTGCCCGGCCGATAGGTCGTGCCGGAATCGAACGGAATACCGACCACCGCGGCGTCGTAGCGCGCCACGTCGCGTACGTTCTCCACGTATGGCGCCTTCAGGAACGTGTTGATGCCGGCGAAGTGCGGCAGCTCGCCCCGCGAGAACGTCGGAATGGTGCGGTCGGTCAGGCTCTCCGCCCCCGGCAGCCCCATGTCGAGCGCCCATTTCTGCTCGCGCTGCCAGCCGTCCGCCGGCAGCCGCCCCTCGGCATCCAGCGATTTCCACCCCTGCATCTCGCGGGCATTGAAGTCCGGATGATGGAAGCGCCGGCATTCCCGCATGGGGGCGAGGTCGCCGCGGCGTCTGGCGCGAATGAAGGTCACTGACATGTACGGTCTCCTGCGGCGCGTGGGACTATCAACGACGTTTTGCGCCGTGGCGACAAGAGGGGGTTATAGCAACGAACGGAGGGATTGACATATGCGCACAAGCCGCCCCATCGGCATCCCGGCCTGGTCCTCCCCCAGGCTTGGGGGAGCGGCGGCTGGCGGAGGGAAGCTGGCATACGGCTTGCGTCACCCGAAGCGCTGCGGATCGTCCCGATGCCCGCACGACTTGCGGCAAGTCGCGCGGTCCCTGTGCAGCGCACCGGCCTGGATGGACCAGGCCGCACCCGACCCATGGGAGGCCCCGATGCGCCTTGCCCGTCGATCCGCCCTCGTTCTGCTCGGCTCGTCTGCCGTCGCCGCATCGAGACTGGCCGCTTTCATCCAACCGACCCACGCCGCCGACAAATCCGCCACCGTCGGCATCAACCTGCCGCTGACCGGCGCCGGCGCCGAGGACGCCACCAACATCCTGCACGGCGCGGTGCTGGCGATCGAGGAAGCCAACGCGAAGGGCGGCCCCGGCGGCTACGAGGTGAAAATCATGACCTTGGACAACGGCACCGCGACCGCCCGGCAGTACGATCCCGCGCAGGCTGCAACCAATGTGGCGCTGGCCGACAGCGCCTGACCCTGAAACACGGCTGTTGGCGTCAGTAGGCCTTGACACGACCCGGATGGCATAGACGGCGAAGGTGCTCCTTCGTTACCCGCGCTTCGCCTCGAATCGATAAGGACTTGTGCCGGTGGAGTTCGGATCGAGCACCAGCCGGTGCTCCAGCGGCGGGAAGGCGCGGCTGCGGCAATCCGGGCGATCGCACAATCGGCACGACAACCCGATGCCCACCTTTGCGCGCTCCAGATCCAGCCCGTCCGCGTAGACCACCTCGCCGGCGTGCGCCACCGCGCAGCCCATCGCCACCACGTGCACCGGCGCCGGATCCCCCCAGCGCGCGGCCGGGCGGACGACCGTGCGGGCGAAGCACAGGAACGCCGCGCCGTCCGGCAGTTCAGCCACCTGCACCTGGATCGTTCCGGGTACGGCGAAGGCGGTGTGCACCACCCAGCGCGGGCAGGAGCCGCCAAACCGGGCAAACGGAAACCCCGCGGCGGAGAACCGTTTCGATACGTTGCCGGCCGGATCGACCCGCACGAAAAAGAACGGTACGCCACGCGCGCCCGGCCGCTGCAAAGTCGCCAGCCGGTTGCACACCTGCTCGAACGACACGCCGAAGCGCGCCGCCAGCGCGGTCACGTCGTGGCGCAACGCCTGCGCGGCGGCGCGGAACGGCGCGTACGGCATCACCAGCGCACCGGCCGCGTAGTTCAGCAGCCCGACGCGGATCAGCATTGCCGACTCGGCGGACGACGGTGCGGCATCGCGCAGCACCTGCTCCACCGCGTCGCGCGCCTCCAGCAGCGCAAGCTGAAACGCCAGTTGGAAGCCGCGGCTTTCCCGCGCCAGCGCTTCCGACAGCACCAGCACCCGCGTTGCCGGATCATAACGGCGCAGCGCACCGTCCAGCGGCTGCACCGTCACCGTAACCCCATGCTGCTGGCGCAACCGCTCGGCGATGGCGTGGCTCAAGCCCGACGGCGTCGCGCCGAGCGCGGCGGCGATCGCCTCGGCCGCCTGTTCCAGCGGGGCAAAATGGTTTGAGCGCGCATCGAACAGGTCGCGCGCCTCCTCGTTCGGCAGCACGATGCGCCGCCCGGACGGCAGCGCGATGCCGGCAGCGTCCTCGCGCGCGACGCGCCAGGCACGGTACAGTGCAAGCACCGCGCGCGCGGCGGTCGGGCTGCTGGCGGCGAGTGCCGCGACCTCGGCCTCCGGGACTGTCTCGGCGCCCAGCGCTGGGTCGGCGAACGCCTCGCGCATTCCGACCTCGAGCTGCCGCTCGGCGCTGCCGGACAGCGCGGCCAGATCGATCCGCAGCGTCTCGCCCAGCTTGATCAGCAATGAGGCGGTGACGGCCCGCTGGTCGTGCTCGATCAGGTTCAGGTAGCTGGCGGAGATGCCCAGCCGCGTGGCCAGCACCTGCTGCGACAGGTCGCGTTCGGTGCGCAGGCGCCGCACGGTGCGGCCGATCAGGGCGCGGGCCATATTTACAACCTTTACGGATTTACCGACTTTACAGTGAAGTCAGCGACAGGATTGCAGATAATTAGCACATTCCCACGTGCCTTCGCACGCGCAATGTGAATTATTGACGTACCGCACCCTGCGTCAAGGAGACTCCCCCAATGCGTCCCACCCCGACCCGCATGCCGGACGGCATGGCCTCCCCCGGCGGCGACCCCGAGCGCTTCGCCGGCATCCGCCGCGACTACACGCCGGAGGACGTCCAGCGCATCGCCGGTTCGTTCCGCATCCGTCACACGCTGGCCGAGATGGGTGCCGCACGGCTGTGGCATCTGCTGAAGACCGAGCCCTTCGTGAACACGCTGGGCGCGTTGACCGGCAACCAGGCGGTGCAGCAGGTCAAGGCCGGGCTGAAAGCGATCTACCTGTCCGGCTGGCAGGTCGCCGCCGACGCCAACACCGCGGGCCAGATGTATCCCGACCAGTCGCTTTACCCGGTCGACTCCGTCCCCAACGTGGTGCGCGGGATCAACGCCGCACTGCGCCGCGCCGATCAGATCGAGCGCAGCGAAGGCTCTCGAGATGGCACCTACTGGATGGCGCCGATCGTTGCCGATGCGGAAGCCGGGTTCGGCGGGCCGCTGAATGCCTACGAGTTGATGAAGGCGATGATCGCGGCCGGCGCCGGCGGGGTGCATTTCGAGGACCAGCTCGCCTCCGAAAAGAAATGCGGCCACCTCGGGGGAAAAGTGCTGGTGCCGATCGCGTCGCACATCCGCACGCTGAACGCCGCGCGTCTGGCGGCGGACGTGGAAGGCGTGCCGACCGTGCTGCTGTGCCGCACCGATGCGCAATCCGCACAATTGCTGACCACCGACGTGGACGAGCGCGACCGTCCGTTCATCACCGGCGAGCGCACGGCGGAGGGGTTCTTTCGCCTCAATCCGCGGCTCGGCGTCGATTACGCCATCGCCCGCAGCCTGGCCTACGCGCCCTATGCCGATCTGCTGTGGTGGGAAACCAGCGATCCTAACCTGGAAGACGCCGAGCGCTTCGCCGACGCGATCCACCGCGAGTTTCCCGGCAAGATGCTGGCCTACAACTGCTCGCCCAGCTTCAACTGGCAGAAGAAGCTGCCGGCGGCGAAGATCGCCAGCTTCCAGCGCGACATCGCGCGCATGGGCTACCGGTTCCAGTTCGTGACGCTGGCCGGGTTCCACAGCTTGAACCTGTCGATGTTCAACTTGGCGCGCGGCTACAAGGAGCGCGGGATGGAAGCGTATTCGGAACTGCAACAAGCAGAATTCGCCGCCGAGGCGGAGGGCTACACCGCCGCCCGCCACCAGCGGGAGGTTGGTGTGGGTTATTTCGATGCGGTGGCGCTGGCGATCTCCGGCGGGCGCAGTTCGACCACGGCGCTGTCGGGCAGCACCGAGGCGGCGCAGTTCCAGGAGCACGGGCCGACGCCGGCGTCGCACCAGCATGGTTACGATGACGGTCTGGTCCACGCCCACGACTGGGCGGTGGGCGGAAAGTAGCAGCGCGGACCTGAAGAATCTTCCCCTCCCCCTTGAGAGTTTGGGCCGCGAAGCGGACCAAGGTTGGGGGGAGGGGGCACCCGGTCAGACCGCACGTCTGTCAGCCGCGGTGTCGCTGACGCCGGCGCCGGCGCATCACCGAAGGCCGCAGGTTCAAGCCCTGCCCCCGCGGCCATTTTTGCCGAACGCAAGACCATATCCCGATAATCCGTCGCCCTCTGGGCGCCGACCTTTTCGGCTGAGCCACGGCTGACCACCGCTACGGGCAAGTCGTCGGACCGATTTTGCCATCGTACCGCCACAGCAACCGCAGAACACCTTTTCGGTCAGCACGTGACGGGCCCACCTGAGGGTTCCGGATGCAGGTCATCCGGTCCATATCAGCCGGCCGATGTAGAGCTCGTGCCGAAATACGCCGATAACGGAACGGATGCCGCGCGGCCCGCTGCCTGGTTCACGATCCCCCGACGCCCACATCGAGGCTCTGGACGGGAAGCGGTTCAGTGGCCTCGTCTTGCCTTGCCGGCCGGATGAGTTAAGGTAACGTGCGCCGTGACGCCGGCGCAGCAGCCGCCAATAGCAATAATCCACGGGAGAATGTCCATGCACAAGATGAGGCAAGGCTTCGCAATAGGTATGGTGCTCGCGATCGGCACGACGCTCAGCGGTACACCTGGCGCGGCGCAGCCGGTCGACACCGCGCGGATCGCGGCCGGCAGCCCGAACGACTGGCTCACCTATCATGGCGCCTACAACGGCTGGAATTACAGCGGCCTGGACCAGATCAACGCCACCACGGTCAAGGATCTCGGTGTCGCCTGGATCCATGTCCCGGGCCGCTCCACGCGCGGCCTGCAGTCGGTCCCATTGGTCGCCGACGGGGTACTGTACTACACCGGCTCCTACAGCCGCGTCTTCGCGCTCAATGCCGCCACCGGCGCGCTCATCTGGTCATACTTCCCGGAACTCGATGACACGCTGGTGGCGCGTCAGACGCACTCGCCGTACAACCGCGGCGTGGCGCTCGGCCAGGGCAAGGCGTTTGTCGGCACGGTGGACGGGCACCTGATCGCGCTTGACATGAAGAGCGGCAAAGTCGCCTGGGACACCAAGTTGCAGGATTCGCAGAAGCTGACAGTCGGTTTCACCGGTGCCCCGCTCTATGCCAAGGGAACGGTCGTGATCGGCAGCCAGGGCGGCGAGTGGCCTGGGCGCGGCCCGATCTACGCGGTGGATGCAGAAACCGGCAAGGTGAAATGGACGTTCATCACGGTCGCCCCCACCGAGGACACGAAGAAGACCTGGGGCAACGATTCCTGGCGTACGGGCGGTGGCGGCGGATGGATGCCGGGCACCTACGACGGCGCCAGCAACACGGTGTATTGGGGCACCGCGAACCCTGCCCCGCTTTACGACTGGTCAGGCGCTGACTGGAAGACGGCGGGCGCGCGTCCGGGTGAGAATCTATATACCACGTCGGTTATCGGGCTTGATCTCGACACCGGCAATCTCAAATTCTATCACCAGGAACTGCCGCACGATGGCTGGGATTTCGACAGCGCAGTAGGTGAGTTCGTATCGATTGACCGGGATGGCCAGAAGTACATCGTGCATCCCAACAAGAGCGGCTACATTTTCGTTTATGACCAGAATCTCAAGGTCAAGAACGTGTATCCGATCGTTACGAATATCAACTTCGTCAAGTCGATCAATCCGCAGACCGGCGAACTGATCGGCCGCCGCGACTTCAGCGCCGGCAAGCAGGCCGAACCGCTGTGCCCCTCGATCAACGGTGGCATCAGTTGGAATTCCGGCAGTTACAATCCGCGGAGCGGCCTGTATTACAAGATTGGCAACGAATGGTGCATGACCCTCGACGTGACCAAAACCACGCCGGTGACAGAGCCAGTCGCACAACTCAATATCGGTGCGAACTTCAAGTTGGTGGCACCGCCGGATGGGCCGATCTATGGCCATCTCGATGCCCGTGATCCGATCACCGGGGCGAAGAAGTGGGAGGTCCGCTTCCCCGAGCCGCCGATGGCGAGCGTGCTGTCGACCGCCGGCAATCTGGTCTTCGTGCCCGACAGTCGCGGTATCATCCATGCATACAACGCGGAAACCGGGGCGGAGCTGTGGAACCACAGCGATGGCCTCGGCCATCAGGGCGGCATCGTAAGCTATGCTGTCGACGGCAAGCAGTATATCGCCGTCGTTGCCGGCTTCGGCGGAATGGTCAGCGATGACTTCGCGCCGACCTTCGGCGAGCCGTACAAAAGCATGCCACGCGATGATGGCGTGCTCGTTGTCTATTCGCTGAAGTAGGGCCAGTCGGTCGGGCTCCCCGCGTGACATTGGCATGTCTCGCCGGGGAGCGCCGACGCCTCGGACCGATGCCTGCGGCAGTGATTGACGCGAAGCTTCATCCAGTGATGCTCTACATAATGATTGCACTTCTCGCGCTGGTGGCCGACGTTCCGCGGGCGGTCGCGCAACAGTCAGCGACGGCGAAGGCGACACCATCGTCATTGGACGTGCCGCAACTGTTCGCAGGCACCTGCGGCTGGTGCCACAGCGACGCCGGTCGTTCTCCCGGCAAGGGGCCACAACTGATGAACAGCCCGCGCAGCGACGAGTACATCCGAATGCGGATCAAGCTCGGCAAGGAGGGCGCCATGCCTGCTTTCGGAACCACGTTCAGCGATGCCGACATCGACGCGATCATCAAGTACATTCGCTCGTTGAAGCCGGAGCACGGATGAGCGCTGCAGCACGATTTGGCAGCCTGCCCAGGCTGGCAGCGCTGATTTCGCTGGCAATGCTCTGCCTGGTCGAATCGGCGGCGTCCCGCACGCTCGCCGTGATCCGGGAACGCGGTTCGATCAGCCTCTGCGCGCATCCGAACTCGCTGCCATTCGCGAGCAGGACAGCGGAACCGCCGGGGTTTCAGATCGAGCTCGGCCGGGCGCTGGCGCAGCAACTCGGCGTATCGCTCGCAGTGGAATGGGTGCTCATCAGCTATCAGATCCCCCGCACCGACTGCGACCTGGTCCTCGATACGATCGCTGCAAGCGACGCTCCGACCGAGTTCGGCATCAAACTCTCGAAACCCTATTATCGCGGCGGCGTGGCTCTCGCGGTGCGCCCCGGCAGCCCGGTTACCTCGTTCAACGATCTCAACAGCCACATCAAGGTTGCCGTGCAAACGGGCTCACTCGCGGCGATGATCATCGATCAACGGCACGTGCCGATCTCGGTATTCGGCTTCGAGGAGGATATGCTGGCTGCGCTCGTAGCGCACGAGGTCGATGCTGCTGCGGTGACGCCGTTGACCACCGGCTATTATAACCTTCAGCATCCAGATCGGGTTGTCACCCTGCTGCCACCTAGCGAAACCGAGAAGGATCTGGTTTGGAATGTCGCCGTCGGCATGCGGCGTCCCGACGACGCACTGCGCCAGGCGATCGACCAGGCCATCGACCGCCTGTCCGCGGACGGCGTGATCGCTGGCATCTATCGCCGCTATGGCGTGACGCTGCAGGCGCCGAGATAGGCTCCGGTGGGTCCGAGCACCTGATCAGTCGCTTGATGGAGGAGTCTCAGGCTCCGAGCACGTCCTCGGGGTCAGGCTTATAACCTGACGATCGGCATTTATTCTCCCGCCGCCATCAATGCCGGATCCCGCGCATACCGGCTGACCGCCGGCGGCAGACCCAGATGCTCGCGCAACGTCTGGGTTTCATACTCGTTCCGGAACAATCCGCGCCGCTGCAACTCCGGAATGACCAGCGCAACGAAATCCTCGGCCGAGATCGGCACGCACGGCGGCTGAATGTTGAACCCATCGGCCGCGCCCGTGCTGACCCATTCCTCCATCAGATCCGCGATGTCCGCCGCCGTGCCGATCGCGCGCAACGACCAGAACCCACCGCCCACCATCCGATAGAGCTGGCGGATGCTCAGGCCCTCCCGCCGCGCCTGCGCCAGCGCCGTCGAGGCATACTGGCCGAACACCTCGACCCCGGCAGGCAAATCCGGCACCGGCGCGTCCAGATCGAAACCGGTATAATCAGGCAGCCCGTAGCTCGCCAGCAGGCCCAGCCCCTGCGCGTCTGTCAGCAGACCCTGCAACCGGTCGAACTTGTCCTGCGCCTCCTGCCGCGTACGCCCGACATAGACCATGATGCCGGGCATGATCAGCAGCTCCTCCGGCGTGCGGCCATACCGCGCCATCCGCCCCTTCACCGAGGCATAGTAGCTGCGCGCATCCGCCAACGTTACCTTGCCGGCATAAACCACATCGGCGCACCGCGCCGCGAGCTCTTGCGACTCCTCGGACGTTCCGGCGGTGAAGAACGGCGGGTGGCGCTGCGGCAGTGGCGGCAGGTCCAAGGGACCGCGCACCTGGAAGAATCGCCCGCGGTGATCGAGCATGTGCATCTTCGCCCGATCGAAGAACAGCCCGCTGGTTTTGTCGCGCACCACCGCGTCGTCGTCCCAACTGTCGAACAGCGCGGTCATCACGTCGACGAACTCCGCCGCGCGTGCGTAACGTTCCGCCGCCGGCGGCAACGCATCCAGTCCGTAATTCCGTGCCTCGTCCGTGCAGAACCCGGTCACCAGGTTCCACCCGGCGCGGCCATGGCTCAGATGGTCCAGCGCGCCGACGCCGCGGGCGATGTTGTAGGGATCGGTGTAGGTGCTCGACACGGTCGGCACCAGGCCGACCTTGCTGGTGATCGCCGACACCGCCGCAAGCAGCGCCAGCGGCTCGTGCTTGACCTGCTCGGCCTCGCGGTCGCGCGCAAACGCCGGCTTGTCCAACGACCGGACCGAGGCGGTGTCAGCCAGGAAGATGAAGTCGAATTTTCCCCGTTCCGCCAGCGCGGCGCAGCGCCGGTAATGCTCGAAGCGCATGGCACCGGCTGCCGGCACGTCCGGATGCCGCCACGCCGCGTGGTGATAGCCGATACCGGCGATCGTCAACCCAAGATGGATCTGCCGCTGTCTCATTGCCTGCTCGGTCCCCTAGCCCCACCTGTCATTGCGAGAAGCGCAGCGACGAAGCAATCCCCATCCGCGAACGGAGATTGCTTCGTCGCTGCGCTTCTCGCAATGACAGGTGGGGCTGTCGGTCATCGTGAAAGCACTCTATCCGGCCATCGCCGGCAGTTGCGCCGCGGCCCGCGCATATCCGCTGGGCGCCGCCCGCAACCCCAGGTTCTCGCGCAGAGTTCGCCCCTCGTACTCGGTACGAAACAACCCGCGCCGCTGCAGCTCCGGAATGACGAGATCGACGAAATCCTCGGCGCCCTGCGGCATGTAGGGCGGCTGCACGTTGAAGCCGTCGGCCGCGCCGGTGGTGAACCATTCCTCCATCGTATCCGCGATCATCGTCGGCGTGCCGATCAGCCCCAGGCTCCAGAATCCGCACATCGCCACATCGAACAACTGGCGCAGCGTCAGGTTTTCTGCCTTCGCGCGCCGGATCAGCGCCAGGGTCAGCTCCGGCTCGCGGCCGCTGATCCGGTTCTCCATCATGTCGGTCGCCATCGTCAGGTCAGGCACCTGCTCGTCCAACGGCCGCCCCGTCATATCCGGGAAATGATTGAGCAACAGATGGCCGATACCGACCTTTGGATCGAGCAACGCCTGGATGCGGGCGAACTTGTCTTCCGCCTCGGCCTGCGTGCGCCCGAGATAGCATTGGATGCCGGGCATCATCAGCATCTCGTCATCGGTCCGGCCGTATTTATGCAGCTTGCCCTTCACCGTCGTGTAGTAGGTTCGCGCCGCTTCGACATTGGGCTGGCCGCCATAGCTGATGTCGGCGAAGCGGGCCGCCAGCTCCATCGCATTGTCGGAGACGCCGGCGGTGACAATCGGCAGCCGGCCCTGCGGCGGACGTTCCACATCCAGCGGCCCGCGCACGCGGAAGTGCTCGCCGGCGTGGTCGAGGAAATGCACCTTCGCGCGATCGACGTAGATGCCCGACGCCTTGTCGCGCGGCAACGCATCCGCATCCCAACTGTCGAACAGGCCGTGCATCACCTCGACGAATTCGGTGGCGCGGGTGTGGCGGATATCCGACGGCACCGGCTTGTCGTGGCTGAAATTCAGCGCCTCCTCCGGGTTGAATCCGGTTACCATGTTCCAGCCCAGGCGGCCGCCGCTGATATGGTCGATCGAGGCCATCCGGCGGGCGAAATTGTACGGGTGATTGTAGGTGGTCGATGCGGTCGGCACGAAGCCGACGCGCTCGGTCAATGCCGCCAGCGCCGCGACCACCAGCGTCGGATCCATCTTGAGCTGGGCGTGCTCGCGGTCGCGCGCGATCCGCGGATCACCGAGATTCATCAGCGAGGCCCAGTCGGCCAGGAACAGGAAGTCAATCTTGCCGCGCTCGGCGATCTGCGCGGCGCGGATATGGTGCTGCAAATCCATCGAGCCGATCGCGGACACCTCGGGCAGGCGCCACGCGGTGTAGTGGTAGCCGACGCTGGCCACCGAAAGGCCAAGTCTCATCTGCCGCCGAGCCCGCGGCATGTCACGTCCGTCCGTCATGCCAACCCCAAGGTTGCTGCTACGGCCATCATCGCCCGGATGCGGCGACGCCGCTACCGAATGTCTTCTCGTATACCTCGCCCGCCCTTTGCAGGCTTGGGTCGCGAAGAGCGGGCGAGGTGTACCCAATTCCAGTCACGATCAACAACTCTAGAACTCCCGCAGCGTCTCGCGCAGCGTCGACCTGGTATAGCCGGTCCGCACCAGGCCGCGCCGCTGCAACGCCGGCACCAGCCCCTCTGTCACCTCGGTGACCTGGCGCCGGTTCACCTTCATGTAGGGTGTGCTGATCAGGAAGCCGTCGCCGCCGACCTCCTGCATCGCCTCCTCCATGCGCGCGGCCACCCGATCCGGCGAGCCGATCAACCTGAGGCCACCGCCATCGTATTTCTCGATCGCCAACTGGCGCAGCGTCTTGCCGCTGCCGCGCTGGGCAAACTCGTCGAGCGCGCCTTGCGACGCACCGGTCGAGACCTCCGGCAATGGCTGGTCGAGATCGAACCGCGAGAAATCGATGTCGGTGTTGATCGCCGCGTTGGCCAGCGCGCGCTCGATGAACGCCGGCGTGGAGACCATCCGCTCGTGCTTGGCGAACGCCTCCTCATCGGTTTCGGCAATGACCGGAAAAACCAGATACAGCACCTTCACATCGTCCGGATTGCGACCGGCGGCCGCCGCGTGGCGCCGCACGTCGTCGCGATACGCCTTCATCCCCTCGATCCCGGGCGCGGTGGCGATCACCGAGTCCGCGTGCTTCGCGGCGAACGCACGGCCACGCGGCGACCCGCCCGCCTGCACGAAGGCCGGCCGCTTCTGCGGCGAGGGTACCGTGTTCAGCGGGCCGCGGCATTTGAAGTACTTGCCCTCGAAATGGATCGGCCGGACCTTGCGGTAATCGGCGTAGGTGTGGGTCGCCAGATCCTGCACCACGGCATCGGAATCCCACGAGTCCCACAACTTGCACACCAGGTCGACATATTCATCGGCCATCTCATAGCGCTGCTCGCGCCCCGGCGGCGCGTCCAGGCCGAAGTTCTGCGCCGCCGTTTCCTCGCCTGTCGTGACGATGTTCCAGCCGAACCGGCCGCCCGCAATGTGATCAAGCGTCGCGCAAAGTCGCGCCAGCATGAACGGTGGATAGGCCATCGTCGACAGGGTCG
The DNA here is from genome assembly GCA_003151425.1 of Acetobacteraceae bacterium. Classification (GTDB taxonomy): domain Bacteria; phylum Pseudomonadota; class Alphaproteobacteria; order Acetobacterales; family Acetobacteraceae; genus Palsa-883. The sequence goes on from PLXO01000022.1 coordinate 38,285, forward strand.
CGACGACGCCCATGCGCGAGGTGCCGGCGGCGATCAGCGTCGCCAGCGGTGCGGGATCATGCTTCGGCGCCAGCAGCGCGTGCTTGAGTGTGGCCGCCGCGCTGCCGCCGTAGGCCTCGGAAACCATCAGCGTGTCTTCCAGCATGATGTAGTCGAAGCAGGCGCGCTCCATCGCCTGGGCGATCTCAACGTGGAACTTGCCGTCCCACGGCGGCCAGCCGGCGGCGAACGGGTGGTCCCATTCACCGGGCATGAAGTTGCAGAACCAGCCCAGGTGCATCATTTTTCCGGCCATCGGTGCTCCCGTCGCGGTGTGGGTTGATACAAGTGCCCCTGGCGGGCGATTTCTTGGGGCATCTGCAAGCAAATTCCGGGCCGCCGGTGGCGTGCAGCCCGGGCTCGCCACCGGCGACAAGGTCGGGGCTACAGAACTTGCAGGCCCAGATGCGTTCGCAGCGGTTCGAAATCGCGATCGCGGTGCAGCAGCGAATGGCCGTGTTCGATGCAAAACGTGCCGATAATGATGTCGATGGTCTTGCGGATCGTAATTCCTTTGCCACGCAAGACACGGTAATTGTGCGCCGCCTGCACCGCGATTTCCCCGTCCAGCATTTGGACGATGCTGAACTCGTTTAGCTCATGGGTGATCCGCGCGGCGTGCGCCTCGTCACGTGCGCCCTGCAAGACCTCCAGCAACACGATATCGCCGACCAGGAGCTCCGTCTCTCCGAACAGCGAGCGCAGGACGCGTACCGGCTCGGACTCAACGTTGCGGAAATGCGCGATCCAGGTCGAACTATCGACCGCAATCATTCCGGGATGCGACCTTCCCGCATTGCGTCAAGATCGCCGTCCCAGCCGATACCGGCCAAGTTCATGCCAGCCTGCTTCTGCCGCTTCGAACGAACCATCGCCCTTAGCGCCGCCTCGACCGTCGCGCGCTTGGTGGGTTCGCCCGCTAAAGCCATCGCCTCCGCCAGCAATTCGTCATCGATTGCGATGTTGGTTCGCATCGCCAGTTCCAATGTGTATTATCCGTGCGCCTTATACACATATCCAGCGGCAATGCCAGCATCGCGGCGACCGATCTATACAATGCCGCGAAACCGTCAGGACCCACCGCATGGCCCACATCCGCATCACCGCCGGCCCCTACAGCTTCACCGCCCGCTTCGAGGACGCCGACGCGCCGCGTACCTGTGCCAAATTCCGCACCCTGCTGCCGTACCGCCAGCGCATCATCCACGTCCGCTGGAGCGGCGAGGCCTGCTGGATCCCGCTCGGCAATTTCGATCTCGACCTGGCACCAGAAAACCACACCAGCTATCCCGCGCCGGGGCAGATCCTGCTGTATCCCGGCGGCATCAGCGAAACCGAGATCCTGCTCGCCTACGGCGCGGTCCGGTTCGCCAGCAAGGTCGGTCAGCTCGCCGGCAACCACTTCCTCACCGTCACCGAGGGCAACGAAAATCTGGCCGGCCTCGGCAAGCTGGTGCTGTGGTCCGGCGCGCAGGAAATCGTCTTCGCCGACGCCGCGGGCGGGTAGCAAGGGCGCGCAGCGCCGCGTCTGGCTACACGCTGTCGAGCGCCTTTTCCCACTTCGCCAGGAAGTCGTTCTCGTCCTTGGCAATGACCAGCTTCGCCTTCGTGTCCAGCACGTGCTTATGCGTGCCGCACAACACGATATTCTCCGGCGCGCCCGTCAGCTTGCCGTGCACCGGCTTGCAGTCCGCTGCCATCTTCTCCGCCATCGCCTGCTTCGTCCCCCGACGTTTGCCTGGGCCGCATCCGACACGTTGCACAATGCAATCATATTACCGGCAGGTCATCCAGCCCGTCAGAGGAAGCTTGCCGCTGGCCGAGAGCGCGGTCAGCCTTGACGACACCGATCCCGCGCAATGGGAAGACTTAAGCCAGCCGCGGCAGCCTTAACCCGCGACCTGCTTCGACAGCGACCACGTCGTCGTCGCCTGCGCCACCAGCGCCATCGCGCCGGCCTCCTCGCTGATCCGCACCTCGGCGGTGAACAGCCGGCGCGCAGCGGCACCGCCTCGGCCAGCAGCGGCAGGTTCCGCGCGGGGCGCAAAAAGTTGATCGTCAGGTCCACCGTCACCGCACCCGGATCGTGCCGAGCCGCCAGGATCAGCGCGTAGGTCACCACGTCGGCCAGCGCGAACAACACAGGCCCCGCCACGCTGCCGCCAGGCCGCGACACATGCTCGCCCGCGTTCAGCCGCAACCGCCCGCGCGAGGCGGTCGCCTCGATCACCTCCAGGTTGAACAGCGGCACCAGGGGCAGGCCCTCGGCGATGTGCTGACGGATATGTTCCAGGGTCCATTCGATCGCGGCACTCATGCCGCGTCGTTCGCATGGCCGTGACCGGCGGGCAAGGTTGCGCCGCAACGGTCTTTCGGTACAACGACGCCATGCCCTTCAAGATCCAGGTCGGCCCGCCCCAGATCGCCATCCACCAGGGGCAGATCATCCTGCTCACCGAGCCGGACGGCCACATTGCGTTTCCGTCCGACAAGGGCTTGTACTTCTTCGACACCAGGCTGATCAGCGCCTGGATGGTCTACGCCAACGGCCAGCCCTGGGATCTGCTGAGCGGCGGGGCCTCCACCTACGACACCGCGCGACTGTTCCTGACCAACAACGTCTTCTTCACCGAGGACGGCGAGGTCCCGGCGCGGACCGTCGGCTTCATGCTGAGCCGGGCGCTGGACGGCGGGCTGCACGAGGACCTGGACCTTACCAACCACGGCCCGCAGCCGATCCGCTTCAACCTGGAGATCGCGATCCGTTGCGACTTCGCCGACATCTTCGAGGTGAAGACCCAGAAGATCATCCGCCGCGGCCATATCACGACTGCGTGGTCCGAGGCCCAGCAGCGCCTGTCCACCGTCTATCGCAACGGTGACTTCATGCGTGCCATCAGCGTGCGCACGCGCGACCGCGATTCGCGCGCGGTGTTCGCCAATGGCCGCATCAGCTTCGAGATCAACCTCGCGCCCGGCGCCTCCTGGCATTGTTGCCTGCTGTATGACCTGACCGACGGCGAGCGGCATTTCGCAGCGCCGCTCGATTGCGCCCATCACACCCGACGGTCGGCGCACGCGGATGCGGGTGAGAGCTGGCGGCAAAACGTGCCGCGCCTGCGCACCTCCAACGAGGAGTTTTACCGGTTCTACACCCAGGCGCTGGACGACATGACGGCGCTGCGTCTACCGATGCCGGGCACCGATGGCGCGGTGCTGTTTCCTGCCGCGGGCCTGCCCTGGTTTGTGGCACCGTTCGGGCGCGACAGCCTGATTGCCTCGCTGCAGGCGATTCTGATCGATCCGGCGTTTGCCCGTGGCGCGCTGGAGGTACTGGGCCAGCTACAGGCCAAGGAACGCGACGATCGGCGTGACGCGGAGCCGGGCAAGATCCCGCACGAGATGCGCTACGGCGAGCTGGCGCATTTCAAGCTGATCCCGCACACGCCGTATTACGGCACTGCCGACGCCACGCCGCTGTATCTGATCGTGCTGCACGCCGCCTGGCGCGCCACCGGCGAACGCGCGTTGCTGGAGAAGCACCTCGTGACCGCCGAGGCGTGCCTGTCCTGGATCGACGACTGGGGCGATCGCGACGGCGACGGGTTCCAGGAATTCCAAACGCGCTCACCGGTGGGCTACGAGAACATGGCGTGGAAGGATTCGGGCGATTCCTCGCGCAATACCGACGGCTCCCTGGTCAAGGGACCGAAGGCTTTGTGCGAGCTGCAAGGCTATGTCTACGACGCCTGGCAGCGCATGGCGGAGATCTATGACGAGCTGGCACAGCCGGACCGGGCCGCCGCGCTGCGCGACAAGGCGGCGGTACTGTTCCGAAAATTCAACGAGGTATTCTGGGACGAGGCCGGCGGCTTCTATGCCTTCATGCTAGACGGCGAGAAGCGTCCGGTGTGGTCCGTCGCATCGAATCCCGGTCACTGCCTCTATTCCGGAATCGTTCCGCCCGAACGCGCCGCGCGCGTCATCGACCGGCTGCTGGCACCCGACATGAACTCCGGCTGGGGCATCCGCACGCTGTCGGCGCTGCATCCGTCGTACAATCCGTATGTGTATCAACTTGGCGCCGTCTGGCCGCACGACAACGCGCTGATCGCCGCGGGCTGCAAGCGCTATGGTTTCGCCGAGGCGGCCGGGCGGATCGCCCGCGATATCTCCGGCGCGGCGAGCCATTTCCTGCTCAACCAGGTGCCCGAGCTGTATGCCGGCATCGAGCGCGACGGGACCGCCTTTCCGGTGCAGTACCGCGGCGCCAACGTGCCGCAGGCCTGGGCGGCCGGCTCGGCCTTCATGCTGTTGCAGGCGCTGCTCGGGATCGAGCCGGACGCGCCGCGTGGGGTGCTGCATATCGACCCGGTGCTGCCGGACTGGCTGCCGGACGTAACGCTGTACGGGCTGCGCCTGGGGGCACACCGTTTCGACATCAGCTTCTGGCGCGACGATGCCGCGACGCGGTTCGAGGTGCTGCGCGGCGATGCGACGGCGGTGCGGGCGCGCGGCGCCGAGGCATCCTGACGATGGACTGGCATCGGGCCACCGCGGTCGCCTCCGGCATCGCCGCGCGCTGGACCACAGAGGGTGGCCCCGGCGGCGCCATCCTGCTGTTCGACGCCGACGATATCCGCGCCGAGGCCTGCGGCGGTCTCGCCTCGCTGGAGCTCGGCGTGGCGTTCACCGCGGAGACCGCGACGCGCTACGCCTCGATCAGCAAGCACTTTTTGGGTGCGCTGGTACTGCGGCTGTGCGACGCCGGACTTCTGACGCTGGACGACGCGCTCGGCGCGCATTTGCCCGGCCTGTCGCCGGCACTCGCCGCGGTTACGCTCGGCCGGGCGCTCGACATGACCGGCGGCCTGCCGGACGTGATGGAGACGCAATGGTTGCTCGGGGTGCCGTTGAGCGCGGGGCTGGATCGGCACGCGCTGCTGCGCTTCGCTTGCCGTCTCGACGCGCTGAACTATCAGCCCGGCAGCGAAATATCCTACAGCAACACCGGCTACCGGCTGATCGAGGCCGCGCTGGCGCTGCAATCCCAGCCGGTCAACGCGGCGTTGCACCAGCATTTCTTTGCTCCGCTGGCGCTGTCGATCCGCCTGACCGAGGACGAGACCGAGCCCGTGCCAGGTCTCGCCACCGGCTACTGGCGTAACGAAACCGGCTGGCGTCGCGGTCGTTACGGGCTGAACTTCTCCGCTTCTGGGGGGCTGGCGGGCAGTGCGCGTGATCTGGTCGTGTGGCTGCAGGCGCTGCTCGGTGGTCACCCACCGGCCGAGGGGCTGCTCGCCCGGCTAGGCGCGCGCCGCCATCTGACCGACGGACGCCCTACCGGGTATGGAATTGGCCTCGCACGCAGCCTGCTGCAAGGCGAGATTGCGATCGGCCATGGCGGATCTCTGCCCGGCTACAAGAACGATTTCGTATTGCTGCCGGAACACGGGGCCGGCGTTGCGGTGCTGTCCAACCGCGAGGACACCGATGCCGGCGGTATTGCGCTTGCGGTGCTGGCCGCGCTGACCGGGGCAAGGCCGACGCGCCCGGCCACGGACCTGCTGCCGAACGGTCTGTTCGTCGCCGACGAAGGGCCATTCTGGATCGAACACGACGCCGGCAAGCTGACGTTCCTAGGCGCGGTGGCGGATCTGTTCGCGGCGGAGGATGGCTGGGCCGTCAGCGATTCGGCGCATTATCCGATCCGCCTGCGTGCCGATGGCCCTACGGTCAACGAAAAAAAGTTCAACGACAAGGTCAATGATCAGATCAGGCGCACAATCGACGGCGAGATCGGCCACGTCGCACGCCGCTTTCACCCTGTCGCGCCGGACGCGACGCTGACCGCTGCCTGGGAGGGCAGTTGGCACTGCCCAGCGCACGACTCCCACTTTGCCATCGCGCGTGACGGCGACGTGTGGCACATGGTCAGCGGCACCGGCCCGCTGCACGCGTCGCGCAAGCTACTGCCGCTGGACTCGTACCGCGCGCTGACCAGCCGCGCCGATGGCCCGTGGCGCCAGCGCGCCTGCCTGCGGCTGGACCCTGATGGCGACACGATCCACCTGGTTAGCCACCGATCCCGCATGCTGCGCTTCAGCCGGGCGTGACCACCGCCGGACTGGTGGCCGCCACGCCGCAAACCGGCGCAACCGTCAAATTCCAACGCCGCCGGACCGGCAAGCAGGTGGGTTGGCCACCACGTTGATCGTTGCACAGGAATCTTGTTGTAAATTCGCCCCGAAAGAGCGCATATTGGCAGCACGCCTTCCGGAACTCGGAGACAATCCGAATTCATTATGAGGAGACGCCAATGCCTTCGCGCAAAAGTCCTAAACCGGAACAAGGACAGCCCCGTCGTCGGAAGCCGGCCCCCACCTCTCTGGACTGGGAGAATACCGCCGATTACGTCAGCCTCGACGTTGCGTCAGCATTACGCGTTCTCGCAAGCGAGCAGCAGTCGCACCGGCTGCTGGAAATATTCACGGAACTCAAACGACAGACCCAAGCCGATCCTGGTCTTGCGATGCGTGTCCCCGCATCCCTCCTCGGGCTGTTCGCTTCGTGCACGGCCACGACCGGCACGAGCGCCGTGGCGGTCAGTCCCTGTGATGTAGTGGCAATGGCTGGCCGGATCGTGATCGCATTCAACTGGACCGACACAAGTGCCGCTGGCAGCGGATGCAAGGTCACCGACTTCGACTCACTGACGCTGACCGACACCACGACCAGTACGACGATCGGATGGAACGCAATACAGGAATTGCAGCGGACGGCGGCGACGCCGACCGGCCCGCCCGCGTGGTTCGGCAAGACTCACGCTGGAACGCCCGCGGCAACATTTGCCGCCGGGAGTGCCGTGACGGTCAATCTGACTTTCAAAACCACAGCGCTGCTATGGTGTCACACCTGCACGCCGTCGCCGCTGGTGGTCTCGATCAGCACGACGATCAAATAGCGGGTCGACAGCTTCTTCGGCCCGAGTGCTGGTCGCTTTCGTCGGCCAGACCGACGGCGCCCAGTGCTGGCATGCCTGCCCGCGGCCCGAGCCAAATGGCGAATCTGCCAGCCGGGTCGACCGCCGGCGTCCGCCTGCGATGCTTCAGCCGAGCGTGATCACACCGCATGGGCAGCAGCCACTGCGTTGCGCGCCGCGCCCTCGACCATCTGCACGTCAAAACCGACCAACAGCATCTGGTAGCCGGCCGCGCGCTTGGCCCGCGCCGCCTCGGCCGACAACGCGACGCCCGCCAGCGGAATGCCGGTGCGCTTCACTTTCACCTCGGCCTCGCCGATCAGCGCGGTCAACTTCGGGTGATCGAGCTGACCCGGCACACCCAGACTCATCGACAGGTCGAAGGAGGCGATCGCGACGACGTCGATCCCCGGCACCGCCAGGATCGCATCCAGGTTCCGCACGGCCTGCTCGTCCTCGATGGTGATGACGTTCAGCATCTCGCGGTTCGCCCGCCGCAGGTAGTCGGCCAACCCGAGCCCCCAGCGCAGCGGCGCATAGGACGGCGCGACGCCACGCACACCCTCGGGCGGGTAGCGCAGCGCCGCGGCACTGGCGCGCGCCAGTTCGACGGTGGAAATCATCGGGAAGTTGATCCCCATCGCGCCGGTGTCGAGCACCGGCTTGACCAGCCAGTGCTCGGTCCAGGGCACGCGCACAATCGGCGTGGCCTCGGTGCCGCGCGTCGCCGCGACCATCGCGTGTACCGTCGCGATGTCGATCGGCCCATGCTCCATGTCGATGATCAGGCAGTCGACACCGCTCGCCGCCAGCACCTGCGCCATGGCAACGCTGGGCATCGTCACCATGAACGCGGTGACGACACTACCGGCCGCCAGCTTCGCCTTCAGTCGATTGGTTCCGTTCGCGTCTGTCATGTCCCGTGCACCGTTTCTAGCTCCAGGGTGATCCGCGCCGATAATGCAGCGGCGTTAGCGACCTGTTTACCCTTGTTGCGGCAGGCTACACCTCATGTCGCAGAACCAGCTCGCCGAGGACAGTGTTCAGGAGGCCCGGGCCCAGATGGTCGGGCATATGGCCGACCTGCACCGCCTGCACCTCGTGCTCGCCAACGACGCGCGGTCCATGAAAGCCTTCTCGTTCGACGGCCGCGCGCTGGCGGAGATCGAACTGGCCAGCGAGATGCTGGAGCAATACCTCGCGACGTCCAGTGCCTTTCTGGAGAATATGCGAGGCCGGTTCGAGGCGCGGCTCGAGTTTCTGCGCCGCGGCGAACCGATCCAGTATGCCAACCGAGACGACGCGCCGGGCCACGCCGAGTTCTGGCTTGCCTTCTCGCGCCTGACCGCCGTCCTGCGCCGCGTCGGCCGCTGCGCCGAGGTGTAGGCCAACCCGCCACCCGGACGTGCGCCTTCGCGAAGGAAGGTCAGGGCTCCGCCC
>PLXO01000274.1 GCA_003151425.1 Acetobacteraceae bacterium
TACCCCTATCATCGCGGCACCGTGCCGAAATGGATGGCCTGGTCAAAGCCGAGTACGGTCATGCCGGTTCGGCAAAAGCCACAACCGAAAGATAGCGCCGTTCGACTGAAACCGATCAGGATCGCTGGAGGACCGTGATGCAGCTTGACCTTAACCATATCGGCCAGATTGCCCTGCCGGTCACCGACGTCGATCGCGCCGAGGCGTTCTACCGCACTGCGCTCGGCCTGCGGCAGCTCTATCGTTTCGGCGACCTGACCTTCTTCGATTGCGCCGGGGTGCGGTTGATGCTGGAAAAGACCGGCGATCCGACCAGCGCGCCACGCAGCTCGGCGATCTACTTTCGTTGCGCTGACATAGCGTTGGCCGTGCGCGAACTGCGCGGCCGCGGGGTCAGCTTCGACGACTCGCCACATCTGATCGCACGCATGGACGACCACGATTTGTGGATGACCTTCTTCCGTGACCCGGACGGGCACACGCTGGGGCTGATGCAGGAGGCCCCGAAGGGGTATCAGCCGCTCGCCATCTGATACCGCCAGCCGAAACGGACAACTCTTTCGGAATCGCTGCTCATTGCCGCCTATTCGCGTCATTGGCTTGCCGCGACACGCCCAGGCCAACGCACCCGACCCCATGGGCTGACCGTGGCCACTTTCAGGGTCGGGGCTGACCGCATTTCGCCACTTGCAAATGTGGTCGCCGGGCAAATTGACAATGGTCTCGCACCATCCAACCGGCCCATCACGCTCCCGCCCGCACCCGTCGGCTCTCGGTCCGCAACTGCCCGCACGCCGCCAGAATATCGCGCCCGCGCGGGCTGCGCACCGGCGAGGCAAACCCCGCATCCATCACGATATTCGCGAACCGCTCGATCGCCGCCGCCGTCGAGGTCTCGTAGCCACTCCCCGGCCACGGATTGAACGGAATCAAATTCACCTTGGCCGGCATTCCGGCGATCAGCCGCACCAGCTCCCGCGCATCCGCAGGCGTATCGTTGATCCCCTTCAGCATCACATACTCGAACGTGATGCGCCGCGCGTTCGACGCCCCGGGGTAGCGCCGGCAGGCGGCCAGCAGCTCGGCGATCGGATACTTGCGGTTCAGCGGCACGATCTCGTCGCGCAGATCGTCGTGCACCGCGTGCAACGACACCGCCAGGTTCACGCCCAGTTCGGTCCCGGCACGATCCATCATCGGCACCACGCCCGAGGTCGACAGCGTGATGCGCCGCCGCGACAGCGCGATGCCCTCATTGTCCATCAGGATCGTGATCGCCTTGGCGACATTGACGTAGTTGTACAGCGGCTCGCCCATGCCCATGAACACGATGTTGGATAGTAGCCGGCCGGTGTTGCCGTCACCGGGCTTGCCATCTCTGGGCTTGCCATCGGCCGGCTTGCCATCCTCAGGCGCGCCGCCGTTGCCCGCCAGGGGGCCCACCCGGGGCCCCGCCCCCTGATCCGGCCATTCCGCGTACGCATCGCGCGCCGCCATGAACTGCCCGACGATCTCGGCCGCACCCAGGTTGCGCGTCAGCGTTTGCGTCCCGGTGTGGCAGAACCGGCAGGACAGCGTGCACCCCACCTGGGACGAGACGCAGACCGCGCCACGATCCTCCTCCGGGCTCGGTATGTAGACCGTCTCGGCCTCCTGCCCATCACGGAAGCGGAACAGGAATTTCTGTGTCGAATCAGCACTGAGCTGCGCGGTCACCGTCTGCGGCCGGCCCACCACGAAATGCGCCGCCAGCTTCGCCTGCAGCGGCCGCGCGATGGTCGACATCCGATCGAACCCGGTCACCCCCCGATGGTAGATCCAGTGCCAGAGCTGCTTGGCGCGGAACGGCGCCTCATTGATGTCAGCGACCGCCGCCGCCAGCTCCGCGCGCGACAGGCCGACCAGGTCGCGCCGTCCGTCTTTCAGCAGCGCCGGCGGCGGATCGAACAGCGCCGACTTGGCGAGGATGCGCGCCCGTTCCGCCCCCGTTAGATCGCCGGCTGGATCGAGCGTGAGATCATCCGTGGGATCGCCGATGGAATCGCCCGCGCGATCATGCACGGCCCCACGCGTGACATCATCCGTGCGATCACACGCGGCATCACGCATGGGACCGGCGGTGCGCTTGGGCGTCGGACCAGGGGCCTGGGCCAGCATCACTTCGCCGGGCACGCCTTGTTGATCGCCGCGTAGGCGGCACTGAATCCGCGCAGGCTGAACGTGTCCACCACCGGCGTCTCCCGCGGCCCTGGGGAGCGCGCCTGCGCCGTGCTGCCCTTCGCGAAGGCGGCGATCACTGCCTTGCCGTCGCGCGCGAAGGCGTTGCGCTGGGCGGTGTAGAAATCGAGCCCGGTCTGGTCGACCTGCACCGTCACGGTGGCGCCCGCCGCGTAGGCGAAGCCGGCGCTCAGCGCCACCTCGTCACGCCCGGTCGGGCGTTCGGTGACGGTCAGCACGACCTCGCCGCGTCCGGATACGGTGGGCACCGAGTGCGATGGATAGGTGAAGGCATAGCAGACCGTGGTGCCTCCCTCCTGGTGCGTCGCCGCGGTCCACTCCTCGAACGCACCGAGCTTCTTCGGCGCGTTGGCGGCGGCGGCGGCGGGCGGGTGGGCCGGCGGCTTCGGTGCCTGTGCCATCGCCGGGATCGCGAGGCAGGCCAGAATGGCGGCGGGCAGCAACGGATGGATGCGCATGGCGCGACAGATATGGTCTGTGCCGCGCCGGGACAACTGCCGGGCGCGAATCACTTGTCTGCGTCCGTGGCGGTTCACTTGTCCGCATCCGCGGCGGCCTTCAGCCAGTCGGGCAACGTCCGACGGAATCGCGGCGCGCCATGCCGCGCGGAGTCCGGCGGGTCCGCCACCCCGGCACGACCCATCGGGCTACCGAATGTACTGGCCGATCGGCTTTCCAATGCACTCCCCACGGGCCGCTCGGCGAACCGGCCATGCTGCAGCAGCCGGTCGTACAGCACCAGCGCGCCGGCCACCGCCAGGTTCAGCGCGAAGCGGGTCGGCACGCGCACCACGTGCCGGCAGCGCGCCAGCAACGCCGGCGACAGCCCGGCGCGCTCCGGTCCCAGCACATAGGCCGCGTTCAGCGGATGGCGGAAGGACGGCAGATCGATCGCGTCGTCGAGCAGCTCGACGCCCACCAGCACGCAGCCCTGCGGCAGCTCCATGGCGGTCAGATCGGCAAAGCGCCACAGCGGCACGTGCGTGGGTGTCTCGGCGGTGTCCGCGAGGCGCGCCGCGCGGGCGTCCCAGCCGGCGCCCACGCTGAAGCAGAACGCGGCGCCAAACGCGTGCGCCGTGCGCAACAGCGCGCCGACGTTGGCCGCCTTGGACACCCCTTCGACGCCGATGCCGAAATAGCCGCGCGTCCTGGCCGCCGTCATACCGCCCCCGTCATCTGGCCCGGTCATCTGACCCCGCCGTCCGGTCCCATCATCTGGCCTCCATCGTGCCGGCGGTCTATGCCGCGGGCATGACCGACGCAACCGACGCCCAGCTCGCGGCGCAATACGAGGCGTTCCCCTACCCGCAGCGCGACCCGCGCGACGAAGCTCGCCGGCTGGTGGTCGGCAGCCCGGGCCACCTGCGCGAGATCGACCACTGGATCTTCGGCGCCCAACGCTCCGCCGCCCGCCCGCTGCACGCGCTGATCGCCGGCGGGGGCACCGGCGACGGCACGCTGATGCTGGCACAGCAGATGACGACCGCGGGGCGCCCGGGATCGGTGACCTGGCTCGACCGCTCCGCCGGCGCGTTGAAGCTCGCCCAGTCCCGGGCCGCGGTCCGCGGGCTGACCAACATCGTCTGGGAAAGCCGCTCGCTGCTCGACCTGCCCGGCTCCGGGCTGGGACCGTTCGACTACATCGATTGTTGCGGCGTGCTGCACCATCTGCCCGACCCGGCCGAGGGGCTGCGCGCGCTGACCTCGGTGCTGGCGCCCGGCGGCGGGCTGGGGCTGATGGTCTACGCGCCGCACGGGCGCACCGGCGTCTACATGGTGCAGGATGCGTTGCGCCTGCTGGCCCCGGCCGAACAGCGGCCGGCCGCGCGCCTCGACGTGGCGCGCCGGGTGATGCGCCACCTGCCGGCGACCGCCTGGCTGCGGGCTAACCGCTTCGTCGAGGACCACGTGAACGGCGGCGATCCCGGCCTGTATGACCTGCTGCTGAACCCGCGCGACCGCGCCTTCACCGTGCCGCAGCTTGTCGCGCTGCTGAATGGGGCCGGCCTGCGCGTCGCCTGCTGGGTCGAGCCGATGCGCTACGATCCGACGGTCTGGCTGCCCGATCCGAAGCTGCGCGCCCGGGCCGAGGCGCTGGACCCGACCGCCCGCGCCGCGCTGGCCGAGGCGCTGACCGGCAACATCAGCGCCCATATCGTCTATTGCGTGCGGGCCGACGCGCCCGGCGACGCCGCTGATCCATCTCGCCAACGAGCCGATCCGATGGCGCCGGACACGGTGCCGATCGGGCGCGAGGTGACCGGCGAGCAGCTTGCCGGCTTCATCCAGCCGGACGGAACGATCTCCATGGGGTTCGACGGGCTGCGCGCGCCGATCCCGCTGCCGCCCATGGCCGCCGCGATCCTGCGCCTGGTCGACGGCCATCGGACTGTCGCCGAGATCGGCGCCGCGCTGGCCGCGCGGGGCTCGAACCCGGACGCCTTCCTCCCTGCCTGGCGCGCGACCTTCACCGCGCTGGAGCACGTCAACCGCCTGCTGCTGGCCGCGCCGGCGTAACGCGGGTTTCAACCTGCCACGCCTGCCGTATCGCCGACCGCCCGTCCGGCCCGTCTCCCGGCTCATAGGGTCTTTGCACGAAATTCGCATTCCGCACCCGGTCACTACCGGCAGCCGAGTCGTCCGGCCCGCGCCCGACCACCCCAGCCCCGCCCGGCCCGTCTCCCGGCTCATAGGGTCTTTGCACGAAATTCGCATTTCGCGCCCGGTCACCACCGGCAGCCGAGTCGTCCGGCCCGCGCCCGACCCTCCCGGTCCACTCCCGGGTTCATAGGGTCCTTGCACGAAATTCGTATTCCGCGCCCAGCCACAACTGGCAGCCGAGCCGTCCGGTCCGCCCCCGACCATCCCAGCCCGCCCGGCCCGCGCCCCGCTTCATAGGGTCCTTGCACGAATTTCGCATTCCGCGCCCTGGTGGCAGGCTCCGCACGGCGATCTTTGCGAGCCGGAGACCTCCCCGGCGGCCGGCACCGGCCAACTTGTGCGCCAACGCGCAGCGGTCGGCCCCTGCCCGCTCCGCCGCCATCTGCCCTTATCCGCGTTCATCTGCGGCTGGAATTTCTTCACTGCCTGGCTGGCGGCCAAAGCCCGCGCCCTCGCCATCCCGCAAGCAAGGATTTTCAGCCGCGGATGAACGCAGATGAACGCGGATAAGGGCAGATGGCGGCGGAGCGCCTGCCATGCCCGCGGCGGCACCCAACCTCGGAGCAGGCGCGAATGCCACCGCCGAGGGGTCAACCGCCGCCCGCGCTCACTCCTCGCCGGCCGCCGCGGCTGCCTGGGACTCCGGCGTCAGCATCGACAGCGGTGCCACCGGCCCATCGTACGTATACCCGAAGAATTCCCGACGTTCCGGCTTGGTCATGTTCTCCCAGCCGGGGTACGGCCGCGCGGCCCGCTCGTCGGGCTTGAAGCGATGGATGTAGTCCTCGGGCTTGTAGCGATAGAGCACCTTCGGCCCGCTCCGCGGCAGCGGCGGCTCGCCGGCCTTCTCGCGGCGCTCCTCCTCAACCGCGATGGCAAGCTCCGCATCGTCGATCTCGTCGATCCATTTGACGATGACCTCCGGCGGTGCCTCGCCTGGCTTGCCGCTCAGTGGTGGTTCGGCAGGGCGAGGCGGCTCCGCCCGCCACGCCGCGCCCAGGTCCGCCGCCGCGCTGCCCCAGTCGCGCGCCGGGGCCGCCGGCAGCGCGCGCTTCTGCTTCAGCAGCCGCATCGCCGCGGTCATGCAGCGGGCCAGCGAGGCGACGTTGGCCCGCTGCCGCAGCGCCTGCACCGCCGTGGTGCCGGGCTCGAAGGCGAGCCGGTAGGCGTCGAGCGACCCGGCGTTGGCGGCGATGATCTGGATTGCCAGCATGGCCTCGATCGCGTCGCGTGGGTCGAGCGCGGCGAGCTTGTCCAGGCCGGCTTGCACCACCTCCTGCCACACACTCTCCGGCGCGTCCGCCGGCGGGCAGGCAAGCGTCAGGACCATGGCGCGCAAGGTCGCCGGCGGGATGGGGTAGGGCGGCTTGGCCGGTGATGCGGCGAGGTCGGGGGGCGGTGCGGACACGGGTGCGGTCTCCATGCGTGAGTTATTTATACCAACATGGCGTGCACAGACATAATTCCTAGTATTTTTTTGGGACGGCACTGGGTCGGCCTGAAGGTCGCGTATCGACAGGAGGCCGCGGTAGCCGGGTCGCTTGGCCTGAACAGCCGCATTCGACCCAAAGCGGTCCTTCGACAATGTGCCTGCCGATAGGTGCGCGGAGCGCCGCCAATGCACTGGAATGGGCGTCTGTTTGGGTGATACCCCCCGGAAATTACACAATCGGCTTGATTTACGCACCCCTGGAAAACGAGAGCGGCGAGTCGCACGAAGCGAAATCGCTTCGATAAGACGACCGTTGACGTGACAAGCCACGAACGCCGCGACGATCTCCTCGGTAATGTCGTCGGCAAAATACGCCTGCTCGGGATCGCTATCGATGTTCGGGAACGGCAGCACGGCGATCGAGGGTCGGTCCAGGGGCGGCGGCACTGGTCGTGAATCGGCGCAAGGCGCCAGCGCCGGGAGCCGGCGATAGTCACGTTCGGACATCGTTTGATCTAGATCAAAGCACGCCACAGTAATTCGTGCTGGCGTTTCGTCACAAGAAACGAAATGGTTCGCTGATCCTGGGAATTGCGGCCGCCGGCACCCAACCGAGGGGAGGCAGGTAGTGTCCACAATCCATGTCTAGCTGCGCGTTCGCAGCACGGCCAATCACGCACCGTTGGCGCCGGTCAGCTTCCTGGAACGGGTTGCTGCCATCTGGCCAAACAATATCGCGGTGCAGCATGGCCCGCAGCATTTCACCTGCGCCGAATTCCAAGCCCGCTGCCAACTGGCTTCGACGTTGCTGCGGCGCAACATGCGCGCCTTGGGTGAATGAACACCGGATGCGCCTGCCGCGGCATGCGTGATCAGGAACTGGGAGACTCACTTGGCCACAAAACGGAAAATTCCGCTAAGCTATGACCACGGTGCCAGCAAATTGAAACTGCAGGCACAGCGGCGTCGGGGGACATAAGGATGGCAATCGAAAGCGCGAAGATGAGGGTTGCCGCCAACGCGGCGAAATCCGTTACGGCGGAGGCGGCCGCCGGGCTAGTGAGGACCGGCATGTGGCTGGACTACGGTGCCACGCTTTGCCAACCGGATGTCTTCGACGCGGCCCTTGGGGCGTGCATTCGCGAACTTACGGATGTGAAAATCCGCAACTGCATATCGTTGAGACCGCGCGCGCCGCTGGAGGCCGATCCCACCGGGGAGCATGTGCATTTCTTCAATCTGCATTTTGGCGGCTATGACCGGAAGAAGCACGATGCCGGACGTTGTCATTATCTACCCGTGAATCTCGGCGAAATTCCGGATTACTATCGTCGTTTCATCGACCCCGTCGACATTGTCATCCTCAAGACCTGCCCCATGGATGAAGATGGGTATTTCAATCTGAGTGCGGCGAATCTCTGGCATCGCGCGGTGATCGAGCGCGCGCGAATGGTTATTGTCGAGACGAGCAAGGGTTTGCCGTATGTGTACGGACGGGACACCGGAATTCATGTGAGCGAAGTCGACTACGTTATCGAAGGCGCCGACACGTCGCCTCCGGAATTGCCAAATCCCGCGGCGACCGAGATCGATCGTGCCGTCGCCCGGCTGATCGCGGGGGAAATCGAGGACGGGGCCTGCTTGCAGATCGGCATTGGTGGAATGCCCAACGCGGTTTGTGCATTGCTGGCGGAAAGCGGCGTGAAGGATCTCGGCGTGCACTCGGAAATGCTGCCGGATGGGATCGCCGATCTTTACAATGCCGGCCACATCAACGGAGCGCGGAAGAAGCTGGATCCGAGCAAGATCGTATATTCGTTCGCGCTTGGTTCCAAGGCGCTTTACGCGACACTGGATCGCAACAAAGATATGCTTTGTTGTCCGGTCGACTACACCAACGCGCCCCACATTATCATGCAGAATCCCCGCGCCGTGGCGATCAACAGCACAACGCAGGTGGATTTGCAGGGGCAGGCGGCGTCCGAATCCGACGGCAACCGGCACCTGACAGGTACGGGTGGGCAACTGCAGTTTGTCCGCGGGGCATACGCCTCCGAGGGCGGCAAATCATTCATCTGCCTGCCATCGACCTACGACAAGCGCGGCGCGCGGCGCAGCCGCATTGTGGTCAATCTGACGCAAGGCAACATCGTGACAGCGCCTCGGACGGACATGATGTACGTGGCCACTGAATACGGCATCGTCAATCTCAAGGGCAAGTCGGTCCCTGAGCGCGCGCTGGCGCTGATCGGCATTGCCCATCCGGACTTCCGCGAGAGCCTGGAGCGCGAGGCACACGCGATCGGCATGCTTCCTCGCGGAGTTTCGTTCGGCCGCACAAAGATCAAAGGAGAGTGATGTCCTCGGCGGGTGTGGTCGACTCGGGGTCTACAGGTCGCGAACGACGGAAGAAATGTCATGGAAAAACTCGCCCAATGCCAATGTGGATCGCTGCGCGCGATCGCGCGGTGGGAACGGTGAGTTCCTTCCTGTGTCACTGCAAGGCGCGCCGCCGACGCACCGGCATGGTGCGAGAATTCGCCCAGCGCGCGCGCACTGCAGGTCCTCTGACCACGAGATGGTCAGCTTAACGCCTGGTCGGGAAAGGCCCGCACCGGCCAGGACGACCCGGGAGACCGGTCAGAGTGATGCGAGCCGGATGAATGCCACGGTGAACAACAAAGGGAGAAAACGATGTACGTCACGATGCGAAAATACCCAGGTTGCAAGGACGTGAAGGAAGTCAACCGCGTCGCCATGGCCGAACTGCTTCCGGTGCTGCGCACGGTGCCGGGCTTCCGCTCCTACACGATTGTCGACACCGGCAACGGTTCCATCGCCTCGATCGGCGTGTTCGACAGTCAGGCGTCCGCGGACGCCGCCAACCAACGTGCCCGGGAGGTCGTGGCCCGAACCAGCATGGCAACCCTGCTGCCCAATCCTCCCGAGATCACGGTGGGCGAAGTGCTCGGCGACGCAAAGTAGCGGACGGAGCCTCCAGCTCCGCGACGGATCCGCGCGCGCAAGACAAGACCCGTGTCCATCCCGGGAGGTGACCGTGGTGACCTCCCGGCGGACCGCTTCGGTCTCATCGGCGTATCGGCCCAAAGCAAGGAGGAAACGTCATGGAACGAAGCGCACAATGTCATTGCGGTCACTGCGTGTGGTCAGGTCGGGAGAACCGGGTAATTCCTACCTGTGTCACTGCAAGGCGTGCCAGCGCCGCACCGGCACGGTCGTGCATGCCAGCGCATATTTCTTGAAGGAGCAGGTGCGCCCCGAGGGTCCGAGCAAAGTCTATACCCGTGTTGCCGATACCGGGTTCGCGGTCCACGTCCACTTCTGCCCCGATTGCGGCACCTCGGTGTACTGGGTCAGCGACAAGCGACCCGACCATCTCGGCGTCGCCGTGGGTTGTTTCGCGGACCCGACATTTCCCGCGCCAACGCGCTCGGTCTGGGAAGAGAGGAAGCACCCTTGGTTGGGTTTGCCGCCCGACATGGTTCATCAGGAGTTGGGCGTCAACGCGGATGGAAGTCCGATGACGCGATAATGCTCCAAGCTATCCGCGCGTCCGAAGGCCTGATTTCCACCAAGGCCGGCGGTTGGGGGTCGCCAGCGGATACAGCCGCTCCCCACCCAAAGCGGCGATAGCAGTGTCCACTGGCATCAACCGCCGCATCCGACCCTTTGCACCCATTCAAACTGGCCCACTACCCCCCACCCCACATCTGGCAAAATCCCCCAATTTCGCGCATGTCACCCCGGCCACCCCAACAAGGACGCCGCGATGTCCCGCCCCGTCGACGCCGTGATCGAATCCGCCCGCGCCTTCCTGGGCGACCGCATCACCACCAACGCCACGCTGCGCGAACACCACTCGCACGGCCAGGACACCCAGCCCCCCGTCCTCCCGGACGCCGTCGCATTCGTCGAAACCTCCGACGAAGCCGCCCGCCTGCTGGCCCTCTGCCACGCCCAGCACGTCCCGGTGGTCGCCTGGGGCGCCGGCACCTCGCTGGAGGGCCACGTGACCCCGGTGCGCGGCGGCATCACGCTCGACCTCTCGCGCATGACGCGCATCCTGCAGGTCAGCCAGCCCGACATGGACTGCCGGGTCGAGGCCGGCGTAACGCGCGACCAGCTCAACACGCACCTGCGCGATGCCGGGCTGTTCTTCCCGGTCGATCCCGGGACCTCGGCCTGCACCATGGGCGGGATGTGTGCGACGCGCGCCTCCGGCACCAACGCGGTGCGCTACGGCACAATTCGGGAAAACGTGATGGGGCTGACGGTGGCGCTGGCCGACGGGCGGGTGATCCGCACCGGCGGGCGGGTGCGCAAGTCGGCCACCGGCTACGACCTGACGCGGCTGTTCATCGGCTCGGAGGGCACGCTCGGCGTCATCACCGAGATCCAGTTGCGTCTGCACGGCATCCCCGAGGCGATGTCGTCGGCCACCTGCCAGTTCGCGACGCTGAAGGACGCGGTGGACACGGTGATCGCCATCCTCCAGGTCGGCATTCCGGTGGCGCGCATGGAGCTGCTGGACGAGGTGCAGATCGAGGCATGCATCGGCTACTCGAAGCTGCAGGGGCTTGAGGCGCTGCCCTCACTGTTCTTCGAGTTCCACGGCACCACCGCCGCGGTCGCCGAGCAGGCCCAGCACGCCGAGGAGGTCGCGGTGGGGTACGGCGGGCGCGGCTTCCGCTGGGCGACCGACGCGGCCGAGCGCAACAAGCTGTGGCAGGCGCGGCACGACGCCTACTGGGCCTGCCTGGCGCTGAAGCCGGGCCACCGGGGGATCGCCACGGACGCGATCGTGCCGATCTCGCGGCTGGATGAGGCGATCCTGGGCGCGAAGGAGGATATCGCCGCCTCGGGTCTGACCGCGCCGATCGTCGGGCATGTCGGGGATGGGAATTTCCACACGGTCATTCTCGTGCCGCCGGAGCCGGACGGCCTGGCGCGGGCGTGGGAGCTGGACAAGAAGATCGTCGCCCGCGCGCTGGCGCTGGGCGGATCGTGCAGCGGCGAGCACGGGGTGGGGATCGGCAAGCGCGAGTTCCTGGAGCAGGAGCATGGGGCGGAGGCGCTGGCGGTGATGCGCTCGATCAAGGCGACGCTGGACCCGCGGGGAATTTTGAACCCGGGGAAGATGTTCCTGAACTGAGGCAGGGCCGGTTGGGCTTGTTGGTGCGGCGGGTACGTGATACTGTGAATGTATGAAAAATATCACAGTTTCCGTGGACGACGAAACCTACCGCAACGCCCGCATCCGGGCGGCGGAACTGGATACCTCGGTCTCCGCGCTGGTGAAGCGCTACCTCGTCGAGCTGGGCGCCGGCGAGACGGAATTTCAGCGGCTCGCGCGCCTGGAGCGCGAAATGCGCGCGCGCGTGCCCCGGGGATTCAGCGCTGCCGACAATCTGACCCGCGATCAGCTCCACGACCGCGCACTGATCCGCGACGAGGACCATGAACGCGGCGCCTGACGATGCCGCACTTTCTCGACACCAACATCCTTCTGTATGCGATCAGCCCACACCCCGAGGGGGCGAAGAAGCGGGCGCAGGCGGATGCGCTGCTGGATCGGGACGATGGGGCACTGTCGGTCCAGGTGTTGCAGGAGTTCTACGTCCAGGCCACCCGTCCCACCCGGGTTGGACGATTGCCGCATGATCTCGCCGCTGGCCTGGTCCGCACGTGGTGCCGGTTCAAGGTGCAGGACATGACGTTGGCGGTGCTGGACGCAGCCCTGGAGATCAAGGCGGCGCACGGGTTTTCCTATTGGGACAGCGCCATCATCGCCGCGGCGCGCGCGCTGGGCTGCTCGACGCTCTACACCGAGGATCTTGCGCACGGCCGTCAGGTCGAGGGCGTGGTCATCATGAACCCGTTCCGCTGAAATCCGCTCTGCTGAGCCGGGCGGCCCGTCAAACGCCCGAAGTCAGGCCGGCATGTTGCAGCGCCGGTGGCCCGGGCGCTCCCGGCTAGCGGCGGCCCGGGCGCCCGCCGGCCAGCCGCGCCGTTAAACGTTGCTGCCGTTAAACGTTGCTGCCGTTAAACGTTGCTTAGGTCTTTTGCCCGAGAACCGGTCGTCCCACTGAACCCAACCCCGGGAGACGACCGATGCCGCGCCTCGGCCTTGCCACCACACTCGCCGCCTTGCTTGCGCTGGGTTCCGTCGCCCAGGCCAGCACCGTCGCCATCCATGGTTCCACCACCGTATCCGGCGCTGTTCTGGTGCCACACAAGGCGGACATCGAAAAGGCTTCCGGCGAAACCCTGGACATCGTCGCCAACGGCTCCGGCCGCGGTCTCGCCGACCTGGTCGCCGGCAAGACCGACATGGCGATGATCTCCGCCCCGCTCGCGGCGGAGGTGGCGGCAGCCAACGCCAAGACGCCCGGCAGCATCGATCCTGCCAAGCTGGTAGGGCACCAGATCGGTGAGGCGCAGGTCGCGTTCGTGGTGCATCCCTCGAACCCGGTCACCACGCTGACCTTGGCGCAGGTGACAGACATCCTGTCCGGCAAGATTACCAAATGGAGCGAGGTCGGCGGCGCCGATCAGCCGATCGTCGTGGTCGCCGCCACACGGGGCGACGGCGTGCGCTCGGTAGTGGAAAGCCGCCTGCTGGGCGGTGCATCGATTCTCGCACAGGCGCGCGAGCTGCCGAACGCGTCACAGATTGCCCAGGTGGCGGCGCAGTTGCCGACCGCCTTCGGTGTGACCTCGGCCGCATCGGTGAAGCCCGGCGTCACCGTGCTCAAGACCGACCAGACCATCGGCCAGCCGTTGATCCTCGTCACCATGGGCCCGGCCACGCCGGACGCCACCAAAGTCATCGAGGCAGCGACGGCCGCGGCGCACTGACCGCGCCCGGCGGCAGCCGGTCGGACGATCGCAGGAAGACGGCGTGATGACCAACCGATGGCGCGGTATCGCGGCGAAGCTCTACCTGCTGGTCGGGCTGGTCGTCCTGCTGCTGGCACTGCTGATCGCGATCGCGGTGCACGCCTCGGGGCAGATGGGCCTTGCCGGCGCCGGTCTCTATCGCGGGGTGCAGGGCGTCAGCCAGGCGGATCGGGTCGAGACGCTGTGGGAACGCGCACGCGGCTTGACCGCGCGCGTGCCGGCCGAGCTCGATTTGGCCAAGCAGCAGCAATTTCATACCACTTTTGATGAGTCGCTGACGGACATCCGCGCCACGCTGACCGCGCAGCTGCGCGCCAACGACGCGGCGCTGGCGAAGCTGATCGGCGACGTGGATGCCAGCGTCACGACCGCAGCGCAATCGGCGAACGAGGTGTTCCGGCTGGGCGCGAGCTTCGCCCAGGATCAGGCCGTCGCCGTGCTCAATGGACCGTTTGCGGCGGCCGAGACGGAGATGACCAAGCGCGTGACTCAGCTCGCGGCGTACCAGAAGGACGCGGCGGCGCGGGATCTCGCCCGGCTCAATGGTGCGCGCCAGGCGATGGGATGGATGATCGGGATCGCCGGGGTGCTGGCCGTCGTGCTGGTGGGCGCGATCGGCACGCTGCTGGCGCGCGGCATCTCCGGGCGCGTTCACCGGTTGACCGGTGCGATGCGCGGCCTGGCCGACGGGGACCTGACGATCGGCATCCCGGGCGCCGGCGACCGCGATGAGATCGGCCAAATGGCCTGCGCGGTCGAGGTGTTCAAGCAAAACGCCATCGAGACCGAGCGGCTGACTGCCGAGCAGACGGCCGCGCGCGTGACAAAGGAACGCCGGCATGCCGCGATGGAGCAACTGACGCAGGATTTCGGCACGTCGGTGTCCGGGGTCATGGCTGCGCTCGCCCGCTCGACCGACAGCATGAGCGAGGCGGCGAGCGCCATGTCGATGGCCTCCGCCGGGGCACATACCCAGGCCGCCGGCACGGCCGAGCGCGCCGGGCAGTCCTCGCAGGACCTGACATCGATCGCCGCGGCGATCGAGCAGATGACCGCTAGCGTCGATGAGATCGTGCGACAGGTGGCAACGGCCGCGCACGTGGCGCGCACGGCCAGCGATCGGGCGGCGGCAAACCACGCGATGATGCAGGGTCTCACCGACGCGGCATTGCGCATCGGCGAGGCGGTCCGGTTGATCGACGGCATCGCCGACCAGACGAACCTGCTGGCGCTGAACGCGACCATCGAGGCAGCACGCGCCGGCGAGGCCGGCAAGGGCTTCGCGGTCGTCGCCGGCGAGGTCAAGGCGCTGGCCCGGCAAACCGCCGATGCCACCGCCGCGATCGATGCGCAGATCCTGGCGGTGCGCGGTGCCACCGAGGGCGCGGTGGCGGCGATGACCGAGATCGGCTCGATCATCGGCAGCATGGACACGGTGACGACCGCGATCTCGGCCGCGGTGGAGCAGCAAAGCGTGACGACGCGCGAGATCGCGTCGAACGTCCAGGCGGTGTCGATCGCCACGCGTCAGGCGGCGCAGGCCATGACGGAGGTGGTCGACGCGGCCGATGAGGCCGGCCGCGTCAGCCGCACCGTGCTCGATGGCGTCGCCACGATCGGGCGCGAGGCAACTTCCATGCGCGCCGAGATCGACCAGTTCCTGGTTGCGGTGCGCGATGACAGCGGCGACCGTCGCCGGCATGAGCGGGTTCCCGGCAATGGCGCGGCGGTGACGGTGCGGATCCCCGGGCAGGCCGATAGGAAGGCACCGTTGCGCGACATCTCGCGCGGCGGGGCGGCGGTGGCCGGGGCGTGGCGGCTGTCGGCGGGGCAGGAGATCGAGCTCGACCTGCCGAACGGCGGCGGTGCCGTGGTCGGGCGCGTGGTGCGCTGCGACGGCTTGGTGCTCTCGGTGGTGTTCCACCAGGACGACGCAACGGCCGAGCGCGTCGGTCGCGCGATCGAGGCGCTCGGTCGGCGAAGGGCGGCTGCCTGATACCGGCCGCCCGACGACCCAGCGAAGTGTCGAACCTTCGGGCGGCTGGCATCACATCCGCCGGGGCCGTGCCGCGTGGTGGCATGGATGAGTTTGCCAGACGGTCTGGTCCTGTCACCGAACTGTCCGGCGCGTGTCATCCTCTTGTCATCGTCAGCGGGCAAGCGTCGCCGCATAGTACGGAGACGCCGGTGTTCCAGGACCCCGCCACCGCACCCAAGCGACTCGGTCCGGAGCCGTTCATCCATGCCACCGCGCAGGTGCGCGACAGCCGGTTCGGCGCCTACTGCGAGGTGGGCGCGCGCACCAGGATCGCCGAAAGCAGCTTCGGCGACTATTCCTATGTCGTGAACGACGCCGACGTCATCTACAGCGAGATCGGCCGGTTCTGCTCGATCGCCGCGCAGACGCGGATCAATCCCGGCAACCACCCGCTCGACCGCGTCGCACTGAACCATTTCACCTACCGGTCCTCGGCGTATGGGTTGGGCGCGGACGATGCCGGGTTCTTCGACTGGCGGCGATCGTATCGCGTGACACTCGGGCATGACGTGTGGATCGGCCATGGTGCGATCGTGCTGCCGGGCGTGTCGATCGGCACCGGCGCGGCGGTTGGCGCGGGGGCGGTGGTGACCAAGGATGTGCCACCGTTCGCGGTCGTCGTCGGCGTGCCGGCGCGCGTGGTGCGCTTTCGCTTCGCGCCCGAGATCGTCGAGGCGTTGCAGCGGATCGCCTGGTGGGACTGGGCGCGATCCCGGCTGGCCGAGGGGCTGGAGGACTTTCGCCGGCTCGATGCCGGGGCATTCTGCCGGAAATACGATCCGGCCTGAACGCGGCCGCGCGGGCCAACCCGCCAGCGACTATCATTTTGGTCGGG
>PLXO01000047.1 GCA_003151425.1 Acetobacteraceae bacterium
CTGACCGGAAACGTACCCTGTCATTGCGAGGAGCGTAGCGACGAAGCAATCCCCTGCCGTGGGGGATTGCTTCGTCGCTACGCTCCTCGCAATGACAGGTGGGGGCTATGACAGGTGGGGGCTGTGACAGGTGGGATCGGCGATTCCGGTCAGCGTGAACGTGCTCTAGCGATGACCACCTGAGTCAGCAACGTCGGGGATTGTCAGGATTTGGACTGGCTCCGCATCGAGAGCCGCAGCGTGGCAACGACCGGGTGGGGACGTCAGGGAATCGCACCAACCGGTTCACAGCGTGAGCGGGTGACCCTGGGGTTCGGCACTGGACAGATGAAGGCGCCCCTTGTGGCCGGAATTGTGATCCTTATTTAAGGCCCATGAGAAAACCTGCCCGCGACGCAACCTATGCGCTTCCGATGATGATGGCACAGCTAACGATGGCGTCGTGGGAGACGATCCTGCGGCGCACCCTGATGATGGCTCAGGGCACATGCACGGCAGCCGAATATCAGCGCATGGCTGCCGAGAAGGCGGCGGCAGTGCAAATATCGACGGCCGCTCTCATGGCAGGGTTGGGCCACGCCGCGGTGCTGGCACCTTTTGTCGTGCGTGCGCGGGCCAACGCCAAGCGGCTCCGTCGGAAGGCATAGACGGCGGGGGCGCGTTGCGAAAAAATTCTCCCCCTCCCCTTGAGGGCTTGGGCCGCAAAGCGGACCAATGTTGGGGGAGGGGTCGACGCGCGAGAAGCTTCGGTGCGACGCGGGCACGACCCCTCCCCCTCCCCCCTCCCTCAAGGGGAGGGGGAGAACGGGAGAACGTTACGTCTCGGCCTTGGCCAACGGCAGGCGCACGCCCGCATCGTGCAGGTGGCACGCCGCCCAGTGACGCGGCAAGACCTCGCGCAGCGCGGGCTCGTCGTTCCGGCAGCGACGCATCGCGTATGGGCATCGCGTGTGGAAATGACACCCTGACGGCGGGTTGATCGGGCTCGGCACGTCGCCGGTCAGTATCACCCGCTTGCGTCCGCGTGCCCGCGCCTTGGGGATCGGCACCGCGGACAGCAGCGCCTCGGTGTAGGGATGCAGCGGCGCCTCGAACAGGCTGACCTTGTCGGTCATCTCGACGATGCGGCCGAGATACATCACCGCCACGCGGTGACTGATGTGCTCGACCACGCCCAGGTCGTGGGCGACGAACAAATAGGACAGCCGGTACTCGTCCTGTAGGTCCATCATCAGGTTGATGATCTGTGCCTGGATCGAAACGTCCAACGCGGACACCGGTTCGTCGCCGACGATCAGCTCCGGGTTCAGCGCCAGCGCGCGGGCAATGCCGACGCGCTGGCGCTGGCCGCCGGAGAACTCGTGCGGATAGGAATTCATCAGCGCGGGCCTCAGTCCGACGCGGGTGAACAGCGCGGCGACACGATCCTTGCGCTCGCCCGGCGGGCAGGTGCGGTGGATGGTCAACGGCTCGCCGACGATCTCGCCGGCGGTCATGCGCGGATTGAGTGAGGCGTACGGGTCCTGGTAGATCATTTGCATCCGCTGGCGGAACGGCAGCAGCGCCGCCGCGTCGAGCGCGGTGATGTCCTCGCCGCCCACCAGGATCTGTCCCGCGGTCGGTTCCAGCAGGCGCAGCAGGGTGCGCCCGGCGGTGGATTTGCCGCAGCCGCTCTCGCCCACCAGGCCAAGTGTCTCGCCGCGATCTATATGAAACGAAATGCCGTCCACCGCGCGCACCTGGCCGGCGACGCGTGAAAACACGCCCTGGTGGATCGGAAAGTGCTTTTTCAGATGACGCACGCTCAGCAACGGGGGCAACGGGGGCAGCGCGGGGGGCAGCAAGGAGGGCGCGGTCATGCAGCGGTGTCCGCCAAGCGATCGGCGTGCCAGCAGGCGACGACATGGAAGTCGCGCACCGCGGTCAGCGGTGGAGCGGCGGCGTGACATTGATCGGTGGCGAAGCCGCAGCGCGGGGCGAAGGCACAGCCCGGCGGCAGGCGCGACATCACCGGTACCATGCCCTTGATCTCGTTCAGCCGCGACCGCGCCGGACCGGCGCGCGCGGGCGCATCGAGGTGTGGGATCGACGCGAGCAGGCCGCGCGTATAGGGATGCGCGGGACGTTCGAACAGGTCGTCGACCGGCGCTTCCTCCACCTTGCGGCCGGCGTACATCACCACCACACGGTCGGCATTCTCGGCGACGACACCCATGTCGTGCGTGATCAGGACCATTGCGGTGCCGAAGGTTTCGCGCAGCTCGCGCATCAGGTCGAGGATCTGCGCCTGGATGGTGACATCCAGCGCGGTGGTCGGCTCGTCGGCGATCAGCACCTTCGGGTTGCAAGACAGCGCCATGGCGATCATCACGCGCTGGCGCATGCCGCCGGAGAGCTGGTGCGGATAGGCCTGGGCACGTCGCTCCGGTTCCGGAATGTGCACGCGGCGCAACATCTCCACCGCCTGGTCGCTGGCGTCGCGGCGCGACAGGCCCTGGTGCAAGGCGACCGCCTCGCTGATCTGCTGCCCCGCGGTCTGCAACGGATTGAGCGAGGTCATCGGCTCCTGGAAGATCATCGAGATATCGTTGCCGCGGATTTGCTCCATTTCCGGCTCGGTCAGGTCGAGCAGGTTGGTACCCTGGAAGCGGATGGCGCCACCGACGATGCGGCCCGGTGGACTGGCGACCAGGCGCAGGATGGACAGCGCGGTGACGCTCTTGCCGCAGCCGGATTCGCCCACCACGCCCAGCGTCTCGCCGGCGCCGACACTGTAGGAGACGCCGTCCACCGCCGGCACGACGCCGTCGGCGGTGAAGAAGTGCGTCCTGAGGTTGTCCACCTCGAGAATTGATTGGGCCGGCAGAATCGGTTGGGCCGGCGGCGTGGCGATGGCGCCGGCCGCCGCAGGCGCGGCGTCGTTATGATTCAACAAGTGACTCCCTATCCCCCGTCTGTTATTTTGGTCGCAAGGCGCCGACGGATGAGCCATCAGAGCACACCGGCGGGAATAATGAAAAGGCAAAACGGGAGGTAACACGTCATGCGTGCCGAGGATCAATCGCGTCCGGCCGGGTCGATGCGTCCGGGCTGGAGCCGGCGTGGCTTTCTGACGGGCAGCGCCGCGACGCTGGCGGGGCTGTATGGGCTGGCCCCGCGCTACGGCCTGGCGGCCGACATCCCGATGCAATACGACGGGTCGAAATTCCAGCTCGCGGCGCCGGAGCCGAACCCGAAGCGTGGCGGCGTGCTGCGCTATGCGATCACCAGCCGTCCGCCGCATTTCGACGTGCACCAGTCGGGCACCATCAACAGCCTGGGGTCGCAGGGCTGCATGTTCGACAACCTGGTCCGCCGCGATCCGCGCGACAGCGGCCAGACCATCATCCCGGACCTGGCGCATAGCTGGGACATCGCGAAGGATGGCAAGACCTATACGTTCTCGCTGCGCAAGGGCGTGTCGTTCCATGACGGCGCAGAACTGACCTCGGATGACATCAAGGCGACGTACGACCGCATTTGCAAGCCGCCGCCGGGGATCCTGATTCCGCGCAGCATCCTGTTCTCGACGGTCGAGTCGATCACCACGCCCGACAAATACACCGTGCAGTTCAAGCTGTCGCAGCCGCGCCCGGCGAACTTCATCATGTCGGCGTTTGCCAGCGGCTGGAACGTGATCTTTCGCAAGAAGACGCTGGAGGACAACAACTACAACCTGCGCAAGGTCGAAATCATTCCGGGCACCGGCCCGTACAAGTCCAAGCGGCGGGTGGAGAACGAAGTCTGGGTGATGGAGAAGAACACCGCATACTGGAACACCGGGATGCCGTACCTCGACGGCATCGAGTTCTACCACGCGCTGCCGTTCTCGACCGAGCTGGGCTCGGCGATCCTGTCGAACCGCGTCGATTACGCGCGCATCGTCGATCCGGTGACCACGCGCAAGGCCAAGGCGACGCCCGGGATGTCCACCGCCACGTTCAACCAGAGCGTGATCCAGGGGACCTGGGTCAACCTCAAGCACAAGCCGCTGGATGATCCGCGGGTGCGCCGCGCGCTGCACCTGGCGTTCGACCGGCCGGTGTTGATCGACGTGGTGAAGGACGTGACCCCGATGCGGGTCGGCGGGTTCATCTATCCGTTCTCCGACTTCGCCACACCGCCGGCGGAAATGGCCAAGCGGGTCGGCTATCAGGAGGACAACGGACCGGCGATGCAGGAAGCGCGCGCGCTGATGACGGCGGCGGGCCATGCGGATGGCCTCAAGGGGTTGGACTTCCTGGTCCGCGACGTCGCCAGCTTCAAGATCTGGGCGCAGGCGATCCAGGCGATGCTGAAGGAATCGCTTAACGTCGAGTGCAATTTGCGCACGGTGGTAGAGTCGGTTTGGTTCGACGATGTCGCCAGCGGGCATTTCGATCTGGCGATTGGCGCCGTGGTGTCCACGCTGCTCGACCCGTCGGACTACTTCAATGCCTGGTACAAGGGTGGCGGGCCGCAGAACTACTCGGCATGGGACAACGCGGCGTTCAACGATCGCCAGTTGCACATCGATCAGGAGGTCGATCCCGCGAAACGCCTGGCGCTGGTGCGTGAGGATGAGATGTTGATGGAACAGGACCCCCCGGTGCTGCCGGTCGCGTGGGAGAACATCAACGACATCTACTACAACTACGTGAAGGGCCATAATCCGAAGGACTATTTCGGCATCTACGACGTGGTGCGGTTCGATACGTTCTGGCTGGACAAATAGCGCAAGGACGCGGTGCACAGGTGTCGTTGCATGTGTGATGTTTAGCTACATCGTTCGTCGGCTGGCGTTCGGCGCGCTCACCATCGTGGGCGTGTCGATCGTCGTCTTCGTGGTGATGCGCATCCTGCCGGGGGATCCGCTGATAGCGATATTCGGGCCCGAGGGCTTCACCAAGCTCACACCCGAGCAGCGCGCCAACTACATGAGCGCGCTCGGGCTGAGCGATCCGCTGGCGCTGCAATACTGGCATTGGGTGCTGGATATCGCCCGCGGCCAGTTCGGCCATTCGTTCTTCCGCGCCGAGAGCGTGGCCGACACGGTCGCGCGGCGCGGGCCGCTCACCGCGGAGATCGCGTTGCTGTCGGTAGCGCTGTCGTGGATCGTCGGCATTCCGGTGGCGGTGCTCAGCGCACTGCGGCCGAACAGCGTGATCGACAATGTCACGCGGTTTTTCAGCATCCTGTTCCTGGCGATCCCCGGCTTCTGGTTCGGCATGCTGATCGTGCTGGCGTCGTTGTTCTGGTTTGGTTACAAGGCGCCGATGGCCGGGGTGTCGCTGTTCGCCGATCCCTGGGGCAATTTCCAGATCATCATCGGACCTGCTGTCGTGCTGGGGCTCGGCCAGGCGGCGTACATCGCGCGCATGGCACGCTCGTCCCTGCTGGAGGTGGTGCGGGAGGATTTCGTGCGCACCGCGCGCGCCAAGGGGCTGAGCGGGCGGCTGGTGATCACGCTGCACGCGCTGCCCAATGCGCTGCTGCCGGTGATCACGCTGTCGGGCATCCTGCTGGGGTTCGTGCTGGCCGGATCGATCCCGGTGGAACGCGCGTTCGGCACGCCGGGGCTGGGCTCGACGATGTTCACCGCGGTGAACGAGCGCGACGTGTTCGTGATGCAGAATTTGGTGTTCCTGTATGCCGTGGTGTTCGTGGTGCTGAACATTGTGGTCGATCTGGTCATCGCCTGGCTGGACCCGAGGATCCATTACCGATGAAGAATGGACCGATGAAGCATGGAGTCCCGGCATGAGCGTCACGGCACCCGAGTTCGGCGAGCTGCCGGCGCAGGTCGCGGCGGGGCGATCGTTGCCGGTTCGGGTCGGCAGCGCACTGTGGCACTTCGCCCGCCGCTCGCCGCTGTCGGCGTTCTGGGGCGTGGTTGCGGTGACAATCATCGTCATCGCCATCGCGGCGCCGGAGATCGCACCGTACGCGCCGCTGAAGTCGGATTTCCGGCACATGACCAAGCCGCCGGATGCGGTCCATTGGTTCGGCACCGATCAGATCGGCCGCGATACGCTCAGCCGGCTGATCTACGGCAGCCGCGCGTCGTTGGCGGTGGCGTTCGGGGCGGTGCTGCTGGGCACCACGTTCGGCGCGGTGTGGGGGCTGGCCAGCGGCTTCCTCGGCGGCAAGTTCGACATGGCCAGCCAGCGCGTCATCGAGTTCCTGCAGTCGTTTCCCGACCTGATCCTGGCGATGGCGATCGCCATGGCGCTGGGCGCCGGCACCGGCACGGTGATTGTCGCCATTGCCATCACCCGTATTCCGTTCGGCGGGCGGATCATTCGTGCGGTGGTGATGTCGCTGAAGGAGATGTCGTATGTGGAGGCGGCGCGCGGGCTGGGAGCTTCCAACTTGCGGCTGATGGCGCGGCACATCCTGCCGCAATGCATCGCGCCCTATCTGATCCTGGCGACCACGCATCTGGGGGTGGCGATCATCATCGAGGCCTCGCTGGGGTTCCTCGGCGTGGGCATCCCGCCGCCGATGCCGACCTGGGGCAACATGCTGGCCGACGCGTTGAACTCCGGGCTGGTGCCGCCGTGGTGGCTGGTGCTGTTCCCGGGGGCGGCGATCACGCTGACGGTGCTGGCGTTCAACCTGCTGGGCGACGGGATTCGCGACGCGCTGGACCCGCGGCTGCGCGGCGCGGTGTGATATGCACGGATGTCGCCTCACCTTCGATGAACTGGCGCGGGCGGGGCGGATAGTGCCGCGGGTTCGAATGTCTGCGCTGAGTGGGAAGCGAGCGTCTTCGGTGCGCAGGTCCGACGCAAAATTATGGCCGTCCAACCTCTGCCCTGTTCCGAACACGACCCGTTTTCGGCACAGCAGCCATTGCCCAGAAGGCCGTTACAATCGGCCCGGAGAAAATCAGCGGGAGAATGTCCGATGAAACGACTTATCACGATTGCGATCGGGATCATTGCTGTCGTTGTAGCTGTGTTTGTGTTTTCCCCACAAAATCAGCTTCAGGGTGGCAGCCGTCGGTATATTTCTGATATCGGGAGGGCACATTTCTTTACTGATAATAGACCGTTTGACAAAAATCTCGTCGACGAGGATATTAATATACTTACGAATTCTCTTGCTAAAAATCCAAACGACGTCCAGTCATTGGTGTCGCGGGGCTTCATTTATGCAGCTTTGACCGATTTTGATGGTGCAATGTCTGATTTCCAAAAAGCTGTCAAGATCGACCCTAACGCCGACACGGGAGATCCGTATGCCCCTATAAAAAATCAAGTTTATTACCTGCTTGCATTGACAGAATGGCAGAGCGGGCGAACCCAAGATGCTGTCAAGGATTTCTCGCGCGTGATCGAGGCGGATGGCACTCACGCGCGGACCTACTTTTACCGAGGGATGGCCTCATTAGAATTGGGTGACCGATCAAGTGCTGTCAAGGATATCGAGGCTGCATCAAGGATGGACAACCCGGCTGGTGGATACCCCGATCCAATGGCGGTGGCCTATCCGGGCATACTGGATGAAATTGAGGGTCGCCCGGTGCGGGAGCGAATTGTGTCATCATACGTGATGTGCTTCCTCTCCAATAAACCGCCCCAATTGCGCCCTTTTGGTTATGTCTGGGAAATCCAACACAAGGTCGCTCGGTGATGATAACCGGGCGGCAGGTCCTCGGACGAACAGGCAACCACGAATTTGGGGTGGCGATCATCATCGAGGCGTCGCTGGGGTTCCTTGGCGTGGGCATCCCGCCGGCGATGCCGACCTGGGGCAACATGCTGGCCGACGCGCTGAACTCCGGACTGGTGCCGCCGTGGTGGCTGGTGCTCTTCCCGGGGGCGGCGATCACGCTGGCGGTGCTGGCGTTCAATTTACTAGGCGACGGGATTCGCGACGCGCTGGATCCGCGGCTGCGCGGCGCGGTGTGAGCGGGGACGAGTCGTCGCATTCTCTGCCGAAGGTCGTCCAGCGATAACCTCACCGTCGTTCACCTTCGGCAGGTATGATATGCGCGGGCTGGATGGTTTCGCTCCTCGCCCTGGCTGCCGCGGTCCCGGCGGCGGCTGGCATCGCGCAGGCGGTCGTCGGCGCCTGGTTGACGCGCCGCTTTGCCGCTGATGCGGTGCGCGCGCGGAGTGAGGCCGTCGCCACTGCGCTGACGGGGCGGGATTTGCCTCCTGGCGTTTCGCCTGGGATCAGCGTGCTGAAACCGCTGCATGGCGCGGAGCCGTTGCTGGAGGCGGCGTTGGCCTCCACCTGCGCGCAGACCTATCCGAGCTTCCAGGTGGTGTTCGGCGCCGCACGTGCCGACGACCCGGCGCTGGAGGTGGTCGAGCGGCTGCGGGCGCGGTTTCCCGCAGTCGATATCGCCGTGGTGGTCGATCCGCGCCGGCATGGGGCGAACCCCAAAATCGGCAACCTGATCAACATGCTGCCGGCGGCGAAGCACGAGGTGCTGGTGATCGCCGATTCCGACCTGCACGTGGCGCCGGACTGGCTGGCACGCGTCGTCGCGGCGCTGGACGTGCCGGGCACCGGGCTGGCCTGCACGCTGTATGCCGGGCTGCCGGCCACCGGTGCGCTGGTCGAGCGGTTGGCGGCGATGCAGATCACTCACAGCTTCCTGCCCGGCGCGGTGCTGTCGCGCGCGCTGGGGCGACAGGACTGCCTCGGTGCCACCATGGCGCTGCGGCGCGAGACGCTGGCGCGCATCGGCGGGCTGGAAGTGCTGGTCGACCATCTGGCCGACGACAACGTCCTGGGCCGGCGCGTGCGGGCGCTGGGGCTGGCGGTGGCGCTGGCCGACACGGTGCCGGCGACGACGGTGCCCGAGGCCAGGCTCGGCGCGCTGTGGCGCCACGAACTGCGCTGGGCGCGCACCATCCGCGCGCTGGTGCCGGGGCAGTTTGCCGCCTCGGTGCTGCAATACCCGATCGCCTGGGCGCTGCTGGCGCTGGCGCTGTCGGGCGGGGCGCTGTGGACCTGGAGCCTGTTCGAGACCGCCTGGGTGACCCGCGCGCTGGCCGCCCGCGTGATCGACCGGGCGCTGCTGCCGCTGCTGGCCCAAATTCCCCGGGGACTTGCATTCCGCGCGCCGCTCTGGCTTCTGCCGGTGCGGGAGCTGTTGTCGGTCGCCGTGATGCTCACCAGCTATGCCGGGCGGGCGGTGGACTGGCGCGGCGAGGCGCTGCATGCCGACGATGGCGAGACAGATCGATTTGCCCCTGCCTTCGAGGGCTTGGGCCACGAAGCGGACCAAGGTCAGGGGGAGGGCGAGGCGGGCACGCGCGGTGCCGGCTTGCCCCCTCGCCCCGGCGTTGGTCCGCTTCGTGGCCCAGGCCCTCAAGGGAAGGGGGAGGATGGGACATCATGATGAAGACGCTTTTCCTGCAGCCCCCGTCGTTCGACGGGTTCGATGGCGGCGCCGGCTCGCGCTACCAGGCGAAGCGCGAGATCCGCAGCTTCTGGTATCCGACCTGGCTGGCCCAGCCGGCCGCGCTGGTGCCGGGCAGCCGGCTGATCGACGCGCCACCGGCGGGGATCGGGCTGCCCGCGGTGCTGGAGGCGGCGCGCGAGCATGAGCTGTGCGTGATCCATACGTCGACGCCCTCGTTCGCCGCCGACGTGAAGGTGGCCGCGGCGCTGAAGGATGCCAACCCGGCGATAAAGATCGGTTTCGTCGGCGCCAAGGTGGCGGTGCAGCCGGCGGAAAGCCTGACCGAGGGCGCTCCGATCGATTTTGTCGCCCGCAACGAGTTCGATTTCACCATCAAGGAGGTCGCCGAGGGGCGGGACTGGGCGGCGGTTGACGGTATCTCGTTCCGGGATGCCAACGGGGTGATCCAGCACAACAAGGACCGCGCGACCCTGGAGGACATGGACCAGCTTCCGTTCGTCACCGAGGTCTACAAGCGCGACCTGCGGATCGAGGACTATTTTATTGGATATCTGCTGCATCCGTATGTGTCGCTGTATACCGGGCGCGGCTGCAAGTCGCACTGCACGTTCTGTCTGTGGCCGCAGACGGTGGGTGGGCATCGGTATCGCGTGCGGTCTCCCGGGCATGTGGCCGAGGAGATCGCGCTGGCGAAACGGTTGTTCCCGCAAGTTCGGGAATTCTTTTTCGATGACGATACGTTCACCGACAACCTGCCGCGCGCCGAGGCGATCGCGCGGGAGTTGGGCAAGCTGGGCGTGACGTGGTCGTGCAACGCCAAGGCCAACGTGCCGCGCGATACCTTGAAGGTGTTGAAGGACAACGGGCTGCGGCTGCTGCTGGTGGGGTATGAAAGCGGCAACCAGCAGATCCTGTATAATATCAAGAAGGGCATGCGGATCGAGGTGGCGCGGAAGTTCACCCAGGACTGCCATGAGCTGGGGATCAAGATCCACGGGACGTTCATCCTCGGGCTGCCCGGGGAAACGCGGGAGACGATCGAGGAAACGATCCGGTTTGCCACCGAGATCAATCCGCACACGATCCAGGTGTCGCTGGCGGCGCCGTATCCGGGGACGTTCCTGCACCGCCAGGCGGTGGAGAACGGCTGGCTGGACGCCGATCATGCGGAACTGGTGGATGATCACGGCGTGCAGATCGCACCGCTGAGCTATCCGCATCTGTCGCACACCGAGATTTTCGACAATGTGGAGACGTTCTATAAGCGGTTCTATTTCCGCGCGCCGAAGATTGCCTCGATCGTGGGCGAGATGGTGCGCAGCCCGCAAATGATGAAGCGGCGGCTGCGCGAGGGGGTGGAGTTCTTCCAGTTCCTGCGCGAGCGGCACAAGGCGGCGTAGGGGCAGTCGTCGGTTTTCAGTTGTCAATCTTCAGAGGTCGGCTTGAGGTTGGGTGCTGGGTTGGCCCGAGTTTCGTAACTCACGCTCGGTTCCGCGTGGCGCCGCGACGACGCGAGGCCAGTGCGGGTGGCCGCGAAGTTGGCGACAAAATAGCGGCGCAAACGAATTCTCAACCATCCCGGGCAACTATCTTCCGGTGGGCGCAGGTGGCACGGCGCTGATTGCGGCCAATCCTGGCACACCCTGTTGTCGGAGCATCCTCCGTCGTGGTTGTCGTCCATCGCGCGCACGGGTTCCGCTTCGTCATCTACACGCTCGATCACGAACCGGCGCACATCCACATCACCGGGGACGGACAGGCGAAGGTCAATCTTCTGGGGCCCGGCGGCGCGCCCGTGGTGATATACAGTATCGGCATCCGGCGATCGGCCCTGCGACGCCTGATCGCCGAGGTGGTCGAACGGCAGGACATCTTCTTGCGGGAGTGGGAGCGTATCCATGGCCGGCGTGACTGACACGGAGCTCAAGGCCGCCGAGGCGCGGGGCCGCAAGATGCTGAAAACCGAGCCTCACGCGACTGCCGCGCGGTATGATCGGGCGACGGGCCGCGTGGTGGTCGAGCTAACCAACGGCTGCGCCTATGCGTTTCCGGCGCAAATGGTGCAGGACCTGCAGGGCGCAAGTCACGCGGACCTGACTCGTGTCGAGGTCGACGGGGTTGGTTTCAACCTGCATTGGCCGGCGCTCGACGTCGATCTTTATGTGCCGGCGCTGGTGTCGGGCATCTTCGGCACGCGTGCCTGGATGGCCGCGCACAGGCTCGCAGTCGGGGACCGGTGACCTCAGCGGCAAAGGCCGCCGCGGAGGGGACGAACGACGCGAGGGTCGGACGGCCGCGTACGACGGCGCGCGGCTGAGCTGATCAGCGACATCGCGCTGGAGCGCTCGGACCACGACGCGGTGCGCGCGGCGTGGGAACAGGCGTTGGCGCTGTATGCCCGCATCCCGGAGCCGTACAGCATCGGCGGGACCCACCACCGCCTCGCCGGGATCGCCCCCGGCGCTGAGCGGGCGGCGCATGTCGTGGCGGCGTGGCAGACCTGGACCTCGATCGACCGCCCGGACCTGGTGGCGCGGCTGGATGCGCTTGGCTGACATGGGTTTGGGACACGCCACCAACGCGGAGTGACATCAGGCCGGGCGGCCGCGCGCTTGCCGCGTGGCGGCGCCGTTCCCACCTCCGTTCGCCGGCTGTAACGCTCGGCGCCCCGATCCGGGCTTGGAGAAACTCCCCCGCAAAATGATGCAGCCGTGCGCCCTTCGATTTCTCCGCCGCGTCAACGGCCCACCTGGTGCGCTGCGGGCGTGCGGTGCCGTCGGCGCGCGGAAAATAGGCGCCACCATCGTATGCAACCTCCTGCCACCGGCCGACGGCCCGGTGGTGAGGAAGGAGCGCGCCGGGCACTGGCACGTCCGACCGACGGGCGGCGTGTCTCGGTGCGAGGTCGGGATGCGCCCGGCCGGGGAAAAAGCGGCGGGTGCGAAGATCGCGGCAACGATGCCACACAACGTGAGGGCGGTGCGCGCCGGGCGCCGGCACGGCCGGCTGACGGGCAGCGCCCCGCGGTGCGAGGTCGGGACGCGTCCGGCTGGAAAAGTAGCGGTGGATGCGAAGATCGCGGCAACGATCCCATACAACGTGAGGGCGGCGCGCGCCGGGCGCCGGCACGGCCGGCTGACGGGCGGCGCGTCGCGACGCCGCGAGGTCGGGATGCGTCCACTCGGGGTAATAGCCCCGGATGCGACGATCGCGACAGCGATCGTACACAGCGTGAGGGCGCTGCACGCCGGGCGCCGGCACGCCCGACCGACGGGCGGCGCGCCGCGGTGCGCGGTCGGGACGTGTCCGGCCAGGGAAATAGCGGCGGATGCGAAGATCGTGGCAACGACCTTATACAACGTGAGGGCGGTGCGCGGCGGGCGCCAGCTCGCCCGACTGACGGGCAGCGTGCTGCGGTGCCCGGCCAGGAGGCGTCCGGCCGGGGAAATAGCTACGGGTGCGAAGATCGCGGCAACGATCCCATACAACGTGAGGACGGTGAGCGCGGGGCGCCGGCACGACCGCCTGACGGGCAGGGTGCTGCGCCGCGAGATCGGGAGGCGTCCAACCCGGGCGATAGCGGCAGAAGAGAGGATGGAGGGTTGGGGCCTATCCCCGGGCGGACAGGTCAAATCGCCGAGCTCGGACAAGACCCGATACAACGGCGCGCGGTGCGGTCGGACCGCGGGGATGGAGGGTTGCGGCCTGTCGCCACGCGGGCGGGTCGGATCGTCGTACTCCGACAAGACCCTATACAACGGCGCGCGGTGCGGTCGGACGGCGGGGATGGAGGGCTGGGGCCTGTCGGCGCGCGGGCAGGTCGGATCGCTGCGTTCGGACAAGACCCTATACAACGGCGTGCGGTGCGGTCGGACGGCGGGGACCGAGGGCTGGGGCCTATCCCCGCGCGGGCAGGTCGGATCGCCGAACTCGGACAAGACCCTATACAACGGCGTGCGGCGCGGTCGGACGGCGGGGATGGAGGGCTGGGGTCTAATCCTCGCGCGGACAGGTCGGATCGCCGAGCTCGGACAAGACCCTATACAACGGCGTGCGGCGCGGTCGGACGGTGGGGATGGAGGGTTGGCGCCTATCCCCGCGCGGACAGGCCAGATCGGCGAGCTCGGACAAGACCCTATACAACGGCGCGCGGTGCGGTCGGACCGCGGGGATGGAGGGTTGGGGTCTGCCGCTCGGCGGCCAGCTCGGCTCATCGTACTCGGACAAGACCCTATACAACGGCGTACGGTGCGGTCGGACCGCGGGGATGGCGAGCTGGGGTGTCGTCTGGCTTGGCGGCCCCGCGCGCACGTGGTGGCTTGGGCATGGTGCGAGTGTGGCGCTCACCCCTCCCCCCAACCCCCTCCCTCAAGGGGAGGGGGAGAGAATTATATCGCCGCGCAGGCCTGGGTCAGCCAGGCGCGGGTCGCGGCGTCCAGCGCTGGGCCGACCTCGGCCAGGACGCGGGCGTGGTAGGCGTTCAGCCAGGCGCGCTCGGCCGGGTCGAGCAGCCCCACGTCGAACAGCCGCGTGTCGAACGGCGCCAGGGTCAGCGTCTCGAACCGCAGGAACGGCTTGGTCGCCGCCGGCAGGTCGGCCTTGCGCACCAGCAGCAGGTTCTCCAGGCGGATGCCGTAGTGGTCCGGCAGGTAGAAGCCCGGCTCGTCAGACAGGATCATCCCCTCGGCGATCGCCACCGGCTTGGCCAGGCGCGACAGACTGACCGGCCCCTCGTGCACCGAGAGATAGCTGCCGACGCCGTGGCCGGTGCCGTGGTCGTAGTCCAGCCCCACCTGCCACAGGGCGCGGCGGGCGAAGGCGTCCAGGTGCACGCCGCCGACGCCCGCCGGGAACACCGCGGTGGCGATGGCGATGTGGCCCTGCATTACCCGGGTGACGCGCCCACACAGCTCGGCCGGCGGCACGGCGGGGCCAGTCCAGATGGTGCGCGTAAGGTCGGTGGTGCCGTCAGTAAACTGCGCGCCGCAGTCGATCAGATAGACCTCGTTTGGGCGCAGCTTGCGGTTGGAGGCCTCGGTGACGCGGTAGTGGATGATGGCGCCGTGCTCGCCGGCGCCGGAGATCGCCGGAAAGCTCTCGCCGCGGAAGTCTTCCAGTTCGCCGCGCAGGGCCAGCAGTTTCTCGGCGGCGGAGATCTCGGTCGCGGCGCCGGTGGGACCGACCTCGTCGAGCCAGCGCAGGAAGCGGCAGATGGCGACGGCGTCGCGCGCATGGGCGGCGCGGGCACCCTGGCGCTCGGTTTCGTTCTTGCAGGCCTTGGGCAGCAGGCAGGGGTCCGGGCCGGCGGCGACCGAGGCCCCCGCCTTGCGCAGCGCCTGGGCGAACCAGACCGGGGAGCCGGCGGGATCGACCCGCACGCGCTTGCCGGCCAGCCCGCCCAGCGCGCCGGGGAGCGCGTCCCGCCCCGCCACGGCGACACCGTTGCCGAGCCACTCGCGGGTCCCGGCCGGCAGCTTGGCGGGCTCCATGAACAGCTCGCAGCGGCCGTCGGCGTGGGCCAGCGCGAAGCCGAGCGCAAACGGCGTGAAGGGGACGTCCTGGCCACGGATGTTCAGCAGCCAGGCGATCGAGGCCGGGTCGCTGATCACCGCCGCGTCCTGCTTCGCCGTGCGCAGGATGGCGGCGATTTCCTCGCGCTTTTCCGCGGCCGGCTTGCCGGCGTAGCGCAGCGCGTGCGGTCGGGCCGGGGCGAGCGGCGGGGCCGGTCGGTCGGTCCAGACCGCGTCGATCGGGTTTTCCCCCGTGGCGACCATGGTCAGGCCGGCCTCCGTGAAGCGGGCCAGACCCTCCTCGGCGATCAGCAGCGGATCGTAGCCGATGCGCACACCCGGCGGCGCGTTGGCCGCCAGCCAGGTTTGCGGCGGCTCCTCGGTGATGTGGCGGCGTTCCCACAGGGTCGCATCGGTCTGGGCCGCAAGCTGCAGCACGTAGCGGCCGTCGGTGAACACCGCGGCGCGCGCGGCCAGCACCACCGCCAGCCCGGCGCTGCCGGTGAAACCGGTCAGCCAGGCCAGGCGCTCGGCCGCGGCGGGGACGTATTCCCCCAGATGCTCATCGGCACGAGGGACGATGAAGCCGGCCAGGCCGCGCCCCGCCAGCTCCCCCCGCAGCGCCGTCAACCGCTCGTTTGCTTTGCTCATACTGCCTCGCTGCCTGAAGCTTGGGCGATTATTCATAACTCGCTAACGGTGCATGCGACAGACGCATGGCTGGCGGGGCGATTCGGCGCTTATGCCGCACTGCAACATCGCTATATGGAACTGCGACAAGACCGGGAGCGCCCCGCCGCGATGGCGCCGCGCTGGACCCGGGTGAAGGAATGGACCGAGACCCATGAGTGCACACCTCGCCGACAACGACTTCGTATTCAAATTGGCCACCAGCCAGAGCTACATCGACGGCAATTACGACGCGACTCCGCTTCCCGCCGCGCAGGCGGCCCCGCGCGGCCTGCTCCGCCGGATCGGCGATGGGCTGGCCTTCGTTGCCCAGAGCATCAAGACCTGGTCGGCCAGGCAGGCCACGCTGTCGGAGATGAGCCTGATGAGCGACCGCGAACTGGCGGACATCGGCCTGAGCCGTGGCGACGTGCCGCGCGTGTTCGATGCCGACTTCGCCGCCGACCACGTCAGGGGCCGCGTCGTCTACTGACCGCTGGGCGGGCAAGGTCAGAAGCCTCTGCCCTTGCTCGTCCTCGGTCACCGGCCGAGCGTCGGCATCACGAACTCCGCCCCTCGGCGCGCGCCGCCGGGCCAGCGCTGGGTGATCGCCTTGTAGCGTGTGTAGAAGCGCACGCCCTCCGGCCCATAGATGTGGTGGTCGCCGAACAGCGAGTGCTTCCACCCGCCGAACGAGTGGAACGCCATCGGCACTGGGATCGGCACGTTCACGCCCACCATGCCGATGTTGATCGCGTTGGCGAAGTCGCGCGCGGTGCCGCCGTCGGCGGTGAACAGCGCGACGCCGTTGCCGTACTCGTGCGCGTTGACCATCCGCACCGCGCCGGCCAGGTCCGGCGTGCGCACCACCGACAGCACCGGGCCGAAGATCTCATCGCGGTAGATCCGCATGTCGGTGCCGACGTTGTCGAACAGCGAGCCACCGAGGAAGTAGCCGTTCTCGTAGCCCTGCAGCGACAGGCCGCGCCCGTCCACCACCAGCTTCGCACCCTCCTTCACGCCGATGTCGATATAGGAGGTCACCTTGTCGCGGTGCTGGGCGGTGACCAGCGGGCCCATCTCGGCGTCGGGGTCGGTCCCCGGCCCGATCTTCAACGCCCGCACGCGCGGTTCCAGCTTGCCCATCAGCCGGTCCCCTGCATCGCCGACCGCGACGGCGACCGAGACCGCCATGCAGCGCTCTCCGGCGGCGCCATAGGCCGAGCCCATCAGCGCGTCCACCGCGTCGTCGATATCGGCGTCGGGCATCACCACCAGGTGGTTCTTCGCCCCGCCCAACGCCTGCACGCGCTTGCCGTGTGCGGCACCGCCCCGGTAGATCGTCTCGGCGATCGCGGTCGAGCCGACGAAGCTGATCGCGGCGATGTCGGGGTGGGCGATGATCGCCTCCACCGCCTCGCGCGCGCCTTGGATGACGTTGAACACGCCGTCGGGCAGGCCGGCCTCGGCCAGCAGGGCGGCGAGCTTCAGGCTGACCGACGGGTCCTTCTCGGACGGCTTCAGGATGAAGCAGTTGCCGCAAGCCAGCGCGACCGGGATCATCCACAGCGGCACCATCAGCGGGAAGTTGAACGGCGTGATGCCGNNCGGATCGACCAGGCGTCGATGCCGGTGCCGACCTGGTCGGTGTACTCGCCCTTCAGCAGATGCGGGATGCCACAGGCGAATTCTACGACTTCCAGCCCGCGCTGCACCTCACCGTCGGCGTCGGACAGCACCTTGCCGTGCTCGGCGGTGATGAGCGCGGAGAGCTCCTTGCGGTCGCGGTCCAACAGGTCCTTCAGTTTGAACATGACGCGGGCGCGGCGCAGCGCGGGCATGGCGGCCCAGGCCGGCCAGGCGGCGGCGGCGACGGCGACCGCGCGGTCCACCTCGGCGCGGGAGGCGAGGGCCACGCGGGCGGCGACCTCGCCGGCGGCCGGGTCGAACACATCGCCGAACGCGCCGCTGCTGCCGGCGACCGGCTTGCCGCCGATGTAATGTCCGATTTCACGCATCGCTGGTTCCTCCGTCTGCAAGGTCGGAGTAGGACGATTCCGGGCGGTCCGCTAGTTGGTGGGCCATCGGAGCGGGGCGAGGGGTGCGGCATGCGCGCGCGGGATCTTGGGTTGGCATGTGGCGCATTGCCGCCGGGCGCGCGGAACAGTATCGCCGACGTGCCGGGGGTGACGGTCGGTCACGCAACGATCATCGAGGGCGATGTGCTGACCGGCGTCACCGCGGTGCTGCCGCATGACGGCGACCTGTTCACCGACCGGCCGGTGGCCGCCACCCATGTGCTGAACGGCTTCGGCAAGAGCGTCGGGCTGATGCAGGTGAACGAGCTCGGCTGCCTAGAGACACCGATCCTGCTGACCAACACGTTTGGCGTCAGCCCCTGCGCCACCGCGCTGATCCGCCGCGCGGTGCGGGACAATCCGGAGATCGGCCGGCAGACCCCGACGGTCAATCCGGTGGTGCTGGAGTGCAACGACGGCTACCTGAGCGACATTCAGGCGATGGCGGTGACCGAAGCCCACGCCGCGGCGGCGATCGAGGCGGCCGCGGAAGATTTCGAAACCGGCGCGGTCGGTGCCGGCACCGGAATGAGCTGCTTCGGGCTGAAGGGCGGCGTGGGCAGCGCGTCGCGCGAACTGCGGATGGATGGCGCCATCTGGCATCTGGGCGTGCTGGTGCTGGCCAATTTCGGCCGGCCCGGGGATTTGCGGCTGCCGGATGGTCGGCGGATCGATCCGGACGCGCCACTCGGGTCCGAACTTCAGCCGGGTCAAGGGCAGCCAGGACAAGGGCAACCGGGACAAGGGCAACCGAGGCGAGGGCAGCCACCAGTCGCGGAGGCCGGTTCCTGTATCATCGTGATCGGCACGGACATCCCGCTGGAGCACCGCCAGTTGGCGCGGGTGGCCAAGCGGGCCGGGGTCGGGCTGGCGTGGTGCGGCAGCTTCTGGGGCACCGGCAGCGGCGACATCGTTGTCGCCTTCACCACGGCGAACCGGGTACCGGCCGAGGCGGATGCAGCATTCCTCGATCACCGCGTGTTGGCCGAGGCGCGGATCGACCGGCTGTTCCAGGCCGCCGCCGAGGCGACGCAGGAGGCGGTGCTGGACGCGCTGGCCGGGGCGGCCACCACGCTGGGGCGGCACGGGCACCGGCGGGCCGGGTTGGCGGAATTGCTGGGGCGCGGGTGAAGCTTCGTGATTCGGTGTCATAGATTGGAGCGCAGGCATCGCGCCGAGCGTACGCCCCTTCCGCTTTTCGCGGGCTT
Organism: Acetobacteraceae bacterium; assembly: GCA_003151425.1. Taxonomy (GTDB): domain Bacteria; phylum Pseudomonadota; class Alphaproteobacteria; order Acetobacterales; family Acetobacteraceae; genus Palsa-883. Next base: position 18,869 of record PLXO01000047.1, read on the forward strand.
GGGCCGCGAAGAGCGGGAGAGGTGGGTGTACGCAGGCCCCTCAGGCGATGATCCGCGCGACCTCGTCCGGCGACCGCTGCACCAGCGCATCGTAATCGCGCATCAGCGTCTCGGTGATGCGCCCGGGCGTGTAGCTATGCCCGGCAATCTCGCGCACCGCGCACACCTCGGCCGCGGTGCCGGCCAGGAATACCTCGGTCGCGCGGCCCAGCTCGCCCGCCTCGATCGCCCGCTCGACCACCGTCATCTGCTTGCGCCGCGCCAGCGCCATGACGGAGCGCCGTGTGATCCCGTCCAGGAAACAATCCGGCGTCGGCGTGTGCAGGTCGCCGTCGATTACCAGGAAGATGTTGGCCCCCGTCGCCTCCGACACGCGGCCGCGCCAGTCCAGCAGCAGCGCGTCGTTGTAGCCCTCGGACTCCGCCTTATGCTTCGACATCGTGCCGATCATGTACAGACCGGTCGCCTTCGCCATGGTCGGCGCGGTCTCCGGCGAGGGCCGCTTCCAGGCGCCCATCGCCAGCCTGATGCCGGCCATCCGCTCGGCACCGAAATAGCTGGGCCACGGCCAGGCGGCGATCGCGAGATGGATCTTGGTCTGCTGCGCCGACACCGACAGCATCTCCGACCCTCGCCAGGCGATCGGGCGCACATAGCCGGCGGTCAGGTTGTTGGCGGCCAGCACCTCGTTGCAGGCAGCGTCGATCTGCGCCGCGGTGAACGGGATCTCGAACCCCAGGATGCGCCCCGAGGCGATCAGCCGGTCGGTGTGGTCGCGCAGCCGGAAGATGTTGCCGGCGTAGCAGCGCTCGCCCTCGAACACGGCGCTCGCGTAGTGCAGCCCGTGCGACAGCACGTGCAGCTTGGCGTCGCGCCAGGGCACCAGGGCGCCGTCCCACCAGATCGAGCCATCGCGATCATCGAAAGGTTGGCCGCCGAAAGGAACGAGTGCCATTTCCGTGTTTCCTCGCAAGATTGTTGCCGTGGACGCGCCGACCGTATAATGGGCGGCAAAATACGTCAACAATGCTGTCGTAAGACGAAGGGAATGCCAGCCATGTCCGAACAGCGGGGAGCCTACGTGCCAGGGGCCGGTGGCATGGCCGGCAGCAATCTGCTGTTCCTGCGCGAGGACGAGATCAGGCTCGCCCAGAACCTGCTGTTCTTCGCCTATCGCGACTTCACCAACGCCGCCGACCTGGTCCTGGAGGAGCTGGGCTTCGGCCGCGCGCATCACCGCGTGCTGCACTTCGTCGGCCGCAGTCCGGGCATCACCGTGTCCGACCTGCTCGCCATCCTGCGCATCACCAAGCAGAGCCTGTCGCGGGTCCTGTCGGTGCTGCTGGAGCAGGGCTACGTCGCCCAGACGCAAGGCCGTGCCGACCGGCGCCAGCGGCTGCTGACGCTCACCCCGGCCGGCCTGGCGCTGGAGCGCCGGCTGTATGAGCGCCAGCGCGAGCGCCTCACCGTCGCCTATCGCGAGGCGGGTGCGACTGCGGTGGATGGGTTCCGCAAGGTGATGCGCGGGATCATGGACGAGACGGCGCGCGCCTATCTCGATGGCCCGGATCGGGCGGTCCGTGACTCGCGCATCCGCACGGCTTGACGATGGCCGGTGGCAGGCGCTGGCAAAATCCGCCAAGCGTGATGCGACCGGTGCCGCGACCCGCAAAATCCGGTAGACTCCCGGCGCATGTCTGACGAGGCCCATATCCTGGTCGTGGACGACGACGCGCGGTTGCGTGGCCTGCTGTCGCGCTATCTGGCGGAGCAGGGCTTCCGCGTCACCACCGCCGCGGATGCCGCCGACGCCCGCGACAAGCTGCGCTTCGTGCAGCCCGACCTGATGGTGCTGGACGTGATGATGCCCGGCGAAGGTGGTCTGGCCTTCACCGCGTCGCTTCGCGGCGAGCTGGGCGACGTCGTCCCGGTCCTGCTGCTCACCGCCCGCGGCGCGCCGGAAGACCGCATCGCTGGGTTCGAGGCCGGCGCGGACGACTACCTCGGCAAGCCGTTCGAGCCGCTCGAGCTGGTGTTGCGCATTCGCGCGCTGCTGCGCCGCTCCGCGCCGGCGCCGACCGTCCCGGCGGCGCCGTCCGGGCCCCTGCCGCTGGGCGCGCTGAGCTTCGATGTGGCGCGCGGCGAACTGAGCGGACCCGGGGGCGTGCTCCGCCTGACCGGTGGCGAGGCGGCGCTGCTGACCGCGCTCGCCGGCAAGCCGAACGAGGTGCTGTCGCGTGAGGACATCGCCGCCGCGCTCGACATGGACGAGGCCGGCGAACGCGCGATCGACGTGCAGGTGACACGATTGCGCCGCAAGATCGAGGCGGACCCGCGCGAGCCCCGCTTCCTGCATACGGTGCGCGGCCGCGGCTACGTGCTGAAGCCGGGGATCTAGCGCGTGATCGCCGACGGTGGAACGGACAGTCGGCGCGCGTTGGGCACTCAAGCCGGAACGGCGGCGCGGCCTCGGCCGATCGCCCCGTCGTCGCGGCTGCGCGCCCTGGTCAAACGGGTCCTGCCGCGCACCCTCCTGGGACGCAGCCTGCTGATGATCCTGCTGCCGCTGCTGATCCTGGAAGGCGTGGCGCTGCAGGTATTCTATGGCAGCCATATCGAGGTCGTCTCGCGCCGCATGTCGGGCTCTGTCGCCGACGAACTCGGTTTCACCCTCGATCTGATGAACCGCTTCCCCGGGGCCGAGAACTCCGAGTGGATCCTCGGTCGCGCACGAAGCCGGTTCAGCCTCGACATCACGCTCGATCCCGGCGCCCGGCTGACCGACCGGAAGTCGGTCAACGTGTTCGGCCCGATGGACGACGACCTGAGGGCCGCGCTGACCGAGACCCTGCATCTGCCGTTCTTCATGGACTGGACCTCGGATACACGCGACGTGCTGGTGCAGGTCCAGGTGGCCGACGGCGTGCTGGAGGTGCGCGCGCCGCGCAAGCGGCTTTATGTAATGACCTTCTACCTGTTCGTGCTGTGGGTGGTCGGCGTCGCGGCGCTGGTGTTCGGGATCGCCGCGCTGTTCATGCGCAACCAGGTGCGCGCCATCCGGCGCCTGGCCGCGGCGGCCGAGGCGTTCGGCCTGGGGCGTGACGCTGGCGCCATCAAGCCCGAGGGCGCGCTGGAGGTCCGTCGCGCCGCCACCGCGTTCAACCGCATGCAGGAGCGAATTCATCGCTTCCTGGTGCAGCGCACGGAGATGCTGGCCGGCGTTTCGCACGACCTGCGGACCCCGCTGACGCGCCTGCGCCTTGCGCTGGCGATGCTGCCGGCGCGCGCGGAGTTGCGTGATGACGTCGCGGAGATGACGGCCGATGTCGCCGAGATGGAGCGCATGATCGGTGCCTATCTTGCCTTCGCCCGCGGCGAGGGAACCGAGCAGGCCGAGCCGGTCGACCTGTCCGCGCTGCTGGAGGACGTGGCCGCACGCGCGCGCCGCGGCGGGGCCGACATCGCGCTGGATGTGCCGACGGAGCTGACGCTGCCGTTGCGCGCCGATGCCGCGCGGCGGGCAATCACCAATCTGGTCGACAACGCGCGGCGCCACGCGCGGCATGTCGTGCTGGCGGCGGCGCCGCACGGGCAGCGCGGCGTCCAGGTTACGGTGGACGACGACGGCCCCGGCATCTCGCCCGAGCGGCGCGAGAGCGTGTTCCGTCCGTTCGAAAGCGGCGCCAGCGACGGGACCGGCCTGGGCCTCACCATCGCACGCGATATCGTCCGCGCGCATGGGGGAGATATCGTGCTGGAGGAAAGCCCGCTGGGTGGCCTGCGCGCGCGGATCCGGCTGCCGGTGTAAGTTGCGACAACGCCGATGGGCGACCGGTCCCGCGATTCGTCATGCCCGGGCACAGCCCTGGCATGCCCCGCATCGTCCGCCAGCCAGCAAGATCCACCGCGCAGCATGCGGAGCGCACGGACTGGGCTCATCCCCCGTCACCCGACAGATCATCCCACCGGACGATGTCCGCAACGGGTTCCACCCGAATCATGCAACGTGTGCGTAGCCGCCTGGCATCCCCTGCTGCACGTTTCCGAGCCTCTTCCGTCATCCACGCCTGCCGGTCCGGCTCTGCCTGCTGCGTCGCGCGGATCGTCACCCGGCCCATCCAACCACCGGTGAGCCCAACCAGCGCAGCCACCTTGTGCGCCATCGGCGCGTTGCAAGCCGTGCTGCTCAACAGCCCCCGCCGGAACGGCCCCTCGCCGGACCGCACTGCGCCATAACCGGGTCGTCGCCCGGCCGGGTCGACCGCCGGATCAAACGCCCCATCGGGTCGAGCGCGGTGGCAGGCTCCAGTCGGCCAAGGCCGACCGGTGGCAGGCTCCGGCATGGCAGGTCCCAGCGCAGCAGACAGTTGCGTGGGCTTCATTCCGAGCAACGCCGAATCCGGTCGTAGCCTCGACGCCGCTTCCCCCTGGCACTGTCCGTCCCCGCGATCGCGCAGCCCAGCCGCCCGCGCGGCGACCTCCCGCTGAAGAAGGCTGTCCCCACTCGGCGGCGCATTCACTCCGGACCCTTCTCCCTCTCCCCTTGAGGGCTTGGGCCGCGAAGCGGACCAAGGGTGGGGTGAGGGGCAAGCCACACCGCCCAACCCGGCCGCCCACGCGTACTCACCATCGGATCGCAGCCCCACCGCATCCGGCCCCGCCCGACCAGACGCCAGCGTGGCAGACAGTTGCATAGGGTCGTGACGCACGACGCCCGATTCGCCCTGTGAATCCCGCACCCACCCCGTCCGCGTCGCGCCCCCAGCCCGCGCAGCGCGCGCTGAATCCTGCGCAGCGCGCATTGAATCCCGCACCGCGCGCTTCGCCGCCCGCGCGACCGCGATGGCCTGCCGCCACGGAGCCAGCCGCTCCGCCTCCACCAGCGCCGCCAGCCGCTCGGCTGCCCGACCGCTCGGCGCCGGACCTGCAGCCCCGCCAGCCCGACCGGCGCGACGGCCGCGCGCAGGCTGTCCCGCCCCGCTTCCCGCCGAGGGCCCGCTTCCCGCCACCGACCCGCCGCCGAGCAGACTGTTGCAGGGGGTTGCGTTCTGTCGCGCCACAATCGCCACCTGCGACGGATGCACCGGCGCGCGCAGCTCCCTCGGGGTCAGCCGAAGCCGCATCGCCAGCTCGGGCGGCAGATACGCCCGCAACATGGTCGCCGTGCAGAACAGCCGAGACCGCACGCGCAGCGTCCTGCCCCACTGCTCCACCGCGCGCGCCGCCGCATTGCACCGCCCGTGTGTGGTACGCGAGGCGATCATCCGCGCCATCCCCTCCGCCGTCCGAGGCCCGGTGCTGCACCCGCCGTGCATCCGGCACCGTCCGTTGGCCATCGCGGGCGCGCGGCACGGCTCGCCGGACCGCGCCCGCGCCCCGCACCGCGGCGCAAGGTTAAGATCAGGGTTGCCGGCCGGATTGCCTCGCCGCCACCCGCCACGGGATCGTGGGGCGGCGGCAGACTGTTTCATGGGGTCGCTGCGCATACTCACGGGTTCGCCTCGACGACCGCGCCCGAGCCCAGCGTATTCGCGGCGGAAATGGCAGCAGCCGGGATGTGAGGGGCGGCATCAACCGACCCGAACTGCCGTGGCGGACCATCGGCGCCGTCCCGGCCGAAGCGGATCGGCACCGCCGTCGTCATCACCGGCAACGGCTCGGCATCGGCCGCCGGCGGTGCGGCGTCCGGCTGGCTCGGCGCCGGTTCGGGCGCATCGGCCTCCGCGGCCGACGCCGCCTCGCCCACCGGAGCTGGCGCCGCATCAGCCGGCACCGCCTCGACCCCGGGTCGTCGCTCCGTCGGATCAGGCGTGTCGGCAGGCCCCGGTGCGGCAGACTGTTGCAGGGGCTTCTGACACCACACCGCATCCAGGGCGCCGATATCGACCTCGTCCTGCACCACCGTGCCGAAGAACGGCACCGGCAGCTTCTGATGCCGCGCCAGCGCCCGCTCCAACCCGGTCGCGGTCTGCACCAGGCTGTCCGAAGCGCGGCCCAGCCGGCACACCTCCGCCACCGTCAGCTCCGGCGCGTAGGCGCGGGCCGCGAGCGTGTCGGCCAGCTCCCGCACGGTCAGGATTTGCGCTGCGATCCGTGCCTGCGCCGCATCGGCGGGCAAGTAAGCGGCGATCTCCGCGATCAGCCGCGTGAGGCGGGCCTCCCGCCAGGAAGTGGCGGCATCGGCGGGCGGCGGGAGCAGGGTGAGGACCGTAGCCTCCAGCAGGTCGCGGCTGAGGTGATACGGCGGCATGATCTCGCGGATGACGTCGGCGGTGATGCCGTTCGATGGGGGTGTCATGAAGGGAGTCTCCTTGCTGAAAATCCATTGACAATGTGAGTCACATATACTAACGTCTTGTTCAATGCAAACCAACATTTGTGCCGATACCCGGCGGCGGACGGATGCGGCGGCAGCAAGCAAGGAGGCCAGCGGACACGGAGGCTGACGCGGGCAAGCCGCGTTTCACGGGGAAGGTTCCAATGGCGCTTCACCGCGACGCCGGACGCGCATGCCGCGAGGCCTTGCGCGCGGCGGCAGAGGGTTCCTTCTGCGCGGCGCAGGCCGATCCGCTGTGATCTGATCGGCGTTCATCCGCGTTCATCTGCGGCTGAATATTCTTGCTTGCTGACCTGGCCCGCTCGGTAGCGTCAAACAGGTAGAAAGAATTTGGAGCCGCAGATGAACGCGGATGAACGCGGATGAACGCGGATAAGTCAGCAAGCAAGCTTGAGTGCGCCGGCGCGCCGCAGTTTCATGAGGGGGTTGTACGTTTCCCTGTTCGGTGGCTGGCGCTTCGGTTTGAATATCAGCAAAGGGTGGCAAGCGGACGTAAGGCCCCGGGGCCTGCGCGGATGGGGCGCGACTCGAAGGACTCTTGCTGTCGAGGAAGCGCCAGTCGTTGGCGCCGCGATGCTTGCCATATTGGGCCATATACGGCGTTGACGCGTAGATCACCGATAGAAATGTCACTCCCGTCTCCGTTAGAAATGTCACCTGGACAACCTGTCCCCGCGCCGATGCTCAACTAAGAGCTATCGTGTATCCGCCGCGCGTCTAAAAATCCCTCTTATCGACCGAAGAGCAACATCGCCAACCAACCCAGCTGCAAGGGCCAGGGATATCCCTGTCGCTGTCAACGGGTAGGCGCCATTCGGATCGCTGATATCAGTGAGCCTCGGCACAAGGATGATGGAAAGTATGGCGGCTACTATCATGCAGCCGATCAAATAGAACGCGATTTCCATCATCTTTGGTCGACTACCTTTTGGTGCCCTTTGTTCGTCAAACACTCCAAGTCGCATGATTAAGTTGAAGCCGATCGCACCGATAGCCCCAAGGGATCCGTACCGCGCCAATGTCAGAAACAACTCCAGTTGCGAGTAATGGGTCTTCTCAGCATCCATGCTTGCCATATCATGTTGTTCCAATACCGACATAATATCAAGGTTCAGCTTATCGATCCGACGGTCGAAATCTGCCAATTCGTCGTGCGCCCTTTTTAAGGCGTCGATCGACCTGTTCGCCTCAGGTAGCGTGTTGGCATTGATGCCGCTATCAACCGATTCTCCGTGAATGAACCTGCCGCAATCCGGCTGGGTAATCATTGCGACTTTAGCAGCGCCGACTGCGTTCATTGCAAGACGGCATTGTTCAGCCAGCCCAGGATATTTCCTCTGTCCCGAAAGCTTTTCGTCTGTCAATCTGCTTCTGAGACTCTCAAGTGAGGATTCTCGCACCTTCAGGGACCGCATGGCCGCGGAGTCGACGCCGCTTGGCATATGCATTTGAAGACGGTCGACTGACAAAAAGAACGGTAGCGCCGTTGCGATTAGGACGATAACCATCGCGACCGCAGATGATATATTTGCGATTACCGCAACCGGCGATCTCGTCCCTACGACTCTGGTCTGCTGATCAGCCTCTTGTTGACCGCGCAGATTGGAGCCATCGGTCTCCGCTTTCTTCGCCATTTGGTAGATCCCCCTGACATTTCGCAATATTATCGCAAGTGCGTCAATTCAGCCATCTCGGAAGCAAGGTCAGCGCGGGGACGGTTGAGGCCCAAGATGAACCGTCGTCATACAGCTGGGTCCGCCGACGTGCCAGAATCACGCATGATAACGTTCTGTATCATTCCTGAGACGCCAGGAACTGCGGCACAGTCGCTCGCTTCGACCGGCGTCTTCCGGGAATGTCCGCTTCCGCAAGCTCCTCCGCCGCGGCAACCTCACGTCCAAGCGGCATCTCCAGCAAAGGATCGAGAGCTGCATCGCGTACCTCAACGCCACCATGGTTAAGCCGTTCCGCCGGACGATACAAGGCAAGCCGCTGATGACTTGCGATGCCCAAGCGGGTTGGGACTTCCGGCAGGATGCACTAGGACAGCGGCTCCGGCACGGCCTCCGGCACCAGCAGCCGGTTGACATCGACGAATGGTCCGGCCTCCATGGACAGCAGCGTGTCCCGCCAAGCCGGATCGCCTGCGATCGAGTCATACAGCTCCCGCGGCACCCGCAGCGTGACCCCCGGCGCGTCGCCGTCGCCCCGCAGCCAGCCCAGCACCAACGTCCCGTCGGCGACGTCCCACAACCGCAGCTCGCTGTCGCCGGAAAGATTTGCCGCCGCGCCGGCGCGCAGCAGGGCCGCCTTCACCGTCTCCAACACGCCGTCGCGCACTGCATGTTCGGCGCACAGCAGTTTCTCGCGCAGGCCCGCCCAGCCGAACGTGACGCGCACGCTGAGCCGCTCGCCGATCTGGCGCGAGGCCAGCGGCGCGGTCGGGCCGAAGCTGCGATCGAACATCGCGCGTGCGCCCTGCTCGAACGCCGCCCATTCTCCGAGCCGGTCCAACGGCAGCACCAGAATCCACTGGCCGCGCCCAAGGTCGAGATAGGTCAGCGACGGATCGATGCGGAACACCGTGCCGCAGGCGGGACAGCTTCCCCGCTGGTAGGTTCCGTCCAGGATGGCCGCGCGCAGATCCGGACGCCGATCCGCGTTCAGGCTCTCGGCCACCTCGAACTCGACCCCGGTCGTGCATTCCGGACAGGCAAAGGTTTCGTGGCGAAACAGCGACATGCGAGATCCCTCCGTTACGCAGCGGCGAGCGGAGTGCGGGCATCGAGTGTCGGAATATCGGCGTAGCATGGGTGGCTTGTCGGCAGTTGGCCGAGCATCCGCACCGAGTAGACCTCGGCGAACCATTCGTGCGGCGAGCGGAACTGGTAGTTGCTCACCTGCTGATCGCGGGCGGCAATCGCGTAGCTCCACCATTCGCCGGCGTAGGATTCGATGTAGACACGTCCGTCGTTGGCAACGGAAGCGGCGGTGCCCCGGTCGGCGCGCCAGAGCGCGTTCGAATGGTTCGCGTACACCGCTTTACACCAAACGACGGTCGCGTCCGTGCGTATCGCCTCGTCCGGGACCACCTCCGGCAGATCGCCCGTGGTCAGGCATGCATTCAGCAGCGGCTTGATGATTTCATCCGCCAGGGTGGCTGCGCTCGCGTAGGTGGTCTTGAATCGCGTAACCGCGAACGTGAGGATCGTTTCGGGGGTCTCGGTCCGCCAGCCGCCGAACCTAAGGTCGTCGCCCTTGGATTTCATGTAGCGGACGGCTGCATCGACGGAATGGCCGATCTCGTGCAGGGTGGTTGAGGTGAAGCTGTTGAGCTGGACGTCGCCCGCCGCCGTCTCATAGGTTTTCGTGTTCGCGGCACTCAGCTCGCCCGCGTTGATTATGATCGACGCGTCGTCTTTGGAATGGCTCGAATCACCCTTCTCCTTCGACACCACGATGCTTTTGAGCATGTCGTTCTGTTTGACCTGACCCTCGGGGAGGCTGTTCAGCAGTTTGAATAGCAAGGGGAGCGACTTGGATCCCAGGTCGCCGGAGACGGCGTCTATATTGAACAGCTTCTCGATCGCCACCATCAAGAGAGCAAGATCATCTGGGCTCGGGGCCCTGTCACCGAGGGCCACGGCCTTTTCACGCAATTCCTCGTCTGAGAGCTCCCGATAGTCCCGCGACTTGGCGATAGCCTCGACGTATTTCGTCTGCCTCTGGGCGCGTATTGTAATCTTGGTCAGCCACTGCGTGCTCGTCGTGCTTCCCGCGGTAAACGAGTCCGTGGTCACCGTGCCCGATATGGCGGAGAGGGCATCGGCGTATGGTCCAGTAGAGAAGAACTCAAGATCGTCCTCTTCAATTGCAGACAGCACCTGCCGGACTTCGTCGAGTGCCGCTTTCGCGGCCTCCTGCAATAGTGCAACGTCCACCGACCGGGCGATGTCGCCGAACGCCCTGCGGAACTTCCTGTCGTCAACCGTATCGCTCATGGCCCGCGCCTTCCCCGTGGCGCCAGGTTAGCATAAATTCGCGTGATCGCGCGAGTTGCGATCGCAAGCCGCGACCTGGCGCGACAGGCTAAGGTCTGGTGCGCGGACAGCGGAGTCTCCCAATGGCCGAAAGACAGGATCAGGTGGCATGGATCGGGCGGGTGCTTGGTGTCGCGCTGGCGCCCGCCCCCGGTGCGTCGCCGACAACGCTGGCCGCGCGCTGGAGGGCCGCCCGCGCGGCGTGGCAGGCCGCGAGCGATGCAGCGGACACGCAGCTCTCCGCCCTGAACGTGGCGCTGGTCGCCCGGGGTGACTCGGATCTCCGGCGTATTGCCGAGTTTGGACTGGGTGCCGTGGTCGGTGGCCAGAAGGTGCGGTTGATGGCCGCCATCATGGAGATCGGCGATGGCAGCGACTCTGCAACGTTCGCCAAGGCCGGGCGCAAATTGGCTGCGCTGGCCCGGGCGTTCCTTGGGCACCTGGCGGCGAATGAGCGGGTCACGGCGTGCGACGAAAACCCTTACGGCGTTCGCGTGGCCCTCCGCGCCACGCTGACGCCGGCGCTCACCGGGTTGCTGAACGTGGTCGAAACGCCCGCATCGTGAAGCGGCGTGCCGTCGCCGGGCGTACTCCGATCGGCGGTGCGGACGCATAGGATCGCTCGAATTCGTCACTGCCAGGTCGTCCGAAGGCCAGATCCGCCACGACCGCGAGCATCACGATGGCACCGCCCAAGCCGGTCGCGAGGGATGGCATCTCGCCGAAGGCCGCCCATACCCAGACACAGGCCAGCGGCACTTCCAGCGCGCCGATCAGAGCCGATCGCGTGGCGGAGATCAGTCGCGTTCCCACCGTGAGCAGCAGCAGACCAAGGCCGAACTGCACGCCAAACCCGACGAACCAGATCAGATGCGGCCCGAATGCCGTGGCGGGATGCGCGAACGGCAGCATGACGATCGCGGTCGCAAACGCCGACAGGCAGGCGGCCGGCAGCATCGAGACGTGACGGTGGTGGCGGACGACCACCATCAAGATGGACATCAGCACCGTCATCGCGACGGCGAGCAGGTCGCCAACGAGATGGCCTTCCAGTCGCGCGGCGTTGAACATGACCGCGACGCCCAGCAGCGTCAGCAGACTGGCGAGCAGCGTCGATGCCCGCTCCCGCGCGCCGGTCGACAGCCATGCGAGCGCCGCCGTCATGAATGGCGCGGTGGCATTGATGATGGCGACGTCGGCCACCGTCGTCTGCCGCAATGAGTTGACGAAACAGATCGTCGCCACCGTCGAGCAGGCGGCGGCGAACAGGCCGATACGACCCATCGAGCGGATCGTCGCTAGTGTCGCGCCGCGGTGGCACCAGACGATGTAGCCGGCGATGAACAGCCCGCCGAACAGTCCACGCCAGAACAGCACTGTCCATACGTCCTGCTGGATCAGGCGCGCGAAATATCCCGCCGCACTGAACACCAGCGCAGAGCCGAGGATCAGCAGTTCGCCACGCGCGCCGCGACCTGGCGTTGCCGACATCATGAGCTGGGTTGCTGACATGGGCGGACCCTAGCCACCGCCTCCTGACAGCGTATTGTCAGCAGTGTTTCGACTGCCAGGGGGACAGCAGTGTTCGGCTTCCGAGGGAAGGCCGCTGCATGCGCCGTGCCGATCGTCTGTTCGACATAATCCAGCGCCTGCGCAGTGCACGCGGGCCGTTGACCGCCGCCGCGATTGCCGAGCAGCTCGAAGTCACCGTCCGCACCGTCTACCGCGATATCGCCGCCTTGCAGGCACGGCGCGTGCCGATCGAGGGTGCGGCGGGGATCGGCTACGTGCTGCGGCGTGGATTCGACCTGCCGCCGCTGATGTTCACCGCCGAGGAGATCGACGCGATCGTCACCGGTGCCCGCCTGGTGCGCCGGCTGCGCGATCCAAAGCTGCAGGAAGCGGCCGAGAGCGTGCTGGCAAAGGTCGCCACGGTGCTACCCGAGGCGCTGCGCGGTCCTCTGCTCGACGCGCCGTTGTTTGTCTCCAGCGGTAGCGCGGCGGCGGCCGAAGGCGTCGATCTGGCGGAGGTGCGCAGTGCCATCCACGCCGCGCGCAAGCTGCGCATCGCTTATCTGGATGGGCAGGGGCGTCAGACGCGGCGGACGATCTGGCCGATCGCCATGGCCTATTACGTGGACGTGACGCTGATCGCCGCCTGGTGCGAGCTGCGCAACGATTTTCGTCACTTCCGCGTCGATCGGATTACCCGGTCAGTGATCCTCGATGAACGCTTTCCGGCCGATCATGCGAAGCTGCTCGCGGAAGGGCTGGCGCTGCCGAAGGATCGCGAGGTGCTGGCGCATTGAACAACGTGTATGGGTGAGCTGGCACGGCGTTTGCGCACGGATAGGATCGAGAGGATCGGATCGAAAGGATCGGATCGACAACATCGGATCGAGAGGACCGGATCGAGAACATCGGATCAAGCGGAGGCCTCGGTTTATTCGCGCACCGATACCTAACAGGAAGTGACCATGCGGCTGCTCTCGAATCTGCTGACCAAATTCATCCAGACCGGAACACTACGCGTCATCGACAGCCGCGGCTCGTCGCATGTCTTCGGTGGCAAAGCACCCGGCCCCGCCGTCGCGCTGCGGCTGCACGATCGCGCGCTTGGCATCAAGCTGGCTCTCAACCCGGAGCTGTACGCCGGCGAGGCCTACATGGACGGGACGCTGACGTTCGAGGACGGATCGGACGTGGGCGATCTGATGCATCTGTTCTCGCTCAATCGCGGCGGCCTGGCCGGATACGCCTCGCAGCGTCTGCTGCGGCGATCCTGGCGGGCGGCGCGGCGCTGGCATCAGGCGAACCGGGTCGGTGTCGCGGCCGCGCGGGCAAGGCATCACTACGACGTGCCGACCGAGATCTACCGGTTGTTCCTGGATGACGGCTTGAACTACTCGTGCGCCTTCTTCGAGGACCCGGCGGCCGACACGCTCGAGCAAGCGCAACAAAAAAAGCTCCGGCGCGCGACGGCCAAGCTGGGCCTGCGGCCGGGCATGACGGTGGCCGAGATCGGCTCGGGCTGGGGCTCGTTCGCGATCCACCTTGCCGCAGCGACCGGCGCGCGGGTTACGGCGATCAACGTCTCGCCGGCGCAGATCAGTGTGGCGCGCGAGCGGGCGCTGGCCGCCGGAGTGGGCGACCGCGTTGAATTCCTCGAGATGGACTACCGGAACCTGTCCGGCCGCTTCGACCGTGTGGTATCCGTCGGCATGATGGAGCATGTCGGCATCGGCCATTTCGATGCATATTTCGGCAAGATCCGCGACCTGCTGACCGACGATGGGTATGCCTTTGTCCACTGTATCGGTCGCGTAACGCCACCCGGCACGACGGGGCCGTTCATCCGCAAGCACATCTTTCCCGGCGGCTACGTGCCGGCCCTGTCCGAGGTGTTCGCCGCGACCGAGCGCGTCGGGCTTTGGGTCGCCGACATGGAAGTGCTCCGCCGGCACTACGAGTACACGCTGCAGCACTGGCGCGATCGCTTTGCCGCCAACCGTGCGCAGGCGGTCGGGTTGGCGGACGAGCGGTTCTGCCGCATGTGGGAATACTATCTTGCCGCGGTGCAGGTTGGCTTCCGCAACGGCTCGAACATGGTGTTTCAGCTCCTGTTGTCGATCAGAAACGACGCGGTTCCTATTGTGCGCGACTTCATGGTTCAGCGTTGAAGAGATGCCGAGAAGTAACGAATCATCCGATGGGGACCGTGACTCGCCACCCCGTCATGGCCGGCGACCGTTCAGTCGAGCGCCTTGACCAGCGCCGCGGCGCTGCGGCCGTTGGCGATCGTGGCACAACGGCCATCCCAGTGGATGCCGCCGACCCGGGCGAAGGCGTGATCCGCAACGTAATTGTAGCAGGCGATCAACGCATGGCCCTTGGTCGCCTCGACCACTTTGGCGCGCCCCTCGGCGGGGAAATATTCGTCGCGATCGGCGATGTGCACGACCAGGGGCTTGGTGACCTTGCCGAGATCGCCCAACAGCCCGTCCAGGCCGACGCCGTAATATGAAACGTTGATGTCGGCGTCCGACTGCTCCGCCATCATGAAGGCCAATCGCCCGCCGAGGCAGTAGCCCATCGTTCCGACGCGGCCGTTGGCGCCAGGCAGCGCACGCGCGGCGGCGACGGTCACCTGCAAATCCTCGATCCCTTTCGCCTGGTCGAATTTCTGGAACAGCTCGAACGCCTGCTTCCACTCCGCGTCGGTCTTGTCAGTGATGTCGATGCCGGGCTGGATGCGCCAGAACAGGTCCGGGCAGACAGCGATGAAGCCGATATCGGCCACCCAGGCGGCGATATCGCGCATCGCCTGGTTCACCCCGAAGATCTCCTGGATCAGCACGATCGCCCCACGGGGTTGGGCAGGCGCAGGCTTCGCTTGCGGCTCGACCAGATAGGCCGCGAAGCTGCCCGAGCCGTCGGCGGCCTGGATGGTGATACTTGCCATAGCGTGCTCTCCCTGCGTGGTGGCCGACGGAAGGATAGCCGCGGCGGCCCGGCCTGGGCCAGCCGGCTGCCTGCACACCCGCCCGGCTGCCCGCACGTAGGCTGGCCGCACGCCCGGGCTGCCGACATGTCGGCTGGCTGCCGGCACGTTGGCTGGCTGCATGCCCCGGTGCCAGCACGCCCCGGCTGCCACCACGGGTCGTCGCGTCGATCTTCCATCGCTAGCGTTCGCCGCCGAACGGTGGGACTGCCCATGGCGTATGTCGGATATTGTATCAACCTTGACCGCGGCGCCGACCGACGTGACGTGATGGACGCGCAGCTCGCGCGCCTCCACCTGACAGAACGGTATCGCCGATTCGCGGCGGTGGACGGAAACCTGATTGGCCTCACCGGCACCAAACTGACCGCCGGCGAACTCGGCTGCTTCACGTCGCACTACCAGTTGCTGCGGCAGAATCGCCACAGTGCGGTCCACCTGCGCATTATCGAGGACGATGTCGTGCTGGCGGGTTGTGCCGCGCAGGTTGTAGACCAGATCGTTACTTCGGCGACAATAGACGATCACGATGTGCTGTTCACCGATATGGCTCTCCCGGTGGACTTCAAGTTCTATCGCGAGGCTCGACTCCGTTACGAACGGCAAATTCGCCGGCCCGGGAACGGCACCGCGCCTACCATCCAATTGAATTTCTTCCCGTACATCGCCTGCACCGCGTCCTATCTGGTCAACCGGAGGTCAATTGGCCTGATCTGCGACATCCTTGGGCATACGCTGGAACGCGGCGCGAGCGACCCGATCGACGTCGTTCTCCGCGGTGAGGTGGCGGAAGGCAAGCTGCGGGCAAAATGCTTGTTTCCCTTCATCACATCGGTACTGCCAGGGAAATTCGCCAACACCGTGGCCCGAGGCGCGCGGGATCAGCTTTTGGACCTCGCTGTGGACCTGGTCCGGCACTCGTTCTTTGTCGGTTGCGATCGATCGGCGACGCTGGGGCTGGCTGAGCAGCGGCTGGTCAACCCTGACGCGGGGTTTCATGGTCGGCTGTTCGCCCTATCGCTCGGCTTCATGACATCCGATGCTTTTCAGCAACCGTAAGGTGCGTTGGCCGCCGATCGATAAGGATTCAGGCGAGAGGTCGTCGCGGCTGGTCCACGGCGGTTCAAACCAGGCGAGCAGTGCCTGTGGCTGGTCTGATTCATTTCATATCTGTCGAACGGCACCATTTAGGGCGGTGTGCCTGGGCTTGCGGCGTTCGTGCCGCTCGCGAGATCGCTGTAACACAGAGACGCAGAGATCTCAGGGATCTCAGAGAAGTGTTGGAAGCGCTTCGCGCGCGGGGTCATCGCACGACGCGCCGCAGGCCATCCTTGAGCATCGCGCTGTTGAAATTCATCAGCAGACCAACCAGACAACCACTCAGGCGGACGTAGGTCAGCGTCTGTGCTTCGTGCAGCGGGAGGATGTGCTCGATGGCCTTGATCTCTAGCACCACCTGCTGTTCGACGATGACGTCGGCGCGACAGGCGCCCGCGAGACGCATATCCTCATACGTCACTGCCAACGGCACCTGGCGCACATGCGCGATCCCGCTGTGCCGCAGCTCGCAGCAGAGACATTCCTCATAAATCGACTCCAGCAGACCCGGGCCAAGACGGCGATGCACCCGGATGCCTGACTTGATGATGCGCGAGGTCAGTGCAACACACGGAGTCGCGCGAAGCTCATCCACCTCTTCTCTGAGATCCCTGAGATCTCTGCGTCTCTGTGTTGAATCGATACTATCAACCGCCACCAGAGTATCCCGTATGGGACGACGGTGCAGGATCGGCGGATCACCTTGCTGGGCGCTAACCGGGACTCTTCACACTCTCGCAAGACGAAAGGCGACGGCATTTCGCGCCCCAAAACCCCAAAGGTCCCCTGCGGGCCCTTGGCGCGTTGCCAACCGGTATTCGCGGCCGCACTCACTACCCCAGGGATCGCATGGCACACGTCAATGCCCTTCGCCATCATCCCGCGACAGTCTGAGAAATCCGGGCTAGCGTCCGCCGCAGAACGGCAAGAACCCCATGGCGTATCTCGGGTATTACATCAACCTTGACCGCAGCCCGGACCGTCGAACGGCGATGGACGCGCAGCTTGCGCGGCTCGGCCTGGCGGAACGGTATCGCCGATCGGCGGCGGTGGACGGAACCCCGCCCGGAGTCACCAGCCCCAAGCTGACCGTCAGCGAGCTCGGCTGTTTCGCTTCGCACACAAGGTTGCTGCGACAGCATCTCGACGGCGCCGCGCACCTGCACATCATCGAAGACGATACCGTGCTGGCAACTCGGACGGCGCAATTCATCGACGGGATCATCGCAGCGGGAATGCTCGACGATCACGATCTGCTGTTCACCGACATGGTCGTCCAATCCGACCTTAATTTCTTCCGGCGGGCCAGACGCTGGTACGACAACGACATTCGCCGTGACGCAGGCGGCACCGCGACCGAGGTCCGGTTCAGGCCCATGGCGTATACCGCCTCGATGACCTCCTATCTGGTCAACCGACGATCGATCGGCCGGATCAGCGACATGTTCGGACGCGAACTCGCCGGCGGCGCCCGGCGCCCGATCGACCTTTTCATTCGCGACAAGGTGGGTGAAGGTCAATTACGGGCACGCTGCCTGTTTCCCTTCATCACATCGATACGCCCCGGCGCACCCACGAGCATGACGGTCCGCGATGATCACGATCAGCTCTCGACTCTCGCGCTGGACCTGCTACGGCATTCGTTCTTTGTCGAATGCGATCTTGCGGCGACGCTGGGCCTGGCCGACCGATGGTTGCCGAGCCAGGGCGCGGGTTTACATGACCGGCTGCTGGCCCGCACGCTCGGTTTCATTACCTCGGACGCTTTTCGGCAACCGTAAAGCTGGTCGCAGCCCACGTCTCGCCGCCCCCGAAAGAAGTCGTGGATGGCCGGCCCACCGGGTCAAGCCCGGCGGCAGGCTCCGCTTGTCCTCGGGCTTGACCCGTGGGCCGGCCATGACGGGAGAACAGCCCGGGCCCAGGGCACGCCAATCGTTTCGGCCGCTGGTATTACAGGTAATGTTCCGCCAGCGGCGCGAAACCATTAAAACCCTGGCTGGCATAGGTGGAGACATAGGCGCCGGCCGAGAGCAGCTCCACCCGGTCGCCGGTGCGCAGCGCCAGCGGTAACCGGTAGTTGGACCTCTCATACATGATGTCGGCGCCGTCGCAGGTCGGACCGGCGATCGAGACGGGACCCAGCTCGGTCCCGTCATGCGGCGTGGTGATCCGGTACTTGATCGCCTCGCCCTCGGTCTCTGCCAGCCCGCCGAAGCGGCCGATGTCGAGATAGACCCAGCGAACCGGGTCGTCCCTGTCGCGCCGGCTGACCAGCACGACCTCGGCTTCGACCAGCCCGGCGTCGCCAACCACGGAGCGGCCAGGCTCGATCAGCATCTCGGGCAGCGCGTTGCCGAAATGCCCGGTCATCGCCGCCATGATGGCGTCACCGAAGCGGTCGATCTCCGGCACCGCGTCGCGGTAGCGGGTGGGAAACCCGCCGCCCAGGTTCATCATGCGCAGGTTGACGCCGGCCTCGGTCAGGTCGGTGAACAGCATCGCCACCTTGCCGATCGCCAGCTCATAGGCGCGCGGCGTGGTCTGCTGGCTGCCGACATGGAACGACAGGCCATAAGGGTCGAGGCCCAGTTCGCCGGCCCGCAGCATCAGCTCCTTCGCCATGGCGACGCTGGTGCCGAACTTGCGCGACAGCGGCCAGTCGGCGCCTTCGTTGCCCACCAGGATGCGGCAATAGACCCGCGCGCCAGGGGCGTTCGCCGCCAGCTTTTCCAGTTCCTCGGCCGAATCGAAGGCGTACAGCGTCACGCCGGCCGCGTGGGCACGGCGGATGGCAATGGCCTTCTTGATGGTGTTGCCGAAGCTGATCGCGTCGGGCCGCGCGCCGACCGCGAGGCAGGCAGCGATCTCCTCGAAACCGGCCGCGTCGAAGCGGCTGTCGAGCCTGACCAACCGCTCCAGCACCGGGCGCGCTGGGTTGGCCTTCACCGCATAGTAGATCTGCGCCAACGGCAGCGCGTTTCGAATCGCGCGGAAATTCGCCTCCACGCGATCGAGGTCGAGCACTAGGCACGGCGTGGCCGGCTGCTGCTCAACAAGAAAGCGGGCGATTTTGGGTGTCATCGCACCATGCCCCTCTGCTGAACGCCCGCCTGAGAAAGGCGGCGGGCGGAGTTGACGAAACGGTCGAACGAACCAGCGACCAGAAGCGATTGCCAGAACGCTTGACGTCGTTGCGTAACCACTAGGGCCAGAGGCACGTGCGTTGCTGCGTGGGGGTATTAGGTAGGCGTCCCGCCCCCCCAGCGCAAGAGGCAATGTTGCCATGGGCCAGGAAGCCTTGGGAAATGTCCCCTTGCCGTGCGCCGGGTGGCCGGGAGCGCTTGCAGCGGACTTTGGCACCTGACCAAGCTGCAATGAGCCCGACGCCCGGGGGAGCGCGCCCAGGGGGCTCACGCACCAGGAGGATCACGTGCAGGCGATCGCGCAGGTGGGACCACGATTGCCCACGTCGCCAAGGTCATCGCGTTAACGCTATGATCCTTTGATCGCGGCGGAGGGACCACGATTGGACACAGCGCCCGAATCGATCGAGCCGACATCGCCGCCGCCGCCCCAACCGGCGCCTGGCACCACGGCCGCGCGGGGGTGGGCAGGCGTCCTGCGCGCCACGCTCATCGCCAGCGTGTCGGACCGCGTCTCGCTCACTGCCGCCGGGTGCGCCTTCTATGCCACCCTGGCACTGTTCCCGGCGATCAGCAGTCTGATTTCGACCTACGGCCTGGCGTTCAATCCCTCGAATGTCGAGGCGCAGTTGCAGGCGGTGCGGGAGCTGCTGCCGCCGCCGGCGTTCGAGCTGATCGCCGAGCGGGTGCATCAACTGGTGGCGCAGCCACCCGGTCGGCTGAGCTTCGGCCTCGGCATCAGCACCCTGATCACGTTCTGGAGCGCGGCCACCGGCACCAAGTCGGTGATCGCCGGGCTGAACCTCGCCCATGGCACGACCGAGCAGCGCGGCATCATCGTGTTCCAGCTCGTGGGTTTGGGCATGACCCTGTCGGCGATCCTGGGGGCGGTGCTGGGGATCTCCGTGCTGGTCTTCCTGCCGGCTGTGCTGGGCGTGCTGGGCGTGACCCAGTCCGCGACGCAGCTAGAGCTGTTGCATGTCGCCGGCCTGGGAATACTGGTGGGGTTCGCCGCCGTGGCGATCGCGCTGCTCTATCGGTTTGGCCCGTCGCGGCGCAAGTCGGTGCGGCGGCGAATCGTGCCGGGAACCGTGCTCTTCACTGCGCTATGGCTGGTGGCGTCCGTGCTGTTAGACTTCTACATCGTTCATATCGGCAGCTTCGGTGCCACCTATGGGCCCCTCGGTGCAGTGGTCGGCATCATGCTGTGGTTCTACGTGTCGGTCTTTGCCGTGCTGCTTGGGGCCGAACTGAACGCCGAGCTCGAGGGCGAAGCCGGGGGATAGGCGAATGGGCCTGCTGGTGCGGGCAAGGCGTCGGGCGGGGAACGTCACGCCGCATGGTCCGCGAGCTGGATAGATGCGCAGGCCGAAGATGGACGGAAGCCGACGGAAATTGGCTAGGACCCAGGCGCAACCGACGCCAAGGGCGCTCAAGGCGCAGTGGGAACTCAAAGCTTCGATCTGCAGCGCCATGTTCGATTGGCTGTCACGCTGGCCCGGGAGGTTGGCTACAATCGCACCGGACAAGCCTTCGCTGCCTGGATGTCCAGCCTGCGGCAAGCCGCGTCATAGACGATCTGATCGGCCTCGGTCAGCCGCAACAGCGCGTCGGCGATCTCCGGGATCGCCAGCAGTTCATCGTAGCTGGCCGGGCCGGGCGGATGTCAGTTTGACCCGTTCCGGCGGCGGCGGCGGCGCACGATGCCCATGCCAGTCAAGCCGGCGCCCAGGATCGCAAGGCTCGCAGGCTCGGGTATATTGGAGCTATACAGGGCTGCTTCGTAGACATTCTGGCCGAGCGACCCTGTGGGATCCACTGAGTAGACATCCGGTACCCCGGGCGTTCCACAGATTACAACGTCCGGGGATGGGCACGAAAAGGGAGGAACTGCGGCCTGAAAGAAGTCACTTTGGCCGCTCGTGCCGAGCCCCGAGGTGTACAATGTACGGTCAAAAACAAAATTAGCGGAGCCGGAGCCGGAACCGTCCGGGTTTGTGACCCCGATCCAATACTCGCCCGCGCTGAGCGCGAGAAGTGAGGCCAGGTTCACCGTTACGGTCGCACCCTGATACTGACCCGGATTCATGGCTGGGGGAATGGTGGGGGTTGCCGCCACAGAGGAATCGGGGATTGTGGCAAAAGGCGTAAGAGGCGAAAGCAGTGCGTTCGTGAAGACCAGGGTATTGCCGGTTCCGCTATAGTACGGGCTGCCCAACGGGCTGAACGAGCTGCTCGGGTTGTTCGGCACAAGATAGAGATCCACAGTGCCGCCATCCAAGGGATTGAAGGCATTCAACTGGAGTTGCACCGCACCGAGGGTCGTCGCGCTGGTGACATTAAACTCGAAAGCGATCGGGCCGCCTCTATTGCTGCCGTACGGCGTTGTGAAGGGCTCGCCGATTAGCGTACTGCCGGGGGTTGTGGAAGTATGGAGTGTGTCGTAGAGCGTGAAGGCACTTGCTGGCGTCGCAGCGAGCGCGGTCAGCAGGCCGATAACAAGTGCCGGGGTTCTCATCGATCGATCCTCGCAGGTCAAAACGAAAACACTTCGCGTTTGCTCAAGCAAGCGGCATGCCAATCAAAAAATTCACATGATATCAATGATCTGCTGGCTACCCCAAAAGGCCCGGCGACGGACCCGTAAAGTTTTCCGACACGGTCCACGACGATTCCCGCGGTGAGCGGGGCATTCGTATGGCGGACCTGTAAAGTTTTCCGACGAACCCATGCGTGCTTCGACCACCCAGCCTGACAGGATCATGTTCTTGGACGCCGGCAACGAACCCCAAAGCCACCGGAGGAACCCAGGCCTATGATGGCGAATGCGGCGCGGGCCATCCAACGGGGCGGCACGATTCAGCCTGCGTCAGCCTCGCGAGGCCGGCACCGTTGCGCTGAATCCCGATCTTGCCCGGCACATAGATCCCTGGCACGGCTTGGCGCCGCCGCGGAAGATGTTAGGGGCTGGCCAGGTCCTTGCGCGCGGACCGCGTGCCAATTCACACCGGACGCCACCCCATAGCGTGGCCTCATCGATACCGGCGGGCGAGGAGTCCTCAGACTATGTGGCGATAAGGGCGAGCCGCTGCGCGAGACCGCAGAGAGTTACAACGTCTCCCACAGCACGACTTCGCGGCTGACGGCATGAGCGCTCCGAACGACGAACGGGTGTACAAGACGGAAAATCACCATAGTCTAACCGATGTCGCGGGGGGATGCCGATGAGCCAAACCAGAAAATTGATTTTTATCGGCGGAGCGGAAGGCTCCGGCACGACCGTCCTGCTGCGCCTCCTGTCCGCTCCAGACGGATGTGCCAGTTTCGGGGGGAACTTTCAGAAGCTTCCGGACCATCCTGACGCGCAGCCGCTAGCCAACGCATTCATGGCTGCGAACAGCCGGGTGTGGGACAGGAAACTTTCATTCGAGGAACATGAGAGAGGTCGCCGCGACTGGCGTGCCGCCATGGACCGCATCCTAGCGGCGCCCGCTTTCGCAGAGACTGCCCGCTTTGTCTTCAAGCGATCTTCCTCTTTTGCCGCGCCCCGCGAGCAGTTCACGCCCGACCTGTGGGACATTTTAACCCTCTCCTCAGATTGCAAAATTGTACTGATCTACCGAGACCCGAGAGCCGCGACGTATTCGGCCTTTCGGCGTAAATTCGATTCCGATCTCAGGCGATTGGCGGTCGTTTGCAACGAGCAGCTTACGTGGCTCGCCGGCCAAGCTCGGGCCATCGGGCCGGAAAGGGTTCGCATCATTTCGTACGGACGGCTCTGCACCAACCCCGCAGGGGTCCTCAAGCCCGTAGCCGATTTCTGTACCATCCCCTTTGACCAGGTGAACGAGGCGATACGCCATGAGAGGATGCACGCGAACCCGGATTCCCTTTGGATGGCGGAACTGGGCAGGCTGGACGTCGATTGGCTCAACACGTTCTTCGACGGCCCGCGGCGCCGGCAGTGGGCGATTCTTCACGCGGAAAACGAAGATTAGGGCGCTAGCCCGGATTTCTCAAACCTGGGAGCGTCAGGCGCTCAGGGAAATCGGGTGAACGCTCCAGCGATGGCCTGTGATTTGCGGCTTTCAGAATTCGGCCTGCCGTGAACCCTCTTCTTGCCGACTTCAGGTTGTAACCCCCGGTGGTCGACCTCGTCTCACGACTCTCCAAGCGCCTTATCTCAGGCTGCGACGCCCAACGATTCGTGGTTTGTTCGTTCACCCGATTCCCCTGCCCTGGAGCGACACGCCTCTTGCGCCGGATGCGGCGGCTGCGTAGGGTGCTAGTGGGTAATCGTCGTCAGGCGAGTTTCGACAGAGCGCGCGACGTCCCCGCGCGACCGGTGAGCCGACATGCATTGGTGTTTGGGTATTCGTGGCAGCGGTTCCACCTGGGTCTTTAACGCAGTGCGGAAAATCGCCCTGGCATTAGCTCCGGACAGGCCGGTCGTGGGACCCTACATCGTCAGACACGCTGAGCTTCCCGTGCTTGACGACACCGCCCATCTAGTGATCGTAAAGACCCACATAACTGACGAAGCCGCCGCCACGGAACTGAGCGAACACGCCCAAGCGATTTGGATATCGATCCGCGATCCGCGCGATTGCGTCGCTTCGCTGGTACAATACCACGATTTGGCGTTCGATACCGCACTTCGGGATGTGGAACAGGATGCCCGCTTCTGCGCGCGCTTCACCACGCATCCACGCGCCCGCGTGCTGCGTTACGAAGCAGGCTTTGCTGACGACCCAACGACGCTAGACCGAGTCGCCGCAGGCTTTGGCGGCGTGCTCGCCGCCGCCGACCGCGCGCGCATCTTCGCCGAGACACGACGGCCCGCGATCGAGGCCTTTATCGGGCAACTCGACAAGCTGCCTACGGCGGTGCGGCCCGATCCCAACGATCTCGTCGATACTGTGACTCAATGGCACAACCATCACGCAAATCGCACGGGCGAGATCGGCCGTTGGCGGCGCATGCTGACGCAGCCGCAGGCGGCCGCAATCGAGCTTCGCCTCGGCGATTGCATGAATTCGCTCGGCTATCCCACCGAGTTGGTGTTTGGCTAGCCCTTACCGCATCCCGGTGATCGAGGCCGTCACCGCGCGCGGATCGCGCGTCGGCCATCGCCCGGCATCCACCTGCGCCAGGAACTCGCCGACGATGCGGTTGAACTGATCCGGGTCCTCCAGGTTGATCGCGTGGCCGCAGTTCGGCATCACCGACAGCGCCGCCGCGGGGATGGTCTGCTTCATCAGGATGCCCGGCGCCAGGCACGGCCAGTCCTCGTCGCCGGTCAGCACCAGCGTCGGCACCGTTAGCGCCTGCATCGGCTCGATCATTTCGTACAGCGACGGCCGCTCGCGCTGCACGCCGAGCTGGGTGTTGCGCGCGCCCAGCGCCGAGTGCTCGGCCAGCATGCGGCGGAACTCGTCGAAACCTCGAGGATCCTTGTTCTCGAACTGCACGCGGGTCGGGCCGAGCGCGTATTTCGCCGCGAAGACCTGCATGCCGTTCGCCTGGATGAAGTCGGCGATGGTCCCGGCCTCGGCACGGAAGCGCTCGCGCTGGCCAGGCTCGGCGCCGTAGCCGCAGCCTGCGACAACCAACGAAAATGCCTTGGCCGGATGGCGGAAGCCGAAATGTAGCGTCGCGAAGCCGCCCATCGACAGCCCGACGATGTGCGCCTTGGCGATGCCCAGATGGTCCAGCACCGCACCGATATCGTCCGCCGCACGATGTTGCGAGTAGGCGCTGACCGCCTCCGGCACGTCGGACGGCGGATAACCGCGCGCGTTCGTGGTGATGGCACGGTAGCGCTGGCCGAAATGGCGCATCTGCGCCTCCCAGCTTCGGTAATCGCCGGCGTATTCGTGCACGAAGATGACGGGGGTGCCGGAGCCGGTCTCCTCATAATAGAGGCGAACCCCGTCGTCGGCGCTGGCGTGCGGCATGCGGGTGGTTCCTGCGAAACTGTGGCCTGGGAGGCTGTCGTGCGCGCATTGTGGCCCGGGCGGCCGGGTTGTCTCAAGTGCCGCCGTTTGGTTCATTCACCCGCATGCAAAGCGATCGCGCAACGCCGCCGCCCGACATACTCGACGCGCTGCGCCGCATGGGGTTGCTGGCGGCCGGCGCCACGTCGACCCCAGAGGCGTCAACCGGCGAGGCGTCAATCGGCGCAGCGTCAACGGGCCCGGCGCCAGCCGGCGCGGCGCCAACCGGTGAAGCGCTGATCGGTGGCGTGTCGTCCGACATCTGGCGCATCGACCTGCCGCAGGGTCCCGTCTGCGTGAAGCGGGCACTCGCAAAACTGCGGGTGGCGGCGGATTGGCAGGCCCCGGTGGACCGCAACCTGTACGAGGCGCGCTGGATGCGCCGCGCCAATGCGGCGGTGCCAGGCGCCGCTCCCGCGCTATTGGGCCAGGATGCGGCGTCCGGTGCGCTGGCGATGCGGTTCTTGCCGCCGGCGGATCATCCCCTGTGGAAGGACCAACTGCGCGACGGACACGCCGATCCCGGCTTCGCCGCCGCGGTGGCGGACCGGCTCGTCCGCATCCATGCCGCCACCGCCGCCGATCCCGCCGTTGCCGCCGACTTCCCGACCGATGCGATCTTCCATGCGATCCGGCTGGAACCCTACCTGCTGGCGACCGCGCGGGCGCACCCCGACCTGGCGCCGCAGCTTGCAGCGCTGGTCGCCACGACCCTGGCCAACAAGCGCGCCCTGGTGCACGGCGATGTCAGCCCGAAGAACATCCTGGCCGGTCCGGCGGGGCCTGTGTTCCTGGACGCGGAATGCGCCTGGTGGGGCGATCCGGCCTTCGATCTGGCCTTCTGCCTCAATCACCTGCTGCTGAAATGTCTGTGGACGCCGCACGCGCAGGCAGGGTTCCTGGCCTGCTTCGACGCGATGGCAGCGACCTACCGCGCCGGCGTCGCCTGGGAGCCGGCGGACGCGTTGGAAGCGCGGGTTGCGCGCTTGTTGCCGGGATTGTTCCTGGCGCGGGTGGATGGCAAGTCTCCGGTCGAGTACATCAGCACGAAGGCGGACAAGGACCGCGTGCGCCGGGTCGCCCGCGCGTTGCTTGCCGCGCCGCCGACCCGACTTGACGCGATCCGCCAGGCCTGGACCGAGGAGCTCGCGACATGACCGACCGAGACGCCGACATCGACGCCGACACCGACATCGCCTTCGTGCACGGTCGCCGCGTCTGGGACAGCCGCGGCCGCCCGACGGTCGAGGTGGATGTGCTGCTGGAATGCGGCGCGGTCGGCCGCGCCATCGCTCCGGCGGGTGCCTCCACCGGCAGCTTCGAGGCGTTGGAACTGCGCGACGGAGGCGCCGCGTTCGGCGGCTACGATGTGACCAAGGCGGTGGCCCACGTCAACGAGGAGATCGCCCACGCGGTCACTGGGTTCGACGCGACCGACCAGCCCACGCTGGACGCGGCGATGATCGAACTGGACGGAACGCCGAACAAGTCGCGGCTGGGCGCCAACGCCATTCTTGCGGTGTCGATGGCCGCCGCGCACGCCGCCGCGGCGGCCTCGGGCGAGCCGCTGTATCGGTATCTGGGGGCCGCCAACTCGGTGACGCTGCCGCTGCCGCAGATCCAGATTTTTGGTGGTGGCGCCCACGCGGGACGCCGGGTGGACATCCAGGATTTCATGATCGTTTGCCCCTCGGCCGGCAGTTTCGCCGAGGCCCTGGACCGCACCGCCGAGGTCTACCGCGCCGCCGGTGTGCTGATGAAGGAGGCCGGCACGCTGGCGGGCGTTGCCGACGAGGGCGGTTGGTGGCCCGCGTTCGCCACCAACGAGCAGGCGCTGGACACGCTCGTGCGGGCGATCGAACGGGCCGGTTTCACGCCGGGCAAGGAGGTGTCGATTGCGCTGGATATCGCCGCCTCGGAGTTCGGCCGCGCGGGGAAATACAAGCTGGCGCTGGACGACAAGGAGCTGGAAAGCGAGGGTATGATCCGCCTGCTGACCGGCTGGATCGACCGCTTCCCGATCGTCTCTATCGAGGACCCGCTGGCCGAGGACGATGCCGACGGATTCGCGGCGTTCACCCAGGCGGTGGGCACGCGGGTGCAGGTGGTCGGTGACGACTTCCTGGTGACCGAGGCAGCGCGGATCCGCGCGGCTGCCAAGCAGGGCGCGGCCAACACGGTGCTGATCAAGCCCAACCAGCGCGGCACGCTGACCGAGACCCACGCGGCGTGGGAGGCAGCGAAGGCGGTGGGGTATGCGGGCATCGTCTCCGCTCGTTCGGGCGAGACGGAGGACACCACGATCGTGCACCTGGCGATCGGCTGGGGGGTGGGGCAGCTCAAGGTCGGCAGCTTCGCCCGGGGCGAGCGCATGGCGAAATGGAACGAGGCGTTGCGCATCGAGGAGGCGCTGTCGGCGCGCGCGCGTTTCGCCGGCGGGTCGGTCCTGGGACGGTCGCGCGGGGCAGTGGCGTGAACCGCAGGAAGGCCAGGGGCTCCGCCCCTGGACCCCACCAAGGGGCTCTGCCCCTTGGATCCCCGCCAAGGGCAGCGGCCCTTGGAACCCGTCCGTTGGTTTGGGTCGCGGGAGGGGGGACCGAGGCCGCTGCCTCTGGTGGGGGTCCAGGGGGCAAAGCCCCCTGGCGGGGTCCAGGGGCGGAGCCCCTGGCCTTCCTTCGGTTCACCCCACTGTCCTGGCCGGTCGCAGCAGGGCGATGAACGTCCTGTTCCATTACACGGCCGGTCCAGACTTGGCGGCGCGCCTCGCGGCTGTGCCAGGGCTGCAAATCGCGGTTTGCCCGGAGGATGACGACGCGGCGCTGGCGCGGGCACTGCCGGAGACCGACGTGCTGTGGCACGTGCTGAAGCGCTGCACCGAGGCGATGATCGCGGCAGCGCCGAAGCTGAAGCTGATCCAGAAGATCGGCGTCGGCGTGAACACGATCAACCTGGAGGCGGCGATCGCGCGCGGCATTCCGGTGTGCAACCTGCCCGGCACCAATGCCCGCGCGGTGGCCGAGCTGACGCTGGCGCTGATGCTGGCGACGCTGCGGCGGATACCTCGTTTCGATGCCGGGCTGCGCGCGGGCGTGTGGCTCGATCCGCTGTTCCAGGATGGCATCGGCGAGCTGGGCGGAGGGGTGGTCGGCCTGGTGGGGTATGGTGCGATTCCGCGCCTGTTGGCCCCGGTGCTGGTCGCGCTCGGGTGCCGTGTGATCTACACGACGCGCCGGCAGGTGGAGGACGCGGTGGGAAGCTGGCGGCCACTCGATGCGCTGCTGGCCGAGGCCGACGTGGTCAGCCTTCATGTGCCTTTGACCGAGGAGACCGGCAACCTGATCGACGCGGCGGCGCTGGCACGGATGAAGCCCGGTGCGATCCTGGTGAACACCGCGCGCGGCGGACTGGTCGACCCGAGGGCGCTGGAGGCGGCGCTGCGGACCGGGCGGCTGGCCGGGGCCGGGCTGGACGTGTTCCTCCACGAGCCGATCGGTGCCGCCGATCCTCTGTTGCATCTGCCGAATGTCGTGCTGACCCCGCACATCGCCTGGCTCACCACCGGCACGTTCGACCGCAGCTTCAGCTTGGCGGCGGAGAATTGCCGGCGGCTGGCGGCGGGCGAAGCGTTGCTGCATCGGGTGGTGTGATGCCAACCGGCAAAAATCAGGTGGTGTAATGCCAACCGACGAAATACGAGACGCACCATCACCGCCACGCCATGCCGGGCGCTTGGCCAAACCCCGGCATGACGGCAGGTCTTCGCCGGAGAGTCACCGCCTTTGGCTCGTGGCGTGACGACGCTGCGGCTGCTGGCCGACGACCTGACCGGGGCGCTGGACAGCGCCGCGCGGTTCGTGCCGCTGGTCGGGACGGTGCCGACCTTCTGGGTTGTTCCGCCCGCGCTGCCGGCGACCGCGGCGATCGACGGCGGCACGCGGGAGATCGAGCGTGCAGCGCTCGGGTCGGCGATGGCCAGCCTGGCGCCGCTGCTGGACGGCGCGGATATCGCGTTCAAGAAGATCGACAGCCTGTTGCGCGGGCGGGTCGTTGCGGAGCTGAATGAGCTCGCCGACCGGTTCGACTGGTGCATCCTGGCGCCGGCATTTCCGTTCCAGGGCCGGATCACGCGCCAAGGGCGGCAGCTCGTTCGGACCGATGCGGGGTGGCGGGATGTCGGGGTCGATCTGACGGACGGATTGCTCGGCTGGGGCGACCGCCTGATGATCTGTGACGCCGAGACCGACGCCGACCTGGATACCATCGTCGCCAGGGGCCGGGCGCTGCGCGGACGCGTGCTGTGGTGCGGCACCGGAGGGCTGGCTGGCGCGCTGGCGGGGCGCCGGCCGGTGCCGTGCCCGGACTTGCCGCGCCCGATCCTGGCGCTGATCGGGTCGGACCATCCGGTGTCGGTGGCGCAGGTCGCCGCGGTGCCGGGCGTGCATCATGTATTGCATCACCTGTCGCATCATGCATCACATCCCGTGTCGCATCATGTGTTGCCGAAGCCGCCTTCCGGTAGTTCCGCGGCGATCGCCCGTTCACTGGCGGAGGGCGCCGCGGTTGCCACCGTTGCAGTGTCCTCGGGTGCGTCGCGCGGGCTTGCGCTTGGTGTCATCACCGCGGCGTTCATCGACCTGCTGCAGTCGATCAAGCCACCGGGCACGTTGATGGTCTCCGGTGGGGAGACCCTGCGCGCGTTGTGCAGCGGACTGGCGGCCTCCCGGCTTGACGTCGATGGCGAGATCGAGCCGGGGGTGCCGACTTCGGTCCTGCGCGGCGGCGCGTTCGACGGGCTGCGCACCGTGTCCAAGTCCGGCGCCTTTGGCGGCGTCGGCTTTCTCGGCGGGATGCTGGGACGCTGATGCTGGGACGTGGATGCCGGGACGCTGATACCGCGTCGAACCAATGGTATCGTCGGCTTGGAAATTGCCAGCATGATATCAGCCGGCGGAAGGGTTGAGCCTTCCAATGCCTCCGCCGTGCTCGGGAAACCGCCGCGGGCCATGAGAGCATGGCCGGGTCCATGAAGTTCGATCAACCGGGGACAGCATGTTTCATTTCGGATGGTTCGTCGGCAAGGGCTATTCGGTGCACGGCTGGAACCAACCCTGGACCGGCGCCATTGCCACCGACTGGATGGAGCCGGATATCTATATGGATCTGGCCCGTGCCCTCGAGCGCGCCTGCTTCGACTGCCTGATCATCGAGGATGGGTCCTTCATCGCGGACGCGTATCAAGACTCGCCCGAATGGTATCTGCGCAACGCCTTCGCGGTGCCGAAGAGCGATCCGATGCCGCTGGTGCCGCTGTTGGGTTACGTCACCAAAAGCCTGGGGATCGTCGCCACCATCACCACCAGCTTCTATCCCCCCTATCTTGCGGCACGGCTGGGCGCGACACTCGACCATCTGACGCACGGCCGGGTCGGCCTGAACGTCGTCACCGCGCATAACGACCGATCGGCGCAGAACTTTGGCCTTGACCGGCATTACGAGCACGACCTGCGCTACGAGATGGCCGATGAGTGGATGGAGGTCGTCAACCGCCTGTGGGCGTCGTGGGAACCCGACGCGATCGTTGCGAACCTGGAGACCGGGGTGTTCGCCGACCACACCAGGATCCATCCGATCCACTTCGAAGGCCGCTTCTACAAGTCGCGCGGGCCGCTGAATACCGCTCCGGGACCGCAACGGAGGCCGGTCATCTGCCAGGCGGGCGGCTCGCCGGCCGGAAGGGCGTTCGCGGCCAAGCATGCCGATCTCATCATCGCGAAGGCCCGCTCGGTTGCGACGGCGAAGAGCTACCGTGCGGATATCTCGCGGCTGATGGCGGCGCACGGGCGCCTGCCGAGCGACTGCAAGGTGATGTTCAGCACCTCCATCGTCATTGGTGACACGATGCAGGAGGCGCGCGAGAAGCGGGCGCGGGCGGCTGCGGCGCTGGTGAACACGATGGACGTGAAGCTCGCGGCAATGTCATTTCTTAGCGGGATTGATTGCTCGAAGTTCGACCTTGATGCGCCGTTGCCGGAGCTCAAGATCAATGCCTCGCGCGCGTCCTTCGAGTCCTATCTGTCCGGCGACGGAACAAGAACGTTGCGCGAGATGCTGCTCGATCCCGGCAGCGGCGGCCTGGATTTCATCGGCACCGCCGACAGCATTGCCGTGGAGATGGAAACGGTGATGCAGGAGGTTGGCGGCGACGGGTTCCTGGTGCAGGACCCGCTGACCCGCAAGGCGATCAGCGAGGTCACCGACGGGCTGGCACCCGCGTTGAAGCGGCGCGGCGCAACGCGCGCGGCCTACACGCACAAGCACTTCCGGGATAACCTGCTGGCGTTCTGATCGCTGTGTGCAAGCCGGCGAGAGCGACGAGCGCGGGATCGCCTATCGGTGGCGTCGCCATTCCGATCTCATGCCGCAACCGCACGGTGTTGCTGCGCCAACTCTTTGACGGCCTGCCGGGCAAGACGGGTTACGCGGCAATGGTCAGCCGGAGGCCGAGTGCTCGCAGGACTTTCGCCACCGTGGCGAACTCCGGGTTGCCGTCCGGCGACAGCGCCTTGTACAGATTGGCACGACCAAGACCGGCCGCGCGCGCGATCTCTGTCATGCCCTTCGACCGAGCGACATCCCCCAGCGCCGCTTTCAGCAACTCGGGGTCGCCATCCTCCAGAACGGCGTCGAGATAGGCGGCGATGTCCGCCTTGGACTGCAACGTGTCCGCGGCATCCCAGGGGTGGGTTTCGCGTGCCATAACGGCCTCCTAATGTTGCCGCGCCAAGTCGATGGCACGGAGGATACCCCGGTCCTGGGTCCGCTTGTCGCCACCGCATAGCAGGACGACGACGATGTCCGCGCGCCGGACAAAATAGACGCGGTAGCCAGGACCATAGTCGATCCGCAGTTCCGATACGCCAGCTCCCACCGGCTTCACGTCGCCCGGATTGCCGAGCGACAGACGCCGGATACGCACCGTGATGCGGGCGCGGGCGTCACGATCCCGCAAGCCGGCGAACCAAGCGGCGAAGACATCGGTTTGCCGGATCTCAATCATATAGTGCTGTCTCGTGCAAAGGACAATGCGTCAAAGACCTCGGTGCCGATAGACCTCGGCAGTGGGCAGCGAATGTCGTGGCACGGGCCGAACGACCAAAGCGCGCTCATCGCTTCGTGCGGTGCCGTATATATCAGGGCCCCGCGCAGAGCACTGTCGCCGATCGCGCAAGACCCCGTGTGCTTCGCGGCTCTTCTTATGTCCCCCGGGTTAACGAACAACTTGCTTGCCGAAGGGCGGAAGCTGCGTGCAGCAATCGGGGGGGCAACCCCTGGCAACGCGCGAATGGTTCGCCGGCCTGGCGGGAAGCTGATATCACCGCGCCGCTGCGGGAGATCGACGATGCCTGACACCACGCCACACCTGGCAATCACCATGGGCGACCCCGCCGGGATCGGGCCGGAAATCATCCTCAAGGCCTGCCGGCGCCTGCAGCCCCGGCTGGCGGCGGGCGAGCTGCGCCTGCTGGTGATCGGCCACCGCTCCCAGCTTCGCGCGGCCGGCAAGGTGCTGAACGAGGCGCACGACGTGCCGGAGACCACCGCGCAGGCGAACTGGCCGGCCCTCGCCCTGCTGCCGGCCGGCGACGAACAGGCCCCGATCGCATTCGGGCAGATTGCGCCGGAAGCCGGGCGCTTCGCCTATCTGGCGGTGGAGCGCGCCGTGGAGCTGGCGCAGGCCGGGCGGATCGACGCGATCGTCACCGCGCCGCTCAACAAGGCGGCGCTGAACCTCGCCGGCTATCACTATGCCGGCCACACCGACATGCTGGCCGCGCTGACCAACACGAAAAGCTCCGTCATGCTGCTGGCGCACGGCGACATGCGGGTCAGCCACGTCACCACCCACGTCGCGCTGGCCGACGTGCCGCGCCTGGTCACGCCCGAGCGGCTGCGGCGGACCATCGACCTGACCCAGGCGGCGCTGCTGGACCTGGGGATCGCCCGCCCGCGCATCGCCGTGGCAGCGCTCAATCCGCATGCCGGGGAGGGCGGGCTGTTCGGCCGCCAAGACATCGACATCACCACGCCGGTGATCGACACCTGCCGCGCCGAGGGCCTGGACGTGACCGGCCCGGTGCCCGGCGACACGGTGTTCGTCAAGCTGCGCGCCCGGCAGTTCGATGCTGTCGTGGCGATGTACCACGACCAGGGGCACATCCCGGTCAAGCTGCTTGGGTTCGACGTCGATCCGGCGACCGGGGTGTGGCGCGCGCTGTCCGGCGTGAACATCACGCTTGGGCTGCCGGTGATCCGAACCTCGGTCGATCATGGCACGGCGTTCGACATCGCCGGCAAGGGCGTGGCGAACGAGGAGAGTCTGATCGAGGCGATCGACTACGCGATGCGGCTGGCGGCGACGCGCCGAGAGCGGGCGGCTGGGTGACGCGGGGGCCTCGGGCGGCGGCGCGGGTGGCAGGATGACGAAGGGGCGCGGCCGGCGACGTGATGGTGTTTGATCTCGATCATTGGCGGCCGGCCTGTCCGGTGGCATGCACACAGGTCGTGATCCATCAAGGGAGGATCGGGCCGTGACCAATCGACAGATGGCGGAAATCGTTCGGCACCAGACGCCGCTGACGCTGCCGCCGACCGCGACCGTGCAAGAGGCCTGCCGGTTCATGCACAAGCGCAAGTTCGGCGCCATCCTGGTGACCGACGCGAAGGGCAAGCTGATCGGCATCTTCACCGGACGCGACGCCGTCCGGTTCCTCGCGGCCGGAAAGGACCCCGCTGCCACAACGCTGCGTGCGGTGATGACGCGCAAGCCGCACACCATGGCGCCCGGTCACACCGCGATCGACGCGCTGCGCCTGATGAACGACGGCGGCTTTCGCCATGTCCCGGTGCTCGATGGCGAGGTCGTGGTCGGCATCGTTTCGCGCGGCGATTTCCGCGGGCTCGAACATGACCGGCTGGATGTCGAGACCGGCTTCTGGGAGCGGCTCCGCTAGCTCAACGCCGGCGCAGCAGGCGCAGCACGCGCACGACGAGCATCGGAAAGACCGTGGTCTCGATGATTGCCCGCCAGGCCTGCTGGCGCACCAGCCGTGCCTCCCTCTCCGCCGCCCCGGGACCGAGGCGCAGCGCCACCATCGCCAGCACGCCGGCAACCACAAGGTCGCCGACGGCCAGCAGAGCGGCGGCGGTATGCACCTGCCATCCGTAGTCCAGGCGCAACCAGTAAAAGATCGCGACGTGCGCAAACGCCAGGGTGCAGGCGAGGAACGCCAGGGCCACGACGGCCAGGACGAGCCGGACCGCCAGGCGGCGCGCCTGGAGCCGCAGCCGCAGCGTTTCCGCGTCGATGGCGATCCGCGAGGCGCGAAGCGCGCGCACCGGTCAGCGCGTCGTCCGTCCCAGCAGGTAACCGATGCCGGCCGCCACCAGGATCGCGATCAGCGGCTGCTCGCGCACGTGCCCGGAGAGGCTTTGTGCCTGCCCACGCACCGCACCGGCGGCGGTGTTCAGCGCGCTTTCCGCGCGCCCCGCCATGTCTGTCAACGCCGGCGTGACGCGCTCCTTCATCAGTGCCTCGACCTGAGCCCGCAGGTTGGCGATCTGCACGGTGGCGTCCTCGTATTTGCTATGTGTGTCGGCCATGAGCTGCCTCCTTCAAAAGACTGTTCGGATAAGACGCACGAAAATGGCAGAAGTCTGCTGGTCTGCGCGCGCCGGATCACACGTTTAAGTGAGCCGGCCGTGCCGGGAATCAATCCTTCGCCTGTATCATCCCGTCGCCGACGGCTCGGTATCATCCAGTCGCCGTCGGCTCGGTATCATCCCGTCGCCGTCGGCTCAAGGCTGGCCAGCGACCGTCCGCGCGTTTCCGGCAGCAGCAGCAGGGCCACGATCATCACGCCATAGGCACCGAGGCTGAATACCGCAATCGCCGAACCCAGCCCGATCTGCCCCGACAGGAAGCCAACCGCCGCCGGGAACAACGCGCCGACGCCGCGTCCGGCGTTGTAGCAGAACCCCTGGCCGACGCCGCGCACCGAAGTGGGGTAAAGTTCGGTCATGAACGTGCCCATCGGCGAGAACATGATCAGCGAGACATAGCCCAGCAGGAAGCCCACCGGCAGGATCATCTCGTTGCTGATCGGGGCGAACAGATAGACGATCGTCAACGCGATCGAGCCGATGGCCGAGACCATGAATGTCGCCTTGCGACCGATCCCGTCGGCCAGGTAGGCGCCGGACACGAAGCCGAAAAACGCGCCCAGGATCAGCACCATCAGGTAGCTGCCGGTGCCGACCGAGGAGATGTGGCGGACCGTCTTCAGGTAGGTGGGCAGCCAGATCGTCAGCGCGTAGCTGCCGCCCTGGGCGCCGGCCACCATCATCGCAACCCGCCACGTGGTGGTGAGGTAGGGCGGCCGCAGCACGGAGAAGATGTGCAGGAGGCTGGTCGGCGGGGTGCGGCGCTGGTTCAGCACCGGCTCCTCGACGAAGCGGCGGATCCAGAACACCAGGCCGGCGGGCAGGATGCCGATCCAGAACAACGCGCGCCAGGCC
Source organism: Acetobacteraceae bacterium (assembly GCA_003151425.1). Lineage (GTDB taxonomy): Bacteria > Pseudomonadota > Alphaproteobacteria > Acetobacterales > Acetobacteraceae > Palsa-883. The sequence goes on from PLXO01000047.1 coordinate 54,559, forward strand.
AGCGCCTCCGGCAGCGTGGCGATCAGGATGGTGTAGAGCAGCGCGGCAGCGCCCCAGCCGATCGACCATCCGGTCTGCACGATGCCGACCGCGCGGCCGCGATACTTGTCGCGGATTACCTCGCCCATCAGGACGGCGCCGGCGGCCCATTCGCCGCCGAAGCCCAGGCCCTGCAGGGCGCGGAAGATGAAGAGCTGCTCGAAGCTTTGCGCGAAGCCGCAGAGAAAGGTGAACACCGCGTACCACAGGATGGTGACCTGCAGCACGCGGACGCGGCCAAAACGGTCGCACGCCGCGCCGGCGAGCCAGCCGCCTAAGGCCGACACCAGCAGGGTGATGGTGGCGAGCTCGCCGGCCTGACCTGCGGTGATCTGCCACAGCGCGAGCAGCGACGGGATGACGAAACTGAAGATCTGCACGTCGAGCGCATCGAGCGACCAGCCTCCGAAGCAGGCGGTCATGGTGCGCCGCTCGCGCGGGTTCAGATCGGAAAACCAGGCCAGCATGGAGTTCTCCCGTCGGTTCGTTCCGCCTCGCCGTTTGCTGCCGTGGCGAGGCGTTGCCATTGCGGGTGGAGTGAAGCACGGTTGAACCCCCTGGAGCAAAGCGGGCCTGGCGCGGGTAGTGTCTCATTGATTGAAGGTCGGCAATGGACGCGTTGCGGTCCTAGGCCAGGGCCGTCGGTCTGAGCCGCGCTGCGTCAGAGAGCGTGCGGACATGGCGACAGTTGATGTGCGGAATCATAGGCACTGCGGACCAAGCTAGTGCAATATATAGGGACGTTATCCTGCATGAGACCGGGGGCAGGGGGCGTGCGACCGGGTTGGGGGACTGTTCCGGGCATTGGCGATCTGGACAAACCTAAGTAGAGCGCCATGCTGCCGTCTGGCATGCCGACCACCCAGCAATACCCCTGTCGGTATAGGTAGTTTCCGAACCTGCCTCTCGCGAACTCCCGCCGGGTATGCTCTCACTTGGCGCGTCTTTCATCAGGTCGCAGGCGCTTCATGTGTGCCCGATCCGGCGTACAGGCAGTGCCACGAGGTCGGAATTGGAGGCGGCCTTTGTCGTCCGGGGAATGCTGGTTGAGATCTGGGCGAACAAAAGCGACGAAGGGTGTGAGGTGACCTGATGCAAGCGCTCCGCGTCCTCGTGGTGGAGGACGACCCCATGATCGGCATGCTGCTTGCCGAGATGCTCGAAGCGATGGGCCACGACGTCTGCGCAATCGAGACCACTGAAGCTGCCGCGGTGACCGCCGCCGCTCAATACAGACCGGACCTGATGATCGTCGACGCGCGGATAGACGATGGGAGCGGCGTCTCAGCCGTTGACAAAATACTCCGCACCGGCTTCGTTCCACACTTGTTTATCAGCGGCAATATTTCAAATATCAGGGCGCTTAGGCCGGACGCGGTGGTACTTGAGAAGCCTTTTCGTGAACCTGAGCTGACGCGCGCCATTCAACGCGTGATCGACATCGCGGCAACACCATCGCTGATGCAAACGACGTGACGAAAACGCAGACGGCTTCACCGTGCGTGCCGACGACATGACCTCGCGCAAACAGGCGGAAGAGGTGTTGCTCAAGGCGGGGGCCCTTCAACGCGCGATTTTCAACAGCGCCAATTTCTCAAGTATCGCCACTGACGCGAATGGCGTCATTCAGATCTTCAATGTCGGTGCCGAGCG
>PLXO01000351.1 GCA_003151425.1 Acetobacteraceae bacterium
GCACCCGCCGCGCGCCCGGCCGCCGCCACCCCGGCGGCACGGCCCCTCAAGGCGCCCGTCCCCGCGCCGCGGAGTGGTGACGCCATCCCCCTGGCCGCGCTCGAGCAGCTTGTCGCCGAGGCCGATGCCCGCCCGCAGGCCCGCCCGCAGGCGCCCGCCCTCGCCCTCGCCGCATGATGAGGGAAAGACCCTATGCACCGTGAGGNNGCGCCCACCCCGTCATGCCGGCGAAGGCCGGTATCCATGGCTTGGCTTTCGTCGCAGCAAAGGAAGTCGTGGATACCGGCCTTCGCCGGCATGACGCAGGGCGCCTGACCTTTATCCCGCCGCGACGAACTGCTCCAGCCAATGGATCGTGTAGTCCCCGGCCTGGAACGTTGCATCCTCGACGATCCGTTGGTGTAACGGGATGGTGGTCTGAATCCCACTGATGGCAAATTCCGCCAGCGCGCGGCGCAGCCGAGCGACCGCCTCGGCACGCGTCGGCGCGTGCACGATCAGCTTGCCCACCATGCTGTCGTAGTAGGGCGGCACCACACAGCCGGCATACAGCGCCGAATCCACCCGCACCCCAAGCCCGCCGGGCGCATGGAACGCGGTCACCCGCCCCGGCGACGGCACGAACGTCGTCGGGTCCTCGGCGGTGATGCGGCACTCGATGGCATGCCCGGTAAACCTGATGTCGGACTGCCGGTAGCCGAGCTCCGCACCGCAGGCGATACGGATCTGCTCGCGCACCAGATCGACGCCGCAGACCATCTCGGTCACCGGATGTTCCACCTGCAAACGGGTGTTCATTTCGATGAAGGCGAACTGCTCGTCCTGGTACAGGAACTCCAGGGTGCCGGCGTTGCGGTAGCCGATCTTCGTCAGCGCCTGGGTCGCCACCAGCCCCAGCGCGTCGCGCGCCCGCGGCGTCAGCGCGGGCGAGCCGGCCTCCTCCAGCAGTTTCTGGTGTCGCCGCTGCAACGAGCAGTCGCGCTCGCCGAAATGCACCACGTTGCCGAACGAGTCGGCCATGATCTGCAGCTCGATATGGCGCGGGCGATCGAGGTATTTCTCGAGATACACCGCATCGTTGCCGAACGCGGTGCGCGCCTCGGTGCGCGCGACGCTGAACGCGTCCTCCAGGTCCTCGGGACGCTGCGCCACCTTCATGCCGCGCCCGCCGCCGCCGGCAGCGGCCTTGATCAGCACCGGATAGCCGATGCGCTCGGCGGCCGCGCGCGCCGCCGCAATATCCGGCACCGCGCCGTCGGAGCCGGGCACCAGCGGCACCCCGAGTGCGGCCATCGCCGCCTTGGCGGTGATCTTGTCCCCCATCATGCGGATATGTTGCGGACTCGGACCGATGAAGGTCATCGCGTGCGCCTCCACCATCTCGGCGAAGTTGGCGTTCTCCGACAGGAAGCCGTAGCCGGGATGCAGCGCGTCGGCCCCGGTGATCTCGGCGGCCGACAGAATCGCCGGGATGTTCAGGTAGCTGTCCTTCGCCGACGGCGGGCCGATGCACACGCTCTCGTCCGCCAGCCGCACATGCATCGCCTCGGAGTCGGCGGTGGAGTGGACGGCGACGGTCGGGATGCCAAGCTCGCGGCAGGTACGCTGGATGCGAAGCGCTATCTCGCCGCGATTGGCGATCAGGATCTTCTGGAACAACGGATCATTCCAGGATCATCAGGGCCTCGCCGTACTCGACCGGCGCGCCGTTGCTGATCAGGATCCGCGTGACCGTGCCCGCCTTGGGCGCCCGGATCTGGTTGAAGGTCTTCATCGCCTCGATCAGCAGCAAGGTCTGGCCGGCGGCGACCGCCTGGCCGAGGGTGACGAAGACCGGGGCGCCGGGCTCGGGCGCGAGATACACGACGCCCACCATCGGACTGGTCACCGCCCCCGGATGCTGGGCGTCCTCGGCTGCTTGCGCTGCGGCGGTTGGCGGCACGGCCGACACGCCCGCCCCCCCAGGCGGTGCCGGCGGCGGTGCCGCGCCGACACCCGGCGCGGCGCGCACCACGCGAATGCGGCTGTCGCGCTCCGCCAGCTCGATCTCGGTCAGGCCGGTCTCGGCCAGCAGGGCGGCGAGCGCACGGATCGCGTCCGGATCGAACGGAATGCGGCTCATGCTTGGATCCTTATGTCTGGGACCCTCAGGTCCGGGACCCTGACGTCTGGCACCGTCATGCGCGGTTCTGTACCAGATCGGCGATCGCGGTCAGCGCCAACGCGTAGCCCTGGATGCCGCAGCCGCAGATGACGCCGGTGGCCGCCTGGGAGACATAGGAATGGTGGCGGAACGCGTCGCGGCGATGGATGTTGCTGATGTGCACCTCCATTACCGGCAGGTCGACCGCCAGCAGCGCGTCCAGCAGGGCGACCGAGGTGTGGCTGTAGCCGGCCGGGTTGATCACGATCCCGGCGGCGCGGCCGCGGCACTCCTGCACCCAGGTGACCAGCTCGCCCTCGCCGTTGGTCTGGCGGAAGTCGATCGCGAGGCCGAGCGCTTCGGCGGTCTCGGCGCAGAGCACCTCGACGTCGTCCAGCGTGTCGGAGCCGTAGATGTGCGGCTGGCGCAGCCCGAGCATGTTCAGGTTCGGGCCGTTCAGCACCACGATGAGCGGGCTGGAGGCGGACTGTGACATGCCGCGGGCCGTAGCATAGGGGGCTGGCCGGGTCCAATCACGGGCGGCGGTGGTTTGGAGTTGGTGGCCGAAGACCCTGGCACCCAGGGCCGACGCCGCGTCCCACCGCGCCGAGCGGGCATTCGGTGCGGCAGATCAAACCGGGTCGAGGCGCAGCGTGGTCGGCAAAATCTCGGTGCGCACCATCTCCTTGGCGTAGGGGCTCGCCGCATATTTGGCGAGGTATGCAAGGCTGACCTCGCCAATCACCGCCGGTTCCGCCATCGGGGTGACACGGACCGGCCAGCGCCGATCATCCAGCTCCAGCGTTGCGCGCCCATCGGCGGTCGCCGCGACATACCATTTTGCGCCCGGGCCGCGGAATGAACGGACGAACACGCCGTCGCCGACCACGACGACCCAGATGACGGTCCCGCGTTCCGGATTGGCGCTGGTGCGGATCGCGACCTCCACGGCGTCGCGCAGAATGCCGAGTGTTTCCTGTTCGAACGTTTCGGCCATGTCGGTTTTTCCTCGCGTCAGACGGTCCGGGCCCGATCAGTCTTCGGCCAGCAGTTCATCCAGCGTTACCGGGCAGCTTTCGGGGACCGGCAGCGGCGGTTGATCGTCCATCGTCTCCGGCATCGCCCGCAACGCCCGGCGGTGGACCTTCGCCATGTCGATCCGCTGCCGCATGGAGGGCGCAAATCGGCTGGCTGAATCGCCGCGGAACCGTCTCGCCTCTGCGCGCCACTGGGGGACGTCGCGCGACAGCGGCCACGCCGCCGCCTTCAGGTCATGCAGCAGCGCCTGGACCATGAACGACTCGACCGCGTGAAGCTGCTCGCACCCCACGCTTTCGATCTCCTCGGCGATGTTCGGCCAGTCCAGTTCAGCCTCGTTGACCAGTTCGCCCGCCGCCCGCCTGCGCAGCAGGTCGGCCTGATGCTCGCTCCACAGCAGGATGTCGTCGTCGTACAGGTCGCTCATGACTTGAGCCTCCGCCGTCCCGCGGTTGGTCGGGACGTATCAGTCAATTTAGCACGCGGATCACCCGTTGCACGGTGTCGCCACTCCGCCGCGTTCCTGCGCTCCGTCGCGCCTTCCGGCTCAACCGCGTTTGGCATCGCTCCAATTCGGCGCCGGACGCTCAGGTTTGGCCCCGAGGGTTGGACGCCCCGTGCGGCCTCCTCAGCCAATTATACACCTCGCCCGCCATCAGCACCGAGGTGCCGAGGAACACCGCGCATGCCGAAATGACCGCCATCCCCTGCTCCGCCCTAAGCGACCGTGCCGAGGCCGTGTTTGGCGACCAGCGACAGGAGCTTCAGCGAGGCACCTTGCGGATGTTTCTCGCCCCGCTCCCATTGGCTGATGAGGCCGGTCGTGACGTTGAGATAGCGGGCGAACACCGCCTGGCTCGCGCCTTCGCGTTCACGCAGGGCGCGGATTTCCCCCGGCGAAAGCTGCCGCACAGGCGTCAGGCACGCATCGTCGAATTTGCGTATCGTCTGCTTGTCCATCACGCCGGCCGCGTGCAGCCCTTCCGCCGTTTCGTGGATCGAGGCCATCACCGGACTGCGATACTGCTTAGTCATTGCACATCACCTCTGTCAGGGTTCCGTTTCCAATCGCCTTGGCCAGGGCCTCGTCGTCATAAGCCAGCATCTCGGCCGCCACCAGCCTGAAGGCCGCCAGCTCGTCGTCGCGGATATTGTCCTGTTCGTTCTTGGCAAAGCCGTGAACGAAAAACGCGCGCTCGCCGACGCGGAAGAGGATGATCGTCCGGAACCCGCCCGACTTCCCTCCCCCGTTGCGTGCGATCCGCTGTTTCACCACGCCGCCGCCGAGATCGGCATCGATCAGACCTCGTGTGGCGTCGGCAATCGCGGCGCACAGAACTGCATCCGTGATCCGTGCTTTTCGGGCAAACCTAGCAAACGGCTTGTTCTTGAATACGCGCACACGCCCTCGCCGCCTGCCCCGAGGGCATCATGACGATAATATAACACCGAGTGTTATAAAAGGCAAGTTCGAAGGTTCATATTGTGACTGGGCGTCGAACGCTCAGGTTTGGTTCCGAGGTCAGCTCGCCCGCCGCGGCCGGCTCAGCCAGTTATACACCGCGCCCGCCGCCATCAGCACCGAGGTGCCGAGAAACACCGCGCGCATGCCGAAATGCCCGCCGATGAAGCCGCCGGCGAGCGGCCCCGCCACCTGGCCGGCATACTGCGACGACGTGGAATAGCCCAACATACTGCCCGCGACGCTGTCCGGCACACTATGGCGGATGACGCTGGCGATGCAGGGCAGCAGGCCGCCGAGCGACAGCCCCATCAGGAAGCGCAACGCCACAAGCTGCCAGCCGGTGGTGACGAAGGCCTGCGGGATCAGCAGCGCCGCCGAGGCCAGCAGGCACAGTATGATAACGTTCCAGTGCCCGATCTTGTCGGCCAGCTTGCCGAGGCGCGAGGCCGACAGGATGCTGCCCAGCGCGGCCGCGGCCATCACCAGGCCGGCGACCATCGTCACCTGGCTCGCGTCGCGCACCAGGGTTTGGACATAGACGGTGATGATCGGCTCGATCGACATGTTGGCCAGCATCAGCAGCATGCCGGTGGCCAGCATCGCAACGATCGGCCCCTTGTCCGGCACGGCGCGCCAGCCGCCTCGTGGCCTCATCTTGCGGGGTCCCGGCGCCCGCTTTTCCTCCTTGATCAGGAACGTCGTTGCAAGAAACGTCACGAAGATCACCGCGCCCGCCGCGAAGAAGGTCGAGCGGATGCCGATCAGCGGCGGCAGGAAACCGCCGATCAGCGGGCCGGCCAGATTGCCCGCCATGACGCCGGAGGACAGCGTGCCGAGCGCCCAGCCCGACCGGCTCTTCGGCGTCTGCGTCGCAACCAATACGATCGAGCCGGACGCGTAACCACCGAGGAACCCCGCCAGCAGTCGCAGCGCGACCAGTTGCCAGACGTTCTGCGCCATGCCGATCAGCGACATCGCCACCGCCATCCCCAGGCTGGCGCGGATCAGCATCAGCTTGCGGCCGTACAGATCCGCGAGCCTGCCCCACAGCGGTGCGCACAGCGCGGCGGTGAAGAACGTGGCGCCGTAGGCCGCGCCCGACCACTCCGCGATCGCCGCATGATCGGTGACGCCGAGCTGCTCGACATACAGCGGCAGGAACGGCAGCAGCAGCGTCATCGCGACGATGGTGGTGAAGCAGCCGAACACGCAGACCGTCAGGTTGCGCTGCCAGTGCGCGGCGCCCTGGTCTGCGGAACTCGGGTCCTCGGTGGCGATTTGGGGGGCAGCGACTTGGGGACCGGCGGCTTGGGGACCGGCGGCTTGGAGACCGGGGACTTGGTGGGCGGCAGCTTGGGGGACGGCGGCTTCGAGGGCGGCGGCTTGGGCGGCCGCGCCGTGGGGACCGGCGGCTTGGATCATGGCGACCTGGGGAGCGGCGGCGGCGGCGGGGCGCCTGATCGCCTCGCTCATGGCGAACGCTGCCCGACCAAATGCCGCCCGACATGCTGGCCGACCACGGCGAAGCCGCGCGCACGCAGGCCGCGGCGATCCTCATCCAGCGACCGCACCAACCGATCCCGGGTGGCGCACACGTGTGCGGCGGCCTCGCGCGCCGCCTGCTCCGGCAGGCGCTGGCGAATGTGGGCCAGAATGCGCCAGTGCTCGGTCCAGGCCTGCTCGCGGGAGGCCTCGGTCAGCACCTCCAGCCAGCGGGCGCGCGCCAGCCGCGTCATCACGCCGCGGACGGCTTTGAGCAGGAACGGGTTGCCCGACAGCCGGGCCAGCTCGACATGGAAATCGGTGCCGGCCTGGTGCCACGCCTCGCGCGGCACGTCGGCACGGCACGAGTCCAGCAGCGCCGCGACGGTGTCGAGGTTGCTGTCAGTCGCCCGCGCGCAGGCCAGGCGGACCGCGGCGGTTTCCAGCGGCTCGCGGAACTCTGCCAGCGCGGCGATTTCGCCCAGATCGATCGGCGCCACCATCCAGTTGCGCCCGTCGCGCAGCACCAGCTCCTCCGCCTCCAGGCGCAGCAGCGCGGCGCGGATCGGGGTGCGCGAGCCGTCGAAGCGGGTCTCCAGCCAGCGCTCAGTCAGCCGTTCGCCGGGGCCAAGATCGAGCGAGAGGACCATCTCCCGAAGCTGACCGTAGATCTGCAGCATCTGTGACATGGTCTGTGGCTCGCGATACCGTGTTGGGATACCAGTTTGGTATCCCTAACCAACAACCCGCCAGCCGGCAAGAGCGGCGGCGGGTTGGCAGCAATTCTCATTTTGGCCCATCCAGTTGCCACATCGTCATGGCCGTCCCCGGACTTGTTCCGGGGACGGCCATCCATCGCGGCACCGTGCCGCGACGGATGGC
>PLXO01000159.1 GCA_003151425.1 Acetobacteraceae bacterium
CTCACGGACGCACGATGGCCGGAACTAGCCCGGCCATGACGTTGAAAGGTTGTACGGCGCGGCCAAAACGAGAATTGCTGGCCCTACTCCCCGGACAGCTCGCGCCGCCGGCGCTCCAGCTCGGTGGTGTAGCGCTGGAACGCGTAGTGCTCGGTCAGCAGGCCGATGACGTGGCGCGTGTCCGGCCCGTCGATCACCGCCAGCGCATCGCTCTCGGCGTTCTCGAACAGCGCGATCGCTTCCTTCACCGTCATCTGCGGCAGCAGCACCATGTCGGTGCAATGCAGCAGGTCGCGGACGTGATGGCCGGCATCGGGGTCGGCGTGCGCCTCGGCCACCAGGATGATGCCGGCGTACTGGTCATCCTCGGCCAGCGCGATGACGCGGTTCATCGAGCCCAGCGGATACTCGCGACGGAACTCGGCCAGCGTCTTGTCGGCGCGCACGCTGCGGATCTCGCGGCGCATCATGCGGCCCACGGTCAGGTTGCGCATCCAGCCGATATCGACCGCGCTGCGGATCGCCTCACCGCGCAGGTGGAAGCGCCAGGTCGCGAACGAGTAGCCGAAGGTGCGCCGCACCGTCAGCGCCGAGACCACGCAGGCGGCGAGCACGGCGGTGGTCAGCGGCAGGCTGCCGGTGGTCTCCAGCGCCAGGAAGCCCATGGTCAGCGGGCCGCCGACGATCGCCACCGCCATGGCGCTCATTGCCACCAGCGAGCACACCACCGGCGGCACGGCGTGCGAAATGGTCACCATCGCCAGCACGCCGGCGAACAGTTTTCCGGTCAGCGCGCCCAGGAACAGCGAGCAGAAGAACAGCCCGCCACGGAAGCCGGAGCCGAGCGAGATGGCCGAGGCGACCGCCTTCAGCACCAGCAGCATGGCGACACGCGGCATCGTGTAGGGCGCCACAATGACGATGCCCAGTGCGCCGTGGCCGGACGACAGCACCGCGGGCGTGGCCAGCGCCATCACGCCCAGCGCGGCGCCGGCGCAGGCCGGGCGCAGCCAGACCGGGACGTGGCTGCGGCGGAACAGCGACTCGGTCAGCGTGACGCCGCGCATGATGGCGATGCCGACCAGCGCGCACACCATGCCGAGCGCCAGCAGCGGGATGTAGTCGACGGCCTCGATCTCGGTCGGCAGCTGCAGGTCAAGGTCGAACGGCGAGCCGCCGAGCACCTGCAGCACCGAGTAGGCAACGATCGAGGCCACCGCTACGGGGGCGAAGGTGGCCAGCGTGTAGGTACCGATGATCAGCTCGAAGGCGTAGAACGCGCCGGTGAGCGGGGCGTGGAAGGCGCTGCCGATGGCGCCGGCGGCCCCGCACCCCACCAGCAGGCGCATGTCGTTGCGGCGCAGGCGGAAGCTGCGGCCGAAGCGGGATGCGATCGCGGCGCCGATCTGGGTGTAGCCGCCCTCCAGCCCGACCGAGGCGCCGACGCCGTTCGACATCATGGTCTGCAGCATGACCCAGATGCCGTCGTTCAGCGACATGCGCCCGCCATACAGCGCGTTGGCCTCGATCGCGTCGACCGAGCGGCGCGGCCAGTGGCGCGCGATCACATAGCTGATCAGCCCGAAGGCCAGGCCGCCGAGCGTCGGCACCGCCAGCGCGCGCAGCGGGGGCAGGTCGACCATGGCGCTCAGCCGCTCGGTCGAGCTGATCGTGAACAGGGCCTGGTGGACGAGCTGGGTGGCCGCGGTCATGAACCAGACCATCAGACCTGCGCAGGCGCCGACCACGGCGGCGAGGGCGACCAGCCAGACCTCGTCGGCGCGCACCAGGGCGCGCAGCAGGTGAGGCGCGTGCACCACCATGTTGCCGATCGGGCGGCGATGTCTGGTGGAGGCGGGGCTGGAGGCGGGGCTGGAGGCGGGGCGGGTGGACGCAGGTGGGGCGACGGGCGGGACGCCTGCCGCGCCCGCGATGCTTGGGTCGCCTTGAATGCTCGACATATAAAAACGTCCAGCCCGCGCCGGCGGAGCACAGGGGGCACTCGGTGATCAGCACGCGCCGCCGGCGAAGCCCGCGTGAGCCAGGGGCCCTATTCATGGAACCGGCATGCCGCGCGATCAACCGCGATCACGCCGCGGCGCGGAATTTGGCGGTAAAATAATCGTTTAGTGGGCGAAAGGACACAGGAAGCGGGTTTGGGCCGGGGGTGGTCAACGTCCGCAAGCAAGTTTTTACCACAGAGACACAGAGAAGGACGCCGATGGCGCTGCGCGCGGAGCGCTATCGATTGCCTTGCTTCTCTGTGTCTCTGTGTCTCTGTGGTGAAAACTTGCTTGCTGGCTTGCGGCCGGGGTCAGTCCGGCAGGCCGCGCTCGTGGCGCGTCACCTCCAGGTCGTCTTCTATGAAGGCGCGCACCAGTTCGACCAGGCTCTCGTGCGGGGCGAAGCCAAGGCGCTGCGCACGCAGGGGGGCGAAAGCGGCGGGCCAGGTGCCGACGATCGCGGCGATCTCGGGGTCGGCCGCCGGGCGGACCAGGGCAGAGGCGCCCGGCTTCACCTCGTCCAGCGCCGCCAGCATCTGCGCCACGGTGGCGCTGATGCCGGGCGGATTGATGCCGCGGTCGAGACCGAGGCCAGCGCTGTCATCCATGCCGGCACTGGCGTCCTTGCTGGCGCTGGCGTCCGTGCTGGCGCTGGCGTCGATGCTCGCGCCGTCATCCTTACTGGCACTGTCATCCATGCTTGTGGTGCCGCCCGTGCTGCTGGTCTCAATGCAGGCGGCGTGCAGCAGCCAGTCGGTGGCGCGGCGCGGGCTGGCGATCCAGGCGGCGAAGTGCTCGGGCACCGGCAGCTCGGCGGACAGGCCGAGCAGCGGCTCGCGGATGATCGAGGACAGGAACGAACTAGCCGCCTTGTTAGGCCGGCCGGGGCGCACGGTGATGGTGGGCAGGCGGATCGATACGGCGTCGAGAAAGCCGCGGCGCGACGCGTCGGCCAGGATCAGCTCGGCCGCGGCCTTCTGCGCCCCGTAGCTGTTGGCGGGGATCTGGCGGGCGTCGTCAGCCAACACCGCACCCTGGCCGCCGGAGAAGCTGGCGACCGAGGAGGTGAACACCACGCGCGGCGGGCGCGACAGGCGCCGGCAGGCGTCGACCACCGCGTCGGTGCCGCGCAGGTTGACCCGGCGGCCGAGCTCGTAGTCGGCCTCGGCCTGGGCGCTGACCACGGCGGCGAGGTGGAACACCACGTCGGTGCCGGGCGGGATGGCGTCTTCCGGCAGGTCGACCAGGTCGCCGGCGAGGCTGTGGACCCGAAACGGCGCGCCGGCCGGGGGCAGCGGCGCGGCAAGGTCGAACAGCGTCAGGTCGGTGATTTCGCGGCCGGCCAAGGTCCCGATTTGCGTCAGCCGCGCAGCGATCTTGCGGCCGAGGAACCCGGCGCCGCCCAGGATGGTGATTTTCATCGCGCCTCTCCATCGGGAAAGCCGGACTCACTACGACACCGTTGCGTCCCGGTGCAACGCGGTTCACCGTCTTGCCATGCTGGGACCGTATCCTTTCACGCTGTTCGCCAATCCGCGCGCCGGGACGCCGGGGATGACGGTGCTGCCGGAGGCGGGGTTTCGCCGCGCGCGTGCGGAGATTGTCGCGTGGCCGGGGTATGCGCCGACGCCGCTGGTGGATCTGCCGGGGATTGCGGCTGCGGCCGGGCTGGGGGTGGTGCGGCTGAAGGACGAGGCAGGGCGGTTCGGGCTGGGCAGCTTCAAGGCGCTCGGCGGGGCGTACGCGGTGGCGGAGGTGGTGGCGGGCGAGCTCGCGCGGCGGGGCATGGCGCCGGGGGCGACCTCGGCCGAGCTGATGGCGGGGCGGTGGCGGGCGGCGACCGAGGCGATGACCGTGACCTGCGCGACCGACGGCAATCATGGGCGCGCGGTGGCCTGGGGGGCGCAGCGCTGCCATTGCCGTGCGGTGATTTTTATCCATGAGGGGGTGAGCGCGGGGCGGGCGGCGGCAATCGCCGCATATGGTGCGGAGATTAGGCGTGTGTCGGGGACGTATGATGACTCCGTGCGCGTCGCGGCCGCGGAGGCGGCGGCGCAGGGGTGGTTCGTGGTCTCCGATACGTCGTGGGCGGGCTACACCGAGGTGCCGCGCACGATCATGCAGGGCTACCGCGTGATGGCGGACGAGGCGGTGGCGCAGTGGGGTGTGGCGCAAGGCAACGGGGCGCCGCCGACGCATGTGTTCGTGCAGGGGGGCGTGGGCGGCGTGGCGGCCGCGGTGTCGGTGCAGGCTCGGGCGGCGTTTTCCCCGGCGCCGATGCTGGTCGTGGTGGAGCCGGATCGGGCGGCGTGTCTGTTGGCCTCGGCCGAGCTGGGGGAGCGGACGAGCGTGCCGGGCGATCTCGATACGCTGATGGCGGGGCTGGCGTGCGGCGAGCCGAGCCTGCTGGCGTGGCAGGAGCTGGACCGCGGTGCGGCAGCGTTCATGGCGATCCCGGATGAGGCGGCGGTGGCGACGATGCGGGTGCTGGCGAAGGCGGGGGTGGTGGCGGGGGAGTCGGGCGTAGCGGGGCTGGCTGGATGTTTGCTGGCGGCGGCCGATCCGGCGGCGCGGGAGACGTTGGGGTTGGGGGCGGAGAGCCGCGTGCTGGTGTTCAGCACGGAGGGGGCGACGGATCCGGAGCTGTATGCGCGGCTGGTGGGGTGCCCGACCAGCCTTGAAAATCGACAACGCGCCACTTGACAGGCGTGTCATGCCCAGGAATTGATAAATCCTGACAGCAGGGAATCGGTCGTGGCAAGCTCCAAGGCTTCTACCCCGGGCATGACCACCAAGGAAAAGGGGGATGCCTTCGAAGAGGAGGTGGCGGCTCTTCTTCGCTACATGCCTGAAGCTTCTTCGGTTCAAACCCACGTCAAGGTCGGCGGGAAGGACGTGGACATATATCTTGAAATGAAGCAGGCTTTCTCCCGGCCATCGAGGGTCGTCATCGACACCAAGGACTATAAGAAGCCGCTGACACGAGGCAAGGTTTCTGCTGAGTGCGCGAGCTATTACCCCCTGGTCGCAAAGCGGGACGCGGACCAATTCATGCTCGTGACGCGCAATGGCATCGTAACGAACGCAAAAGAATGTCTTGATGGCTCTACATCCGTCCACCGTACAATATTAGAACTTGAAGACATAATAATCGGCCCGTCTCATTTGATAGATAACATGGCCGACCAGTTTGATAGCGAAGGTCTATCTCAATATTATGTGAAACCAATGTCATTCCAGATGGATCTGAAGCGCGCAGCCGCGACCTACGATTTGTGGTTCAATGACTTTATCACCTTCTGCGTATCGCGGCATATCACGGATCTCGCAGTGGCCGAGCGTTTGTGGTCCGGGGGGCGGTCAAGACCGAATCCACCCATCGGGTATACGAGCGCAACGTTCTCATCTGCCTTGGAAATGCGGCGCCGCAGCTCCAAGACCGAGGACCTTGAGCTAGTGATTAGTAATTGGCTCGGCGCGCCGGTCGACCAATTCGGTATAGCTCTGCTAGGAACGTACGGTACGGGAAAGTCGAGCTTCGCCAAGCGAATTGCTTACGTGGCCGCCTTAGAGTCTGACTCGAATCGCCTCTGCAATGCCACATCCTTGATTTTGCTTGAGAAAGCTCCCGCGCGCATCGATCATGCCGCCGACAGACTGCGCGACATCAGCTTGACGCTGGCAATGTAGAGCCAAGTCAAAGCGCTCTCTATTGTCGCTTCGGCCTCCTGGGCCAGGCGCCGGTAGATCGCCGCAGACCGTTAGGTGATCCAGACATCGGCTATCTCATTGAAATGACTCGTTAGAATATTCCGGTATCATTCCGGGTCAGCCTCTTAGCGTTCAAGGAGGGCCGATCTAAACGCATTCCTCTCCTAATAGAGCTTAAGGAATTTGGCTCCCACCAGAGCATAGATGGTTTGATAACTCACACTCTCGTCAATAAGCACGGCTACAGAAATGGGTCGTTTGACCTATTTACGAAAATGAACCGAGATGGTCGGTATTTTCTCATACTCGATGGATTTGATGAGATGAAGCAGGGAATGACTAGGGACGCTCTCATGTATAATTTCAATGAGATAAATAAGCTCTGTTGCCATAATTCGAAAATTTTGCTTTGCGGTCGACCAACTTTGTTCGAGAGTGAGGAAGAACAGGCCGCGGTATTGTCAGGTGGAGATGCCTTAGAGTCTGACTCGAATCGCCTCTGCAATGCCACATCCTTGATTTTGCTTGAGAAAGCTCCCGCGCGCATCGATCATGCCGCCGACAGACTGCGCGACATCAGCTTGACGCTGGCAATGTAGAGCCAAGTCAAAGCGCTCTCTATTGTCGCTTCGGCCTCCTGGGCCAGGCGCCGGTAGATCGCCGCAGACCGTTAGGTGATCCAGACATCGGCTATCTCATTGAAATGACTCGTTAGAATATTCCGGTATCATTCCGGGTCAGCCTCTTACACATGCCGACGCCTGCCAGGTACATACCTATTGAGATTGCGCCATTCGGAGAGCACGCAATTCTAACAATGGTTGAGAAATTCACGGAGGTTATGCAGCCGGAAAACGCCGAACGCGTCAAGGGCAAGATCGGAGAGATAAGGCATGCCATACAAACGAACCGAGAACTATCCGACCTACTTTCCCGCCCCGTGCATGTCCCGATGTTTGCGACAATTCTGCCTGGCTTCGAGACCCCGATTGCAGATCTAAATCGCGCCTTCTTATATGAGACGTTCATAAAGAGGATACTCTCCCGCGAGGTAATCCGCCTTCCGGACGGATATCGGGGCCGATACAGTACGGACCAGCGATTCAAGTTCGCGAAAATGCTTGCACTGCAAATGGCTCGGCGGGGGGAAGCGCGGTCAATTCGGCGTTCTGAAATTCCGGCCGAAACCATTGCACCATTCGTGAACCAAGGAGAAAGTTTGGAAATCGCCCGACGAGACCTCTTGGCGGCATGCTTTCTCGACCAAAAGCCAACCGACATACTAACCTTTGGACACAAGTCTTTTTTGGAATTCCTTGTAGCATATCAAATGCTCGAGATAATGCGTGACGAGCCGGCGAATGTCCAAAAAATTGAACTGCCGAATGTTACCTTCGAAATCGCAGGATTCGCGGTCGACTTAGCCTCGATAGAAGACGTGGCAGGCTTTGTCGAGACATCGGACCAGAGTCGCGAATTTCTGGCGGACTTCTTGTGGCAAGCCTTTCGGGTGATGCGCATAGCTGAGCATCCGCCTAGGCGTGCAAATAAAATCCCCAGTGGGAGCGAACGTGGCTGGCGACGGTCGGGCCCGGAACTCGAGGTAGTTGCTAGCAAGAAGGCGATCACCTTGTATTTGAAACTTAGGTCCGAGGATCTCTTATCGAGGCTCGCAGCTAAGCAACTTTCACTGAAGGCGAGAGCGAGACTTTCGGCTATATTCGTTCTTGGCCAAGCAGCACTTGGCCGGCCTCACGGCGCAAACGAGCGATTCGGAGCACACGCCTTTCAAATCGGCGGCCCCGAGTGTGCTAGATTCCTAGCGATCGGATTGCTAATTACAAACACGCTGTCTCTACCGCAGATTGAAAAAATAGGGCAGGTTAAGGTCGGGAGGCGCGCGGGATCTACGACTTTTATTTCTGTACTATTCGATCACATGAATCGCTGCAATTGAGCGCTGGACCTGTGAAACGCACGATGTGTTGGCGGGGCGCGTTGAGTGTTACTTAGCTACCCGGCTTGAGCCGCCGGCCGCGCCCCGCGTCCTCGGCACGACGATAGACTTCGTCGGCCGAATTGATGCGATGCGCATTCTCCATGCCGGCAAGAAAATCCCGTGTCGTGATCGGGATCATCTTCGCGGTGAGCTCCGCCTCAAGGACAAGCACGCGCCGGAGCACGCGGTCGTCTTCGGTGATGAGGACCGCGCGCTCGTCCGGCGTCAGGTGCATGCCGTCATGGATCGCCTCGATCGCGGCGCGCTCGCCAAGGTCTTTCTCGCGCCGTGCTGGGTTCGCCGCATGGCTCTCGATGTAGTTGAAGAACACCTCGGTGCTGATCGTCCGCACCCGTTCGGAGTTCCGCTGTACCCAATCGAGGATCTGCGGCGCACCAAGCGCGGCGCTGTCGCGGGTTGCCTCGTAGAGCACCGCATCCGGCACGTACACCGGAACGCCCGGATACAGCAGGTAGTCAAGGCTGTCCGCCACCGCCAGCGTGATCAGCGGGCCGGTTGTCCATGACGATCAGCTTGGCGTGCAGGTCATCCGGCACGCTGGGCTCGCTCCACCAACCGGCGGATCAGTTGCACCCCGGGCGAGTTCGGATCGACGGGCACGCGGGGCAAGGGCAGGTGATGCTCATGCAGCGCCATGAGCAGCGCGCCGAAGCCGATGACCTCGCCGGTGCGATCCTCGATCTCCCGGCGGGTGATTTCCCCCCGGCTGTAGGCTTCGAGCAGGTCCTTCGGACAGCGTGAGTCCCGCTCAGTTGCTGTCCGGCGTGCCGTACAGCGTCTCCGGCGAGACCAGCGGCGGCGCGATCTCCACCAGCGCGCCGCCCCGCAGCGCCCGGTAGAAGCAGGTACGCCGCCCGGTGTGGCAGGCCACGCCCTCCTGATCGACCAGCAGCAGCAGCGTGTCGCCGTCGCAATCGATCCGCAGCTCCTTCAGGTGCTGCGCCTGCCCCGAGGTCTCGCCCTTGCGCCACAGCGCCTTGCGGCTGCGGCTGTAGTAGCAGACGCGGCCGGTGGCCACGGTCTCGGCCAGCGAGTCGCGGTTCATCCAGGCCAGCATCAGCACCTCGCCGGTGTCGTGCTGCTGGGCGATCGCCGGGACCAGGCCGTTGGCGTCGAAGCGGACCTGGTCCAGCACGGTTTGCGTTGCCGTGTCGCTGTCATGTCGGGTCATGGGTGCTATCTTGGGGGCAGACTCGTGCCGCGCAAAGCAGTCGCGACGAAAAGGCCCATGATGACAAGGCCCATGATGACAAGGATCGCCGCATGACGGAGGGCGGGTTCTCGCCCCGAACCGACACATTGCTCGACCGTGCCGGGGCGATCTGCCAGGCGCGTGGTGCGCGGCTGACCGATCTGCGCCGCCAGGTGCTGGGGCTGATCCTGGACGCCGCGGCGCCGACTGGGGCGTATGACCTGCTGGACCGGCTGCGCGTCACGCGGCATGGCGCGGCGCCGCCGACGGTCTACCGCGCGCTGGATTTCCTGCTGGGGCACGGGCTGATCCACCGGGTGGAGCGGCTGTCGGCGTTCGTCGGCTGCGTGGCGCACGCGCCGGGCGAGGACGCCGGACATGCGGCGCAGTTCCTGATCTGCCGCACCTGCGGGCGCGTGACCGAGCTGGAGGATCACGCGCTGGCGCACGCTCTGGCGGATGCCGCGCGGCGGCTTGGTTTCACCGTCAATACGGCTACCATCGAGGCCGAGGGGATGTGCGCCGCCTGCGCCGCCCGCGTGCCGGAGGCCACCGCATGCTGCTGATCGCCGCGCCCGAGACTGTATCGCCTGGTCGTCGCCGCGGTCATTCCGCCGGCAACGATTTCTGGATCACCGCGTATATGGGCGCCAATCGTTACGATCCAGGCGCCGCGCCGCCGCCGCAGGATGGCTCGCTCTATCCGATGGCTTTCCTGGTGGAGCAGGACGCCGGGTGCGTCGCGCCGGCGCATTTCCATCAGGCCAACCAGTTCCAGGTGGTGGTGGCGGGTGAGGGGCGGTTGGGCACGCATGACGTGGTGCCGGTGGCGGTGCATTTCGCCGGCGCATGGTCGCCGTATGGGCCGTTGGTGGCGGGTGGGGCCGGGCTGCACTACTTCACGTTGCGCAACGGTTGGGACCCCGGGGCGCGCTATATGGAAGCGGATCGCGCGCTGTTGCGCTCGGTCTCGGGGCGGCGGCATCGGGAGGCGGTGGCCGCGCCGCGGCCGGTGTCGGATGGGTTGATCGATACGGTGCCGTTGTGCGAGGCCTGTCTGCCGGACAGTGACGACGGGTTGGTGGCGCGGCGCTACGTGCTGCCCGCGGGGGCGCGTGCAACCGGGGCGGATCCGGTGCTTGGCAATGGGCAGTACTGGGTGGTGATCGGCGGCAGCATGTTGCGTGATCGGACCGAACTGGCACCGCGTGCCTGCGTGTTCCTCTCGCCGGACGAGCCGGCATTCACGGCGGTCGCCGGCGCGGGCGGGCTGGAGGTGCTGTCGTTGCAGTTCCCGCGCAGCACCCTAGGCCGCACGGCGGCCGACACGACGGCGGCCGGCACGCTGGCGGCCTGAGCGGATGGCCGACGATCCCAAGGCGCTCGATTGCCTGGCCTGCCCGGCGCTGTGTTGCCGCCAGGCTGGCTATGTCGAGGTGACCGGGCCCGATATCCGCCGACTGGCGAAGTTCCTCGGGCTGACGGCGCGCGCGTTCGAGGCGAAGCACATCGTCGAGAAGACGCGGCGCGGATCGAAACGGATCAAGGCGGGGTATGAGACCTGCCAGTTCCTGGACAACGACCGGCGATGCTCGGTGTATGCGGCGCGGCCGAAGGATTGCCGCGGCTACGTGTGCTGGAACCAGCCGGACACGACGGTGTTCGAGTTCGCCAAGTTCCTGCAGAAGCCGGTGGACGCGTTGCGCGCGCAGGAAAAGCGCGAGGCGGAGAAAAAGTAATGGGTGTGAAACATGCCCTATCGGAGCAGCGACGACCTGCCGCCATCGGTGCGCGATCACCTGCCGCCGCACGCGCGGGACATATTCCGCGAGGCGTTCAATCATGCCTGGCAGAGCCACGGCGGCGACGAGGCGACGTCCTTCCGCATCGCCTGGGCCGCGGTGAAACGCAGCTATCGGAAGCTGGGCGACGTGTGGGTGCCGCGTGACGCGTGAGTTTCTATCCGACCTTGCGGAACTTGTGCAGCGATCGAAGGTTGTCCGGCCGCAGCTGGTCCTTGAAGGTCTGCGGCCAGTTGGTCCACGACACCTCGCCGACATACAGGTCGCCGTGCGAGTCCACCGTCAGCCCGTGCGGCGCCATGAACTCGGTCGGACCAAGGCCCGGCCCCATGCCGCCCAGCCGGGCGATGCGCTTGCCGGTATGGTCGACGATCGTGAGCCGCGGGCCGAGATTGGGTACGTTGCGGTTGACCGGCTGCACCGGGCCGAGCTCGCCGATGTAGCAGATCGGACACTTGCCCGGCGGCATGAACAGGCCGCAGGGGCGGTGCAGGTTGTTCCACTGCGTCTCGTATTTGCCGTTGCCGTCGAACACCTGCACGCGGTGGTTCTCGCGGTCCGCCACATAAACCCAGCCGTCGCCGTCGCAGGTAATGTTATGCACGATGTTGAACTCGCCGGGATCGCTGCCGGGGCCGCCCCAAGACATCAGCAGCTTGCCGTTGGGCGTGTACTTGTGCACCCGCGCGTTGCCGTAGCCGTCGGAGACGTAGATGTCGCCCTGCGGCGACATCGCGGTATGGGTGCAGCGGTGGAACGGTTCGCCGCTCATGTAGGGTGCCGGCTTGCCGGGGATGCCGAGCGTCATCAGCACCTTGCCCTCCAACGTGCACTGGCGGACGGTGTGATCGCCGTCGTCGGTCAGCCAGATCGTTTCGTCGGGCGCTACGTGCACGCCGTGCGCGCGCGGAAACAGCCCCTCGCCCCAGGAGCGCAGGAAGTTGCCGTCGCGGTCGAACACGATCATCGGGTGCTCGCCACGGTTGAAGACGTAGACATTGTCGTTCTTGTCGACGCCGACCGAGCCGATCTCCTTGAACGACCAGCCTGGCGGCAGCTTTGCCCAGTTCTCCACCGGTTCGTAGGTGTATTCGCCGTTGCCCACTGTTGGCATGATCCGAAATCCTCCTGTCTTGGGTGTTGTTGTGGCGTGCCGCGATGGCGGAATGCGCTGCGCTTTTCCGCCCTACGCTGGCGCCTACTCGGCCGCGCGGCGCGGTTCGTCGGCGCGGAAGCGGGTGCGCAACGAGTCCCAGTCTTCGGCGCCCATCCGGTTGAACGCCTCACGCACCGTCATGTCGGGGTGCAGCACGGGATGGCGGTGCTGCGTCTTCAGCGCCGCCAGCGCTGCGTCACAGGCGCCGATCGCCGCCTTGAGCAGCAGACCCGGAACGATCGCCAGCTTGTAGCCCATGCGCTCGGCCTCGTTCAGGTCGATCTCGGGCGTCTTACCCTTGCGCACCACGTTCAGCAGGCAGGGACCGGCGACGCGGCGCGGGATGGCGGCGACCTCCTCCATCGTCTGGGCGGCTTCGACAAATGCCATGTCGGCACCCGCCTGCAATGCAGCGTTGGCGCGCGCGACGGCTTCCTCGAAGCCGGCGACGGCACGCGAGTCGGTACGCGCAATGATCAGGAAGTCGGGATCGCGACGGGCGTAGGCGGCGGCGCGGATTTTCGCCAGCCAGTCCTCGCGCGGCACGATCTCCTTGTCGTCGAGGTGACCGCATCGCTTGGGGGAGACCTGGTCCTCGATGTGGATGCCGGCGACGCCGCATTGTTCGTAGTCGCGCACGGTGCGCACGGTGTTCAGCTCGTTGCCGTAACCGGTGTCGGCGTCGGCGATCACCGGCACAGTGACGGCGCGAACGATGCGCGCGGCGTTGCCGACCATCTCGGTCATCGTCAGCAGGCCGAAATCGGGATAACCGAACGTGGCGGAGGTGCCGGCGCCGGTCATGTAGACTGCGTCGAATCCAGCCTGCTCGATCAGGCGCGCGGTGATGCCGTCGTAGGCGCCGGGGGCGACGATCATGCCGTCCTGCCGCAGCAGTGCGCGCAGCCTGCCTGCCTCGCTCATGGTGTCGCCTCCCTGATCCGCCACGTCGATGCTACCGGTCGCGCGCGGAGCGGTCCACCGCCGCTATCCCTTCCGGCGCGTCCTTGCCCGCTTGAGCCGCCCGCCGTATCGATACCCTGTGCGTCTCGATAGCATCGACTGGGAAGGAGACGATCGGATGCAACTGTCGGGCTTCCGCGGCCCGGGCAACGGCGTCGATCCGGTGCGCATCAATGCGAGCGGCTGGCCGCACCTGCGCGAGCCGCGCTGAGATGCCAACCTACGAAACCATCTTGACCGAAACGATCGGTGACCACCTGCTGAGGGTGACGCTGAACCGCCCCGAGGTGGGCAACGCCAAGAACACGCAAATGGGGCTCGACCTGCTCGACCTGTGGACACGGCTGATCGACGATCCGGGAAACGCGCGCTGTATCGTGCTGACCGGCGCCGGCGACCGTATCTTTTGTGCCGGCGGCGATCTGAAGCAGCGCCGCGGCATGACGCAGGCGGCATGGCAGCACCAGCACGAGATCTTCGAACGCGGCCGCGATGCGCTGCTGGAGCTGCCGGTGCCGGTCATCGCCGTGGTCAATGGTCACGCCTATGCCGGCGGGCTGGAGACAGTGCTGGTCTGCGACTTCGCCTATGCCGTGCGCGGCGCGCGCTTCGCGCTGACCGAGGTGACGATCGGCATCATGCCGGGTGGCGGCGGCACGCAGACCCTGCCGCGGGTGGTTGGGCGAGCGGCGCGCCAAGGAGATCATCCTGACCGGCAAGCCGTTCTCCGCCGAGCAGGCGCTGGACTGGGGCGTGATCAACAAGATCAGCGAGCCAGGCGAGCTGATGACCGACGTGCTCGCCACCGCGCAGGCGATCTGCGACAATGCGCCGCTGTCGGTGCGCCAGGCCAAGAAGGCGATCCACCACGGCTTGCAGATGGACCTGAAGCGCGGCCTGATGTTCGAGATCGAGGCGTATAACCGGCTGGTGGACACGGAAGACCGGCACGAGGGCGTGCTGGCGTTCAACGAGCGGCGCAAGCCGGTGTTCAGGGGGAGGTGAGGCCAGGGTCGACCATGACATTTCCCGAAAATTGGCCAGAGGGGTGCCCCCCGGCTGACGCTGTTGCGGCCCACGGCGACGTGTTTCGCGTTGTCAAGACTGACCCGCCGAAACCCGGTGACTTTCAGAGCCTGTGGGAGAAAGGACGGCCGATAGCGCAAAAGGAATGCGAATCGGCTGGTCTGAGTGTATTCGAAGCGGTGCATGATGCTGCACATGCAGCACTAAAGTACCCCTATTTGGGCAAACTTGTAGCCAGAGGAACCCTTGGAACAGAGCATGGGGTTATAAAACCGATCCCTCGGAACGGCAACAGCCACACCACTTGGTGGCCAGGCGACGGCATTCCTCGCCATGAGCTCTTCTTCGTCGTAAGGTCGTAGCATGTGGACCGTTGTCACAAGGCCAAGTCAGGCGCTATGGCTCAAGGGGTTGGTGCCGGAGCGCGTCCTCGATGAGTACGACGGGCCGCGGCTGTTCACGATGCGAAGCGATCAGAATGACCTCCTGCTAGCTTATCTTTGTGCGCAGGATGCCGAAGTCGAGCGATTCTTGGTCGTTCCGACCAATGACATGATCATCAATGATCTTGAAAAAAGCGAAATCGCGGTTCGCGACGCGCTTGTCGGGCGCGGATGGTCTTGGCTCGTAGACCGCATGAAAGATGGGTCAATCTCGATACTTGGCGCCTTGGACCCTAGCGCAGTGCCGGAAGATGCTCTGCCGACCCACGGGGCGCGCCTGAGCCCGAATGCGCAACCCTTTCTATGTCTTAAGATGATCGGCGAAGCAATGGCGCCGAAGCGGGTTCCAGCAAGCGTAATCGAGCGGGCGGTAAAGGGGGTCACGAGTGCCGCACGGATTCTGACCCGGTATGCTCAGCGCCGGATGCCGACTACCGGCCGACCGGCTGAGTCCTTTAGGCGTTACTATGATCTACCCGTCGTTGCGTTTGCATTTGGCAGCTTTGAGATTGAGTTTGACCGCCCGACACCTGACCCTCAGGCTCAACTGGATTTGGAGGAATCACAGACGCTTGCTACGGTTCAGACTCTCCTTGTTCGAGGATTGCAATGGGCAAGCGGCCCCGGAGCCGAGGAACTCCCACAAACGGCTGAGTCGTCTGCGATTGTGGAAGCACTCGCACACCTTGCGCCATCTCAAAAAGGGACTGTGAGTCGTGTCGAGGTGAGCGGCACCCTGGTTGGCGGCTCGCAATCGCCTTTTTCTCTGACGCGTGCATCCGGTGAGCGGATCGGCGCTGCCAGAAAGCGATTGTCTGTAGAGCGTCGATCGCGGACTTACGAGGGATTCGTGCGAGAATTTGATAAGGACAAGCTTACGTTCATTCTGCGTAATGCCACAGGCGAGACATTGCGTGTTGTTGGTTTCTCTGAGGAGCAGTACGAAGACGCCTGGTTGGCTTTTGACGCCGAGCATCTAGTCACCATTGTTGCGGATGAGCTACCGGGAACAAATATGTCGGATCTCATTTCCATGACATTCAATGCCCCGGACGATTCGCACGATGGCGAACAATCAGGTGATAGCTGACGACAATATGGTAATCGCTTATACCGCTCGCAAAGGAAGGGAATCTCGCTTCCCTCGACAAGGCCACGAATAACGCGCGTATCCAATACGGGAGAGAACATCATGCCGTTGACCAAGGCACTCGGCCAGTTCATCACCGACCTGTCGCCGAACCGGCTGCCGGAGGAGGCGGTGCGGATCGCCCAGCTCGGCTTCATCGACTGCATCGGCACGATGATCGCCGGACGCAACGAGGACTGCGTGAAGATCCTCAGGCGGGTGCTGGACCCAGGCGACGGACCGTCGACGCTGGTGTTCGGCACGGACAAGAGCCCGGCGCCGGAAGCGGCCTGGATCAACGGCGTCGCGGCGCATGCGCTCGACTACGACGACGTGGCGCTGCGTGGGCATCCGTCCACCGTGCTGGTCCCAGCGATCCTGGCCGAGGCCGAAGCGCTGGGATCGTCCGGCGCCGACATGATCGTGGCCTACGTCGCCGGTTATGAGACCTGGGCCGAGCTGTTCCGCCGCGACAACGGACTGCTGCACAAGAAGGGCTGGCACCCGACCGGCCTGTATGGCGCGGTCGGTGCCGCGGCGGCATGCGCGTCATTGCGCCGACTGGATGCGGACAAGGCGGCGCAGGCGATCGCGCTGGGGGCCTCGCAAAGCGCCGGGCTGATGGCGAATTTCGGGACCATGACGAAACCGTTCCATGCCGGGCGCTCGGCGCATGCCGGGATCATGGCGGCGCGCCTGGCGGAGGCCGGGTTCACCGCCAACACCGACGCGCTGGAACATCCGCAGGGGTTCCTTAACGCCATCTCGGCGGAGGGCAATCCCGATCGGACCAGCGAGCCGAAGCTGGGCGAGGCCTGGGCCATCCTGACGCAGGGGTTGGGGATCAAGAAATACCCCACCTGCTACTGCACGCATCGCGCGATCGACTGCATGCTCGATCTGGTCGCAGCGCATCCGGTCGATCCGGACGAGGTGAAGAAGATCACCGTCAACATCAGCGATTATTTCGCGACCGTGCTGCGCAACCACACGCCGCAGACCGGACTCGCCGCGAAGTTCAGCATGGAGTTCGCGATGGCGAGCGGCGTGGTAGCCAAGCGCGTCGGGCTGCGCGAGCTGACCGATGGGTTCGTGCAGCGCGAGGACATTCAGACGCTGATGCAACGCGTCGAGATCGTTACCACGACGCAGTACGACGACGAACTGCCCGGCGCCGCGCCGGCGGATACCGTCAAGGTCGAGCTGGCGTCAGGGCGGGTGATCGAGGGTGCCCCGGTCAGGCGCGCCACCGGGCATGCGACGCGGCCGCTGACCGAGACGCAGATCTACGACAAGTTCGCCGACTGCCTGGACGCCGGCGGATCGGACATTCCGGCGGAGACGCTGTTTGCGCGGCTGAAGTCGATCCAGTCGATGTCGGCGCGGGAGCTGACCGCGGCGTGATGCACCTTCTCCCGCTCTTCGCGCGCTTGGGCCGCGCAGAGCGGACCAACGCCTGCCCTCGAAATTGTTCCGGAGGTCGGAGCGGAAGCGACGCGGGTGAAGGTGCGCACACGAAACGACCCTGACCCGGCATCACTTCGCGGCTCGACCGCAATCGCTCGCCGTCCCCTCCCCCACCGTTGGTCCGCTTCGCGGCCCAAGCCCTCAAGCGGAGGGGGAGATGCGGGCGGCGCCGCTCGCGATCAGCACGTCGATCTCCGGTTCGCTGTAGCCCGCTTCGCCCAGCACCGCGCGCGTGTCGCAGCCGATCGGGCGGGCGGGCGGGGGCGCCAGGGTCCGCCGCCACGCCATCTTCAAGGATGGTCGGGCGGATGGTGCGGATCGGGCCTTCCAGATCGTGCCGCTCATCGCGCAGCAGGCCCACCGCCAGCAGATGCGGGTCCTCGAGCAGCGCCTCCAACGTGTGACAGGGCGCGGCGGGAACGTCAGCCTTGGCAAATTCGGCCACCCAATGCGCGGTCGGCCGGTCCTTCAGTGCCGTGCGACGCAACGCCATCCACTCGGTGACGTTGCGAAACCGTGCGGTGACGTTGCAGAAGCGGGGATCATCGATCAGCGCCGGACGCCCGATCGCCGCCAGGAAGCCGCGCACCTGCGCATCGGTGTTGGCGGTGACGGTCATCCAGCCGTCCGCCGTCTCGATGAGCTGGTTGTTCGGCTCCAGAATGCGGGCGTCGCCGGGCGGGCCGAGCGGGGGCGAGAAGCTGGCCGGCCCGAGATGCTCCTTCAGCACGAAGGCGGCCATGGTCTCCTGCATCGGCACCTCGATCGCCGCGCCCTGCCCGGTGCGCTCGCGACGGAACAGCGCGGCCAGGATGGCGCCTGCGGTGATCTCGCCGGTGACGTGGTCGCACATGACCAGCGGGACGTAGCGCGGCACACCGTCGCGGCGGATGAACAGGCCGGCGACACCGCCCACCGACTGGATCACCGTGTCGTAGGCCGGACGCCCGCGATACGGCCCGCCCGGCCCGAAGCCGGTGATCGCGCAATGGATCAGCCGCGGCCGAGCGGCGCGCGTAGCTGCGGCATCCAGGCCGAGCCGCGCCAGTGCCTCGGGCCGGATGTTGGACACCAGCACGTCGCAGCCGTCCAGGATGCGCAGCACCGCCGTCCGCGCCGCCGCCTGCTTCAGGTCCAGACAGATCGCCCGTTTGTTGCGGTTGAACGCCAAGTATTTGCCGGAATGCTGGCCGCTCGGCGACGGGCCGCCCAGGGTGCGCAGCACGTCACCCTCGGGCGCCTCCAGCTTGATCACCTCCGCCCCATGATCCGCCAGCCGCAGCGTGCATGACGGGCCGACGACCACCGTGGTCAGATCAAGGATGCGGATGCCCTCGAGCGGTCTGCCAGTCTGCTGTCCCACGGTCTGTTGTCCCACGCGACGTTGTACCACGCGACGTTGCCGATCTCCCGCACACGACATTGCAGCGGCTTGCATGGCAGGTGGGCCGGGGTGAAGACCCTGAGCCCCGGACTTGTCGGCTTTGAACCCGCGATCCTTGCCAGCTACGGTACCGCGACAAATGGCCAGGTGATCCCCGGCTCGAGATGCCCGGACGGGCATGTCGGGGCGGCCTGATCGCCGCAGGTTAGAATTTTGTGGCGCATTAGTCACGCTTCTTTGATTTCGTGTGTATGCGGCAACAGATGACTTGAAGGGCCGTCGCACCCCTGACATCGTCCGTAGCGGTACGTCGTTGCAAATACGCCTCCCGAGGCGGTGGTCCGGGGGGGCACGACTGTGGCTTGATTCGGATAGGAGGTGGACGTGCTTTCACGAAATGTACTGCTGGCCGCTGCCATGGCGGTTCTCCCCCTGGCGGCGCAGGCGCAGCCGATCAGCGGCCTGTATGTCGGCGCGGGGGCCGGCGTGAACTACCTGCAACCGGAGTCGGTCAGCGCGAGCGGCGCGTTTACAGGCAGTGGGAAGTTTCAGTCCAGTATCGGCCCGACCGGGGTGCTCAGCCTGGGTTGGGGCTTCGGCAACGGCCTCCGCGTCGAGGCCGAAGGCAACTACATGAGGAACCAGTTCAACCACGCAACCGGGTTCAACGGTGCCATCACGCAGTCCGGGGACGGCTGGCAGAAGTTCGGCGGCATGGTGAACGGCTTCTACGATTTCACGACAATCAGCCCCTGGATCGTGCCGTTTGTCGGCGTCGGCGTCGGCTACGAGGCGGAGAACCTGCACGGCGGCACGGCATTCGGGCCCCAGTACTCGAACTTGATTCTCTACATCAGCAGCAAGACGGTCAGTTCGTTCGCCTATCAGGCGATGATCGGCGCGGCTTTTCCAATCTCCGGCGCGCCCGGGCTTGCGATCACCACGGAGTATCGCTTCCTGGGCTTGGCAGGGGATCGCAGCCTTCCCTACGTCAAGGCCGTCGGCGGGACGGGGGGCGGCACGGGCACGATCAGGCTCGACGACTCCAACCACGCAATCCTGTTCGGCCTGCGCTACGCGTTCGGTGCCCCGGCCGCAGCAGCGCCGGCGGCCGCGGCGCCGATGGCCGTTCCGGCAGCCACGGTGGCGCGCAGCTACCTGGTGTTCTTCGACTGGGACAAGGCGACGCTGACACCACGCGCGCAGCAGATCATCAAGCAAGCGGCGGACAACTCGACCACGGTCAAGTACACGCGGATTGAGGTGAACGGCTATACCGATACCTCGGGCACGCCGCAGTACAACCAGGGTCTGTCGGTCCGCCGTGCGCAGGCGGTTGCCGCCGAACTGGTCAAGGACGGCGTGCCGCAGGGCGCGATCGCCATCCAGGGCTTCGGCGAGACCCACCTGCTGGTGCCGACCGGTCCCGGCGTGCGCGAGCCGCAGAACCGCCGCGTCGAGATCATCATCCGCTGATCGGGCGTCGGCCGGCTGAACTGAAAATCGGGGCGCCCCAACGGCGCCCCGATTTGTTCGTTGGACGTGGATCCAATCGCTCAGCGGTGGGGAGGGGGGCCGGCCTGCCCCGTCTTACCGACGGTGACGCCGCCCCGTTTTCGCGGCTCGTGGCGCGGCCAGACGGTGAACCGCCAAGGCGCCAGCAAAAGCCGGGATCGGAGCGTTCGGGTGACGGGTTCGAGACCTTATACCGGCGGCTGAAAGTATCGACGTACGGTGCCCACCCCCATCATGGCCGGCCCACCGGATCAAGCGCCCGGTGGCAGGCCCCACCTGTCCTCGGGCTTGGCCCGTGGGTCGGCCATGACGGGTGGTGAGTCGGGACTCTCGGCCGCAGGTATCAGAGGGTAGGCGTCCTCGCGATGTTGGCGGTTCATTCCGCCTCCAGCCCGGGATTTTCCGCTGACCGGTCAGCACGGGATCGGTGCTGGCTTGGTGCGCCCGGCAAGGAAGTCCCAAACGCAACCTCTGACTCCGCTTGGGATTTAGCTGGCGCCGAGGGTAGATAAGGAGTAGTATTGTTAACTAACCTTCGGTTTAGGATCGCATATGCGTCAGATCGCAGCCCTCGTCCCCACGCCCCTACGCGTCCCCGTTGCGGCTATGGCGTCGCCGGACCAAGACTCCATGCGGGACGGTTACGACCTGACGGGGAGGCGCCTTCGCTCGCGGGCGGTTCACGGCGCGGCTAACGCGACCGGCGCCGCGCCAGGCGGCGGAGCATGGGAAGCTGTCGCCGTGGAAGGTGGGGATTGCCGGCGCGCGGCTGATCGTGCAGGCGGTGATGATAGGGCATCGGGGAGTGGCATTGCCAGGCGCCCTGACGAGTGTCCGCTGGCGAATTCGCAAATCTCGACAAAGACCCTATGGAGCGCCGTGCGGCGGCTTGGCAGCAAACTGGGACGCCGGAGTGGCGCCCAGGGAGTTGCCCCGGCGCGAGAGGCGCGATTCGCGAATCCCGACAAAGACCCTATGGACCGCCGTGCGGTCGGGCGGCCGGCGTGGATGGGGAGCGCAGTCCGGCGTCGGGCCCTATGCAATCGCGAGCGGGTCAGCGTTGCCGGGTTGGCCGGGGTTCAGGCCGGGACGGCACGGCTGGCGGATGTGGCGGAGCACGAAATGCGATTTCGCACAGCTACCCTATGCAATGGGGGGGCGGGTCAGCGGCGCCGGGTTGGCCGGGGTTCAGACCGGGACGGCACGGCTGGCGGATGTGGGGGAGCATGAAATGCGATTTCGCGCAGCTACCCTATGCAATGGGAGCGGGTCAGCGACGCCGGGTTGGCTGGGGTTCAGACCGGGACGGCACGGCTGGCGGATGTGGGGAGCACGAAATGCGATTTCGCGCAGCTACCCTATGCAATGGGGGGCGGGTCAGCGGCGCCGGGTTGGCCGGGTTCAGACCGGGACGGCACGGCTGGCGGACGTGGCGGAGCACGAAATGCGATTTCGCGCAGCTACCCTATGCAATGGGGGGCAGGTCAGCAGCGCCAGGCTGGCCGGGGTTCGGACCAGGACGGACGGCTGGCGGACATGGCGGACCACGGATGGCGGAGTGCGGTCCGGCCCCGGGCAGGAGGCTCGGGTCGAGAATCCCCGACCGGATCCCATGAACCGTGAGACGGTGCGGTGGGGCGGCGCGGATGGCGGACCGCGGTCCGGCCTCAGGCCGGGGGGGCTCAGTTGGAGAAATCCGGACAAGAACCCATGAACAGCCTGGCCGCGGGCGCTCGACCAGGGGCGTGGCAGGCCGCGTCGGGCGACGCGCAATGGGGCCGGACGGTGCACGCCGCGATGGCTCTTCTTGGCGGACCGTGACAGTGCGAGGTTCCCCCAATTGCCCTGCCCCCTATGCCTTCGCCATTGACCCATCGCACCCCTTACGCACATTGACCCGCGCCGCGCGGCAAGACCCGACCGCCGGCACAAGGACGCCAGCCATGACCGCGATCGAGCCGATCCCCTACCCGGACGCCAAGCTGCGCTGCATCCTCGCCTCGGTGCGCACCATCGCATTGGTCGGCGCCTCGTCGAACTGGAACCGCCCCAGCTACTTCGTGATGAAATATCTGCAGGGCAAAGGCTATCGCGTCATCCCGGTGAACCCTGGCCAAACCGGCAAGGACCTGCTCGGCGAGCGCGTCTACGCCTCGCTGCGCGACATCCCAGAACCGATCGACATGGTCGACGTGTTTCGCGCCTCCGACCAGGTCGGCCCGATCGTCGACGACGCCATCGCGATCGGTGCCAAGGTGGTATGGATGCAGCTCGGCGTGCGCAACGACGCGGCCGGCGCCAAGGCCGAAGCCGCCGGGCTCGAAGTGGTCATGAACCGCTGCCCGAAGATCGAGTTCGGCCGGCTCGGGGGAGAACTGTCCTGGAGCGGGGTCAACTCCGGCATCATCCGCAACCGCGCGGCCGAGGCCCCCACCGACCGGAAGAAGAAGCGCCGCTCGCTGCCTGGCCCCAACCTGACCTACGGGTTCGAGACCCGCGCCATCCACGCCGGCGCCGCGCCCGACCCCACCACGGGCGCGCGCATCACGCCGATCTTCCAGACCGCGGCCTATGTGTTCGACGACGTGGACCACGCCGCCTCGCTCTTCAACCTGCACAATTTCGGCTACATCTACGGGCGCCTGACCAACCCGACCGTTTCGGTGCTGGAAGAACGGGTGGCCAGCCTGGAGGGCGGCCGTGCCGCGGTCGCCGCCGCCTCCGGCCACGCCGGGCAATTCCTGATTTTTGCCACCATGCTGGAGCCGGGCGACGAGTTCCTCGCCTCGAGCAACCTGTATGGCGGGTCGCTCACCCAGTTCGGCCTGAGCTTCAAGAAGCTCGGCTGGACCTGCCATTTCGTCGATCCGCGCGATCCCGACAACTTCCGCAAGGCGCTGACCCCGCGCTGCAAGGCGATCTTCATCGAACTCCTGGCCAACCCCGGCGGCATCGTCGTCGACCTCGAGGCGGTGGCCAAAATCGCGCACGAGGCCGGGCTGCCGCTGATCGTCGACAACACGCTGGCGACGCCCTACCTGTGCCGGCCGTTCGAGTGGGGCGCCGACCTGATCTGCCATTCGACGACGAAGTTCCTCGACGGCCACGGCAACTCGCTGGGCGGCATCGTGGTCGAGAGCGGCCGCTTCGACTGGGCGCAGGGGGGGAAGTTTCCGTCACTGACCGAGCCGGAGCCGGCCTATCACGGGCTGCGTTTCTACGAGAATTTTGGGGATTTCGCCTTCACCACCAAGGCCAGGGCGGTGGCGCTGCGCGACTACGGGCCGACCATGGCGCCGATGAACGCCTTCCTGACCATCACCGGGATCGAAACGCTGCACCTGCGCATGGAGCGTCACGTTGCCAACGCGCAGAAAGTTGCAGAATTCCTGGAGGCCGATTCGCGTGTGGCCTGGGTGTCCTACGCTGGGCTCAAGTCCAGCCCCTATCGTGAGCTTGCGCGCAAATACCTGCCCAAGGGCGCCGGGTCGGTGTTCACTTTCGGTGTAAAGGGTGGCTACGAGGCCGGCATCCGACTGGTGGAGAATGTGCAGTTGTTCTCGCACCTGGCGAACATCGGCGACACGCGCAGCCTGGTGCTGCACCCGGCCTCGACCACGCATCGCCAGCTCAGCGACGAACAGCGGCTGGCGGCGGGCGCCGGGCCGGACGTGATCCGCCTGTCGATCGGGCTGGAGACGGCGGAGGACCTGATCCGCGATCTGGACCAGGCGCTGGCGGAAGCGTAGAGCGCGTTCATGCTGACTGGAATCGCCGGCGTTTCCGGTCAGCGTGAAAATGCTCTAGCGGCAGGCACTCGGAAGACGCGCCAGCTACCAGATTGGGGGCATCGGTCATGCCGTTCACGGTGCAGCTTGATCTGGACGCCGAGGCCGAGGCGTCGCTCGGCGCAGTGGCCGAGGCGCCGGCCGGCATCCCGGGCCTGGCGACCGTCCGCCAGCTCGGGGACGTGCACCATATCTCGCTGGCGATTTACGATGATCCCCCGCTGGAGCAGTTCGTGCCGGCCCTGGCCGCTTTCGCCGAGACGTTGGCGCCATTCGAGGTGCGCCTGGCGAGCATCGGGATTTTCGCCGACACGACGAACGTGGTGTTCCTGGGCGTTGTCGTTACCGACGCGCTGCTGGCCCTGCATCGCCAGACGCACGCGGCCCTCGGCGCGTTCCGCGAGTCGTGCTGGGATTATTATGCGCCCGACGCATGGGTTCCGCATGTCAGCGTTGCGCTGGACGCGACGGACGCGGCCGCTCAGGCCGCGGCCGCCGCGCTGCTCGCACGATGGACCCCGATGACGGTGGGCATCGGCGGCGTCCGCCTGGTCAGGTTCCGTCCTGTCAGCACGATCTGCAAGGTTTCGCTGACTCGGCACTGATTCGCGCGCGGGTTGTGATCATCGGAGGGCGATGGGGCGCCGTAACGCATCTGTGACTTGGCGGCCGATTTATGTGGCTTTGGTGCAACAGTTGAATTCCAAAGCGTTATAGGCCCCTCGTTTTGGGCCGATCGCAGGGCTACAATTACAACAGATTGACGCCAGGCGTCGTGGCTGAGTGCTGTATGCGGGAACTTCCGCGCCGTCTGGCGGGTGCGTCACCATGAGGAGAGAGCAAACATGCAGATTCGGAATGCGCTTCTGGCAGCCACGATACTTGCCCTGCCAGTGGCCGCGCAGGCGCAGCCGGTCACCGGCCTGTATATCGCGACCGGCGCGGGCGCGAACTTGATGCAGCAGGAACCGGGAACATTGACATTCGTCGACGGCCCTAGCGTCAGCGGCAACCTACGAACGGACGTGGGCGCTGTGGGCGTGCTGAGCCTCGGCTGGGGGTTCGGCAACGGCCTCCGTGTCGAAGGCGAGGGCGACTACCGCTACAACGGCTACAGGTCACTCAACGGTCCGGGCGGCAGCTTCTCATTCCACAACGACTTCCACAACAACCAGACCAGCGGGTCCGAACAGAAGTACGGTCCGATGGTCAATGTGTTGTACGACTTCACCACCCTCTCGCCGATGGTCATGCCGTATGTCGGTGTGGGCGGCGGCTACCAGTGGGCAGCCGAGCACATCCACATCAACGATATGGAAGGTGGTGGTTCCACGACTACGACCAAGGGTGCCTTCGCCTATCAGGCAATTCTTGGCGCAGCCTTCCCGATCCCCTCGGCACCGGGCCTGGCGGTGACCGCCGAGTATCGCTTCATGGGCCTCGCCGGCAATCGCGACTACAATTTTGGTGGGGCATCGGTAAGGGCGAGCGACGATTACAACCACTCGATCCTGGTCGGCATTCGCTACGCGTTCGGCGCCACCGCCGTCGCGCAGACGGCTGCGGCCGCGGCGCCGATGGCCGCACCGGCTCCCGCGCCGGCCCGCAGCTACCTGGTGTTCTTCGACTGGGACAAGGCAAACCTGACGCCGCGCGCGCAGCAGATCATCCGGGAAGCGGCGGACAACTCGACCAAGGTCAAGTACACGCGGATCGAGGTGAACGGCTACACGGACACCTCGGGCACGCCGCAGTACAACCAGGGTCTGTCGATCCGCCGCGCGCAAGCGGTCGCCGCCGAACTGGTCAAGGACGGTGTGCCGCAGGGCGCGATCGCCATCCAGGGCTTCGGCGAAACCCACCTGCTGGTGCCAACCGGCAATGGCGTGCGCGAACCGCAGAACCGGCGCGTCGAGATCATCATTCGCTGATCGGGCGCCTCGTGGCTGGACTGAATATCGGGGCGCCGCGAGGCGCCCCGATGTTTTATTTGACCGTAACATCTGCTATCATATCGACGTGATAGCAGCGACCCGAGACGCCTAGGCGGCTTTGTGGTCAGGATGCAGGCGATTCGCGAAGGAGCCGAAACGATGCGGCTATGCGCCTACACTCCCGGGATTGCGCGGTTGCGCGCTGCACCGTTGGGGGCTGCCCTGTTGGCGGCCGTGCTGCTGGGGGCGCCCCGTGCCGCCAACGCGCAACCGTTTCAGGGCGTCTATGTGAATCTTGGTGCAGGCTATGACCTGGTACCGGACAGCGGCGCAGCGCCGCCTTCCGGCTTCAGCGGCTCCAACGTCCAATTACGCCGCGACGACGGGTTCGCCGGCCTTGGCTCCTTCGGCTACGCGTTCGGCAACGGATTCCGCCTCGAACTTGAGGGCAGCTATCGGCAGAATGGCCTGAACGGCCTGACCGGCACCACGTCGCCCACCAGTGCCACCGGCACGATCCAAAACTACGGCGTGATGACGAACCTGCTGTTCGACATGGATATCGGCCAATCGTGGCTGTATCCCTATCTCGGCGGCGGCGTCGGCTACGGCTGGGACCGGCTGAGCGGCGCACGCCTCAGCCAGGCCGGCACCAGCTTCAGCTCCACCGACTCCGCGGGCGGCTTCGCCTACCAGGCGATCGCCGGATTGTCCTTCCCGGTCTCGGGCGTGCCCGGCCTCTC
This sequence comes from Acetobacteraceae bacterium, assembly GCA_003151425.1. Lineage (GTDB taxonomy): Bacteria > Pseudomonadota > Alphaproteobacteria > Acetobacterales > Acetobacteraceae > Palsa-883. The sequence continues at coordinate 26,277 of PLXO01000159.1, forward strand.
GGTTACCGCGGAATACCGTTACCATAGCGTGGTGGGCGACGAGACGTTCCATGGCACCACCCCGAGCGGCACCGCCAGTCTGTCGTTGGGAACCCAGCACGACCACGATTTCATGCTCGGCGTCCGCTACGCCTTCGGCGTGACACCGCCGCCGATGCCGACCCCGGTGCCGACACCAGCGGCCGCCGCAGCGCCCGCACCCGCGCCGGCCCGCAGCTACCTGGTGTTCTTCGACTGGGACAAGGCAACCCTGACCACGCGGGCGCAGCAGATCATCAAGGAAGCGGCCGACAACTCGACGAAGGTGTCGTACACGCGGATCGAGGTGAACGGCTACACCGACACCTCGGGCACGCCGCAATACAACCAAGGCCTGTCAATGCGCCGCGCCCAGGCGGTGGCCGCCGAACTGGTGAAGGACGGCGTGCCGCAAGGCGCCATCAGCATCCAAGGCTTCGGCGAAACCCACCTGCTGGTGCCAACCGGCTCAGGCGTGCGCGAGCCGCAGAACCGCCGCGTCGAGATCATCATCCGCTAGCCTGGATTTCCACGGAGCAAGGTTCGCCTAATCGGATGAAGCACTTCAGCGAGTCAGCAGAGTCACTTGCAGGGGCAAACTGTTAGCCGGATTGGTGCGCCGACGATCAAAGTTCCCGCTCTCTCTTTGCATAACGGCCCGCACTGGAATTTTCCACCTGATCTGCGCCGCGCGCCTGAAAGCCTTGTGGCGCAATGGTTCTCGGCGAATTGAGCTCAACGGATAGAAAAACGGCCCCGACAGCGGACTGGCAGATACCGGCTGTCGCGAGGCCCTATCAGCGCACCAAATGGCCGAATCGAATTGCGCAACATCGTCGCTGCAGAGCGAGTCGCCACCAAGCCCGGAGCAGCTTGCGTGCCCGCCACTTGTTAGGCCAATTCCGCTCCGTGGAAATCCAGGCTAGGTAGTTTCCGAATCTATGCGTTGACCCCGATAAACGACTATGGCTTAATGGGTCTGTGCCGTATTTGTCCATCGGAGCCTGCCAGATGCGTCACGACTCGTCCCATGTCCGCCGTGGAGTTGGTCCGGCACGGCGCTGCCGCAGAGGCGGGCATGGTGGCTATTTTGGATTGAGCCGATTTGCGGTTGCACCACTTGTGGTTGCACTACTTGCGACGGGCCAAACCGCTCTTGCCCAGCTACCTATCGGCGCGGGCGGTCAAATTCAGCAGGTTCCGCCGGCCCCGGTTCTGGAAAAATCAATTCCCGAGCTCCCGATTCCGCGACCCGAGGCGCCGCTCACTCCAGTGCCCGCTGGCGAGAAGTTCGTCGTCAAGTTACTGCACGTGACCGGGCAGACGCGCTTTTCCGAAGCGGAACTGATCGCGGCCACGGGCTTCAGCCCGGACAGCGAATTGACCTTGCCCGAGTTGCGGGCGATGGCTTCGAGAATTACGAACTACTACAACCAGCGCGGGTATTTTGTAGCGCGAGCCTATCTGCCAGCCCAGGACATCACGGACGGAGCCGTAACGATCGCCGTGATCGAGGGACACTATGGCGAGATCAGTCTGCATAATCAGACGAACGTCTCGGATGTCGTGTTAATTCGCATTCTTGATGGCCTGAAAAGCGGGGACCCGGTCGAGACTGCACCGCTTGAGCGGCGCCTTCTGATAATCTCGGACCTACCCGGCATCGGAGTGAATGCGACTTTGGCCCCCGGGTCCGCGGTCGGGACGTCCGATCTGGCCGTCGGCGTGACTCAAGGGCCACGCGTGGACGGCAGCGTTGAAGCCGAAAATTGGGGCAATCCCTATACAGGCGCTTACCTCCTGGGGGGTACCGTCAATTACAACGAACCTTGCCTATCCGGTTGTCGCACACAGCCGCAACATCTGGTGTGAGGAATCTCTAGAGATGGGTGGCAGTCCACCACCAATAGTGGTCGTCTGTGTCAACCGGATAGGCAAGCAACGAACCTTTCGGGTTCGGTGATGTGCTCAGTTTGCGTGTCCTGGCATCGACCACCGGCGGCTTGGTCTATGGCCGCGCGTCCTACCAGCGCCAGGTCGAGGACGCGACGGTGGGCGTCGCCTTCACCGCATTCGACTACCGTCTCGGCAAGCAATTCTCGAGCCTGGACGCCCATGGCACGGAGGAGATCGCCAGCCTCTACGGCAGCTATCCGCTGATCCGATCGTACAACAACAATCTCAACGTTCAGGTCGATTTCGACGAGAGGTTATTTCAAGACCACATAGGCGCCACGTTCAGCACGACCGACAAGGAGGCCTCGGTACTGACTGTCGGCGTCAGCGGCGACCATCGCGACACGTTCGGCGGCGGCGGATGGGACACCTATTACCTCTTCGGGAGTTTTGGCGACCTCAACATTGAAACCGCCGCAGCGCGGGCGTTGGACGCGGAGACCGCGCGAACCGCCGGCGTGTACGCCAAACTGTCGTTCAGCGCCTCCCGGTTACAGAATATAATCGGTCCGCTATCTCTTTACGGAGCGATCAGAGGACAGGTCGCCGCCAAAAACCTGGACATTTCCGAGAAGATGGAACTGGGCGGCGCGAACGGCGTGCGCGCCTATCCGGAAGGCGAAGCCTACGGCGACGATGGATATGTGGCGACCCTGGAAGCCAGGCTGCTGCTGCCGAAGTGGCCGGAGAAGCTACCAGGCCGGGTGCAGTTGATCACCTTTGTCGATAATGGCTACGTCAGGGTGAACAATTCTCCCTTTGCCAGCGGGCCAAACGACCTGACCCGGACCGGAGTTGGGGTCGGGGTCATTTGGTCCGCTCCCAACAACTTCTTGGTGACTGCTACCTACGCCCACCTGGTTGGCGGTGTGAGGGCGACCTCCTATCCCGATAACTCAGGCATGTTCTGGGTACAGATCGTGAAATATTTCTGATGGTAGCGTCAGCGGCAGATATCGCGCGGCATCGTCTTCTGACAAAAGGACCCATTGCAATGGACTGCAATCTCCGACCGATCATGAACGACAGGATCGGTCATCTCGTGCCCGCGACCCGCCAGGCGATGTCCATCAAACGCACCGGTTGGCTCGGCTCTACCGCGTTGTCCGGAGGCGGTCACCTGGCAGTGCTGAGTCTGGCGGCCACCCTGGTGCTGGCGTTTCGACCGAATGCCTATGCGTTACCGACCGACGGGACGGTCGCGGCAGGCAAGGCCAGTATTGCGAGCACCAAGAGCGCGGTCACAATCGACCAGTCCAGCCAGAATGCGGTGATCAACTGGCAGAGCTTCAGCATCGGTCAGGGTGAAGCCGTAACGTTCGACCAGCCGAACAGCACTTCGGTCGCGCTGAACCGCGTTCTGGGGGGGAATCCGTCGAGCATACTGGGCAGCCTGTCGGCCAATGGCGAGGTCTTCCTGGTGAACCCGAACGGCGTTCTCTTCGCCAAGGGCGCGCAGGTGAACGTTGGCGGGCTGGTGACCTCAACCCTGGGCATCACCGACACCAACTTCATGTCGGGCAATTATAAATTCGCCGGGTCCAGCAATAGCGCGGTTGTCAATCGGGGCTCCATCAACGCCGACGGCGGCGGCTACATCGCCCTGCTGGGCGCCAAGGTCGACAACGAAGGCCTGATCACCGCCCGACTGGGCACCGTGACGCTGGCCGCTGGAAAGGCCATGACGCTCGACGTCGCTGGAGACGGCTTGCTCAATGTCGCCATCGACAAAGGTGCCGTGAACGCGCTCGTAAAGAACGGTGGCGTGATCCGGGCGAATGGCGGACAGGTGGTGATGACCGCACAGGCGGCCGGCCAACTGCTCAAGACGGTGGTCAACAATACGGGCGTCATCGAGGCCCAGACCATCGGCACCCACAACGGCAGAATCAGCCTTCTCGGCGACATGCAGAGCGGCACGGTGAACGTAGCCGGGACGCTGGACGCCAGCGCCCCCAATGGTGGGAATGGGGGCTTCATCGAAACGTCTGCTGCGAAGGTGAATATCGCGAAAACCGCAAAAATCACCACCGCCGCCCCCAAGGGGCTGACTGGCACCTGGTCAATCGACCCTCTGGATTTCACCATTGGCCCTGGAGGCAACATCTTAGGCACAACACTCTCCCAGGACCTGGTAACGAACAGCGTCGTCATCAGTACATTAACCTCCGGGACCGACAATACGGTCGCCGGCACCCCTCCCGTGACCAAGCTTTTTTCGACAACACCCGGCCTCGGCGATATTAACGTAAACGCTGCGGTTAGCTGGACGGCGTCCTCGAGCCCAACCACTCTGACGTTGGACGCCGCTCGCGACGTGAACGTGAACCATGCAATTACCGCAATTAACGGCAACTTTGTGGTGTGTTGCGGGCTCGATATCACTGTGAATGATGCAATTACGACCGTGAATGGAAGCGTTTTATTGAGCGCTGGGCGCAACGTGATTTTGAACGCGGCCATGACGACGACCCGCGGAAACATCGAGATTTGCGCCGCGGATGATATCCACCTGACCACAAGCGCGGCCCTTACGCTGACCAACGGCAGCACTATTCCCTCTGAGGACCTCAACCTGCCATCGGGGATGACGCTGATCGCTGGTAATGGTGGTACCGGACCGGGTGCTGCCGGCGGCACCCTGATCATCGATCCCGGTACTCCACCCATTACGGTCACGAAGTCAAACGCGACACCCCTCGCAGTCGTCATTGATTACAATCCGACCTCATACGCGGCGCCGACCGATTATTCACCTGACTTCACCTTGGTCGGAGTTGCCGCGCTCACTCAACACATGTTGGTCTTCCCGGAGGCTGAGGTCAAAGTTAACAACGGCACGACAACCGCGACTCTTACGGGATTATTGAAGAGCCTCCCGACCGGGGTCACTTTGGTGGCCGGTCCCGGAGCTACTGCCGTTGTTGATGACCCGAATGGAGGACCGGACTTCGTCATCACCTTTAGTGGCTATAGCCTTGCTGGCCCAGACGCCGCCAAATATGCTCTCGCGGCTAATTGCTGCGTTGCCGGATTTAGAACGAGCGGGACTATAACGCCAACTCCGACACCAACCCCGACGCCAACGCCAACTCCGACGCCAACTCCGACGCCAACCCCGACGCCAACCCCGACACCAACCCCGACAC
>PLXO01000126.1 GCA_003151425.1 Acetobacteraceae bacterium
TCAGGGCGGAGCCCTGACCTTCCCTCGTTTGCCGATTGCGCTGCGGGGCTACTCCGGCCGCCAGTCGCGGCGGGTCAGCAGGCCGGTTCGGCGCGGCGTGGTGCGCTCGGCCTCGCTCAGCGCCATCCACTCCCGAAGCCGCTCGATGACGAAGCGTGTCGGTGTCGCAATATCGAGCGCCAGCGCCACCTCGAGGTCGACGAACCGCAGATCTTCCAGCTCGCCGGATCCCGCCAGCGTGCCGGAGACGCGCGCGGCATCGACCACCAGGAAGCGGGCGTTGAAGCGCACCGGTCCGGGCGGCGGCGTCACGGCGCGGCAGAGATAGTCCAGCCCGTCGAGCGCCGGCGGATCGCCGAGTGTCAGCGCGGTCTCCTCCGCCAGCTCGCGCACCGCGGCGATGCCGAGGCCATGTGCGAGCGTGGGATTGGCCTTCTTCTCCAGCAGCGCGCGCGTGTGCGGGGCGAGCGGCGTCGCCGCCGGCGCGGTCAGGTCGGCGCGATCGACCGCGCCGCCGGGGAAGACCAGCCGGTTTGGCATGAAGCGATGCCGCGCGCCGCGCATGCCCATCAGCAGCTCGGTCTCGCCGGAGGTGCGGCGGCGCAGCACCACCAAGCTGGCGGCGTGCCGGGCGGGGACGGTGCGGGGGCGGGCTGGGAGCAAAGGGATGGTACCAGGCAGGGGGGCGGTGTCAGGCAAGATCGAACCCTCGCGTCTTCAAATAGGCGGCGAAGCCGAAACGTTCCGGCACCGAGAGCTGGCGCGCGACGTTCTCGCTCCAGCCGACGCCGTCGCGCGGCGGATAGACGTCGTTGTTCTTCAGGCTGCCAGAGGCGATCGGTTCGCGTGCGGCGCGGCGCGTGTCGTAGGCCCGGACTTCGGTTTCCAGCGCGGTGTCGTCGTAACGCTCGCGGTGCACCACGACGGCTTGCGGCAGGCGCATCGCGACCGGGCGGCGGAACACCGGCCAGCCGGCGGTCAGCCCGGCCACCGGATAGACCCCGGCGGGCAGGCCGAGCAGCGGCGTCATCCTCTCGATATGGCTGCGCACGTAGCTGATCGGGCAGGTGCCAAGGCCGGCGGCATCGGCGGCGGCGATGAACTGGCCCATCGCCAAGGTGCAGTCCACCGCGGTGTTGAGGAACGTGTCGAGGTTGTTGTTGGCGTGTGGCATTTCGTGCAGCTCGCACAGCCGCTGGCCGCGCCGCATGTCGCCGCACCAGACCAGGAACACCGGCGCGGTGGCGATCCAGTCCATCGTGCCGATCCAGTCGGCGATCTGCTTGATACGCGCACGGTCGCGCATCACCACGAGCGCGTATTGCTGCAGGTCCGATTTCGTCGGTGCTGATTGCGCGGCGGCGAGCAACGTGTCCAGCAGCGCGTCAGGCACGTCTTCGTCCCGGTAGCGCCGCGTCACCCGCCGGTCGAGCAGCGCCGCCACGGTAGGCGGCACCTCTTGTCCAGGCAGCTCCAGCCCGTAGCGGGCGCGCAACAAATCCGAGCTGTCGACCGTCGACATCACATCCTCCCACCGTTGCTCACCCGCATGGCCCAGGATGTGTTGAAACTCTCCCCCTCCCCTTGAGGGAGGGGGCGGGGGGAGTCCGCGGGCGTGCGGCTTTGGTGCGACCCCGGCGCCAACCCCTCCCCGCGCCCCCCCTCCCTCGAGGGGAGGGGGAGAAGGCTCGACACACCGCCGACCTACCCTTGCCGGAACCTCCTTCGCGCGCAAGGCTGGAACCGGATCATCCAGGGGGACCTCATGCCGGCACCGTACGCGACGCATCGCGCGCAGCTCAAAGCCATCCTGCTGGGCTGGGGTATGCCGGAGGACAACGCGGAGACCACTGCCGACATCCTGTCCTGGGCGGACCTGCACGGCGTGGACAGCCACGGCATGTCGATGATCCCGGGCTATGATCGGCTGCGCCGCAATGCGCGGGCAAAGATGGACGTGCGGCCGACCATCCTGAAGCAATCGCCGGTGTCCGCGCTTGTCGACGGTGGCGGCGGGCTGGGCCATGTGCCGGCGCATTTCGCCATGTCGGTGGCGATCGACAAGGCGAAGCAATCCGGTATGGCAATCGCGGTGGTCAGGAACTCCGCGCATTTCGGCGCCACCGGCTACTACACGCTGATGGCGGCGAAGGCGGGGCTGATCGGCATGGCCGGCACGTCCGCCTCCGGCATCCAGGTGGCACCGACCTTCGGCAAGCAAGCAAAACTCGGCACCGACCCGTGGTCGTTCGCCGCGCCGACCGCGGACGGCAAACCGTTCCTGCTCGACATGGCAACGACCACGGTGGCCGCCGGGCGCATCCGCAACAAGGCGAACGAGAACCTGCCATGCCCGCTTGGCTGGGTGCTGGACAAGCAGGGGCTGCCCAGCATCGATCCGCTAGAGGCGCGCGAGAAGGGCGGCTTCCTGACCTCGCTCGGCGGCTCGCCGGAGAACTCCAGCTATAAGGGCTACGGGCTGGCGGCGATGGTGAACATCCTGTCATCCTGCCTGTCCGGCTCTACGTTGATCACCGACCCGATGCATACGAAGAAGCCTGAGGGGATGGACATCGGCCATTTCTTCATGGCGATCGATCCGGGCCTGTTTCGTGAGCAGGACGACTTTACCGCCGACGTGACGCGGTTCTGCAACGACCTGCGCACGACCACGCCGGTCGATCCGGCGCAGCCGGTGATGGTCGCCGGCGACCCGCAATGGAACAACGCGGAGAAGCGGATGCGGGAGGGGATCCCGGTGGGGCCGGGGCTGCTCAACCAGGTACGGCAGATTGCGCAGGCGGCCGCGGCGCCGTGGCTGCTGGATTAGCGGTTGAAATCCGACGGAGGAGTCCGGCTGGTCGGACGGGTCCCCTTCGCGAAGCCAATGCGCTGGACGGCTCATGCGGTCTATCCTTCCCACACAGGCCAGCGACCCGTCGGGGTCTGTGGGGAGTGCCGGATATGGAATTTGATAGGGCCACCTTGTTGGCAGCGTTTGGTGAGCTTGGCCGCGCCGCGTGGGCAGAGGGGACGACCATCGAGATCGCCGTATATGGCGGTTCCGCACTCACGCTGATCTTCGATTGGTGGGTAGCGACCAAGGACGTTGACGGCGTGTTCGAGGGTGATCGAGACGTCGTCCGGCGACTGGCGGCCCGTATCGCGCAGGCGCACGGTTGGCCAGGGGATTGGCTCAACGACGGCGTGAAGGGTTTTCTCAGCGCCCGCGACAATGAGGTGGGCATGAAGCTGTTATCTGGCGAGTTTCCCTCCGCTGACGAGCCCGGCTTGCGCGTTTTCGTGCCCAGACAAGAGTATCTGTTCGCGATGAAATGGCGGGCGATGCGGCTTGGCGGCGTGGACGAGAACCGCGATATCGAGGACATCCGCCGGCTTGCCGCCGAGATCGGTCTCCGCAGCGTGGAGGACGCCGTCGCCTTGGTCGGTTCCTTCTATCCCCGGTCGCAGGTCCAACCGAAAGTTCAGTTCGGACTTGAAGAGATTTTTTCCGGCGTGGCCGAAGACGAGAGCAAGCCGGCATGAACGATCTGTCGCAGCGACCAGGCACCCTCGCGGACGTATCCCGGCGCGTATTGGCGGGACAGCAGGCATTCGACCCCGCGGTTCGGGAATTCCTGGACGAATTCTATTCCCACCCGTCCCGCCGGCAAGCTTCGTTGCGCGAGGAGCCTGCCCTGATCGAGGACGTGAAGGACGCCTACCTCGCCGCGTCCGCCGAGTATCTGGCGTCGCGCTACGGGCTCGAAATGCCGGTCTGGGTGGAAGCGCATGGTCGCCCCCTCAAGCGCGCCTTCTTCGCCGGCGGCCTTGAGTCGCTGAAGGCAATCCTGACCGTGGAAAGCCCGGCGGCGTTCCGGAGGCGGCTGCTGTTCGTCGGAAAGGATGCCCTCGACCGGCCGCGACGGATACAACAGGCGGCATCCGATCCCTGAGGAAGCTGCCGGGCAGGACACCATTTGCGCCAGCCAGGAGCAAAATTCCAAGCTGCGCTTGCCCGCCCTACGCTTGTCCGGCCGCCGGTCCCGACCTAGCCGACCGCACCTCACGGCTGCTATTGCCGCCGCATCGTAAGGAGACGGGTATGGCCTCGACGCAGTGGCAGTTCTGGATCGACCGCGGCGGCACGTTCACCGACATCGTCGCCCGCGACCCGGACGGCCGCCTGACCACCCACAAGCTGCTCAGCGAGAACCCCGGCCGCTACCGCGACGCGGCACTCGCCGGCATCAAGTCGGTGCTTGGCGTCAAGCTGGATCAGCCGATCCCACCCGATCTGATCGAGGCGGTGAAGATGGGTACCACGGTGGCCACCAACGCGCTGCTGGAGCGCAAGGGGGAGCGCGTGCTGCTGATGGTCAATCGCGGCTTCGCCGACGCGCTGCGCATCGGCAACCAGGCGCGGCCGCGGCTGTTCGACCTGGCGATCACGCTGCCCTCGATGCTGTACGAGCAGGTGGTCGAGATCGACGGCCGCGTCGGCATCGACGGCGAGGAGATCGAAACGCTGGACGAGGCCGCCGCGCGCCGGCACTTCGTCCACGCGCGCGAAGCCGGCATCAACGCCTGCGCCATCGTGTTGCTGCACGCCTGGAAATACCCGGCGCACGAGCAGCGCCTCGCGGACTTGGCGCGCGAGGCGGGGTTCACCCAGGTCTCCGCCAGCCACGCGGTCAGTCCGCTGCTGCGGCTGGTGCCACGCGGCGACACGACGGTGGTGGATGCCTATCTGTCGCCGATCCTGCGCCGCTACGTCGATCAGGTGGCGGCCGAGCTCGCCGGCACACACCTCTATTTCATGCAGTCCAACGGCGGGCTGGCCGAGGCGCATGCCTTCCAGGGCAAGGACGCGATCCTGTCGGGGCCGGCCGGCGGCATCGTCGGCGCCGCACGCACTGCGGGCATGGCCGGGTTGGACAACATCATCGGCTTCGACATGGGCGGCACGTCCACCGACGTCGCGCTGTATGCCGGCGGGTTCGAACGCGCGTTCGAGACCGAGGTGGCCGGCGTGCGGATGCGCGCGCCGATGATGGCGATCAACACGGTCGCGGCGGGCGGCGGCTCCATCCTGCACTTCGACGGCGCGCGGCTGCGGGTGGGGCCGGACAGCGCCGGCGCCGATCCCGGGCCGGCAAGCTATCGCCGCGGCGGCCCCTTGACGGTCACCGACGCCAATGTCTGCGTGGGGAAAATCCAGCCGGCGCATTTCCCGGCGATTTTTGGGCCCGGCGGGGATCAGAGGTTGGACGCCGATGTCGTAACGACGAAGTTCGCCTCGCTGGCCGAGGCGGTCTCGCGCGCCACCGGCCACCCGCGTTCCCCACAAGAGACCGCCGAAGGGTTTTTGCGCATCGCCGTGGCCAACATGGCGAACGCGATCAAGCAGGTCTCGGTGCAGAAGGGCCACGACGTCTCCCGCTTTGCGCTGCAATGCTTTGGCGGCGCCGGCGGTCAGCACGCCTGCCAGGTGGCGGACGCACTGGGCATGGAGACGGTGTTCGTCCATCCCTTTGCCGGCGTGCTGTCGGCCTATGGCATGGGCCTGGCCGACCAGGCGGTGATGCGCGAGCAGGCGGTCGAAGTGCCGCTGACGGCGGACGCCATGAAGGACCTTGAGGCGCTGGCCGACCGGCTGGCGGTCGATGCCGGCGCGGCGCTGGCCAACCAGGGCGCCGATCCCGCGCGCATCAATGTCGAGAGCACCCTGCATCTGCGCTACGCCGGCACCGAGGCAGCCCTGATTGTCGGTCTGACCACGCTGGATCGAATCGTTGCCGACTTCACCGAGGCGCATCGCGCGCGGTTCGGTTTTGCCACGCCGGATCGCTCGCTGGTGGTCGAAGCGGTGGCGGTCGAAGCGACCTTCCCTGGCGATGCGGTGCAGGAGGCGACGCTGGCTGCGCGCGAGACGGGGGGGCCGGAGTCGATCGACCGGATCAGCATCTTCTCCGGTGGGGAAGCGCACGACGCGCCGGTGTTCGACCGCACCGCCCTGCTGGCGGGCGACCGTATCGCCGGTCCCGCACTGATCCGCGAGGCGAACGCGACCACGGTGGTGGAGCCCGGCTGGACGGCGGAGATCACGCGGTTGGACCACATGACGCTGCGCCGCACCTCGCCGCTGCCGGCGCGCGCCGCGGCGGGCAGCGGTCGGCCCGACCCGGTGCTGCTGGAGCTGTTCAACAATCTGTTCATGAACGTTGCGGAACAAACCGGCGCGGTGCTGCAGAACACGTCCATGAGTGTGAACATCAAGGAGCGGCTGGATTTCTCCTGCGCCATCTTCGACGCCGAGGGCGGGCTGGTGGCGAACGCGCCGCACGTGCCGGTGCATCTGGGCGCGATGGGCGAGAGCGTGTGCACAGTGCTACGCCTGCGCGGCAAGACGCTGAAGCCCGGCGACGTTGTGGCGCTGAACAACCCTTACAATGGCGGCACGCACCTGCCCGACGTGACGGTGATCACGCCGGTGTTCGACACGGACGGCAAGTCGATCCGGTTCTTCGTCGGCTCGCGCGGGCACCACGCGGATATCGGCGGGATCACACCGGGATCGACGCCGCCCGGCTCTCGCACGCTGGAGGAGGAAGGCGTGGTGATCGACGACTTCCTGCTGGTCGATGGCGGGGAGTTCCGCGAAGCCCCGTTCCGCGCGCTGCTGGCCGGCGCGACCTGGCCGGCGCGCAGCCCCGACGTGAACGTCGCCGACATCAAGGCGCAGGTCGCGGCCAACGAGAAGGGCGTGCAGGAACTGCAACGCGTGGTCTCGCAGTTCGGCTGGGACACGGTGCGCGCCTACATGCGCCACGTGATGGACAACGCCGAGGAATCGGTGCGTCGCGTGTTGGACCGCATCGGCAACGGCAGCTTCACCTACACGATGGACAACGGGAAGCTGTTGCGCGTGGCGATCAGCGTCGATCGCGCCAGCCGCAGCGCGGTGGTGGATTTTTCCGGCACCGGCAAGCAGGACGAGGCCAACTTCAACTCTCCGCCCGCGGTGACGCGCGCCGCGGTGCTGTATGTGTTTCGTTGCCTGGTCGGCGACGACATCCCGCTGAACGACGGCTGCCTGAAGCCGATCAAGCTGATCATTCCGCCTGGAACGTTCCTGTCGCCGGAGCCCGGGGCCGCGGTCGTGGCCGGCAACACCGAGGTGTCGCAGGCCACCTGCAACGCACTGTTCGGCGCGTTGGGGTCGATCGCGTGCAGCCAGGCGACGATGAACAACTTCATCTTCGGCGACGCGCATCGGCAGTATTACGAAACGATCTGCGGCGGCACCGGCGCGGGGCCGGGGTTCCACGGCACGTCGGCGATCCACTCGCACATGACCAACACGCGGATGACCGACCCCGAGGTGCTGGAGCTGCGCTACCCCGTGCGGCTGGAACATTTCGGTATCCGACGCGGGTCGGGCGGCGACGGCAAATGGCGCGGCGGCGACGGTGCGGTGCGGCGGATCAGGTTCTTGGAGGCGATGACCGCGGTGATCGTCGCCTCACGCCGCAACGTCGCGCCGTTCGGGCTGGAGGGCGGCGAGGATGGCGCGGCCGGACGGCAATGGGTGGAACGCGCCAACGGCACGCATGAATTGCTGACCGGCACCGACAGCGCCGAGCTTGCGCCGGGTGATGCGTTCGTGATCGAAACGCCGGGCGGCGGCGGCTACGGAGCGCCGACGTGACGGACGAGACGCCGCCCCACAGCGTCATGCCGGTGAAGGTCGTCATCCCCGACTTTGCTGCTATCAGCAGGATCGTGGATGGGCCGCCTGCACAGGGCCATGACGCAGATCCACTTCAGTGGTTCAATCCTTTCGGCCGCGGACTAACGTACCTGCGGAAAGCGCGCGGTCACCATGGTGCCGAGCCCGGGTTCGCTGGCGAGCACAATCGTTCCGCCATGCAATTCAACCAGCCGCTGCGCCAGCGGCAGACCCAGCCCGATGCCGGGATGCCGCCGCGACAAGCCCTGCTCGACCTGCCCGAACGGCTCCAGCGCCAGCGCGATCTTGTCCGCCGAGATGCCGATCCCGGTGTCCGCGACGTGCACGGCGAAACCACCATCGGGCTCGCGCCGCACGGTCAGGCCGACCGCGCCCCCCGGATCGGTGAACTTGATGGCGTTGGACAGCAGATTGACCAGGACCTGCCGCAGTCTGGCCGGATCGGCGTGCACCGTGTCGACGTCCGGATCGATCTGGCTGGTGCACGACACGCCTGCCTCGGCCGCCAGCAACCGGACGATATCGAGGCTGGAGGTTACGATATCGGCGACCTGGACCTCCCGCACCACCAGCTCGAGGCTGCCTGGGGAGGCCCGCGCCATCGCCAGAATGTCATCGATGAGCTCAAGCAGATGCGCGCCGCTGTCGGCGATGATCTTGGCGAAATCCTGGTAGCGCGGGTCGAGCGGACCGTGCAGCCCGTCGCGCATCAACCTGGAAAACCCGATCACGGCATTGAGCGGCGTGCGCAGCTCGTGGCTCATGTTTCCAAGGAACTCGGACTTCGCACGGTCGGCCGCCTCCGCCGCGTCCTTGGCGGCGCGCAGCCACGCCTCGCTGCTGCGCAACACCTCGACCATGTCCGCCGTGCGCAACATGTAACGGATGCGATGGGTCAGGATCAGCCAGTCGAACGGCTTGGCGATGAAGTCCGTGGCACCGGCCTCGTAGGCGGCGGCGATCGAGGCACGATCGTTGAGCGCGGTCACCATCAGGATCGGCACGTGCGCCGTCGCGGGACGCGATCGCAGCTCGCGGCACAGGGTGTAGCCGTCCATGCGCGGCATCCGTGCATCCACCACGATGAGGTTCGGCAACGCGGCATCGCAGCAATCGCAAGCCGCGACGCCGTCCTCCGCCTCGATCACGAGGTAGCCTTCGTCCGCGAGCACCGTGTGCATCGTCTCGCGCAGCAGCGCATCGTCATCGACAATGAGGACGGACGACCTGGCAGCCGCCGGGGGCGTCGTGTCATCGGGCAAGGGCGACTCCATCCAACACTCCGTCCAAACTCGCCCGACCATGTTGACCCGGCGTCGCATCGACCGCCAGACGCAGCGCCGACCCGGCCTGACGCAACGTGGCCGGGATGTCGCCAACCGCGCAAGCGGGACCGAGCCAGTTTATTCCGATACTCGGTTAAAGCGAGAAATACGCCATCAAAACATGGTGAACGACACGACCGGGGCTCGCCGCGACGGGCTTGCCGAGGCGACGGGCGCGTGCAACCTGTTGGCGGTCAACCAGAAACGCCGAGGAGGCCGTCGCATGCGCATCGCGATCATCGGGCAGCAGGATTTCGGCAAGGCCGCGCTGGAGGCATTCCTCAGCCGCGGCGACGAAGTGGCGGCGGTGTTCTGCGCGCCGGAAACCGGGCGTCCCGACCCGCTGCGCGTGGCCGCCGAGGCCCGCGGGGTCACCGTGCACCAGTTGCCCAAGCTGACCGAGCCCGCGGCACAGGAGGCGTTGCGCGCAGCGAATGTCGAGGTCGGCGTGATGGCCTATGTCACGCAGTTCGTGCCACAGGATTTCTGCAACATCCCGAAGTTCGGCACGATACAGTTCCACCCCAGCCTGCTGCCGCTGCATCGGGGCGCGTCTTCCATGAGCTGGGCGATCATCGCCGGGCGAACCGAGACGGGGTTGAGTATCTTTCGCCCGACCGATGGGTTGGATGAAGGGCCTGTCATCCTGACCCGCACGGTGAAGATCGAGGCCGACGACACGCTCGGGTCGTTATATTTCGGCAAGGTCTTTCCGATGGGCGTGGCGGCGTTGGTAGAGGTAGCGGAGCTCGTCGTCGCCGGCAACGCACCAGCACTGGCGCAGTATGAACCGGATGCGACCTATGAGGGCATCATTCGCGCCGCCGAGTCCCGCGTGCAGTGGGCCAATTATATCGGCATCACCTACAATTTGATCCGCGGCTGCGATCCGGCGCCGGGCGCCTGGACGATGCATGATGGGCGCAAGCTGTTCATGTACGATGCACGCAAGCGGGTCGCACGCACGTTTGCTGAGGTGAAGGGCAAGAAGATCGGCCAGGTGGTCGCGCAGAACGAGACGGGTCTCGTGGTGCACGGCCAGGGCGGCTTCATCGAGATCGGGCGGATTCGTCCCGAGGGGGGCAAGAAGGTCGCTGCGGCCGAGGCCGGCGTGCCGGTCGGCGCCATTCTGGGAGGGGGATGACTTGCCTGCGTCTCCTCGTCATGGCCGTCCCCGGACCTGTTCCCAGCGACATTCCGGCCGTCCGCCGCGGCACGGTATCGGAATGAATGACCGACACCAGTCCGGCCGCGGCGGGACACGGGAAGGTCAGACGTTCGTCTCTGCGGTCGCCTTGTCACGCGTCTCGTCCCTCTTGGCCTGATGCGGCGCCGCGCGCATGTTGCATCGCACAAATCACGCAGGGGGCTGATCGCATGACGACAGAGATCACCCGCCGGGCCGCGATCGCCGGCGGGCTGGCCGGGGCGGCGATGACCCGTCGCGCACACGCCCAGGCGCAGAAGCCGGTGCGGATCGCGGTGATCAACGACCAGACCGGCGTCTATTCGGATCTGGGCGGAGTCGGCTCGATCACCGCGGCGAAACTCGCAGTGGAAGATTTCGGGCCCAACGTCCTCGACCGGCCGATCGAGATTCTCTCGGGCGACCACCAGAACAAGCCCGATGTCGGCGTGGCATTGTTGCGCGAGTGGTTTTCATCCGGTGCCGAGGTCGCCGCTGATTTCGCCAACTCGGCGATCTCGCTCGCCGCAAATCCGCTGGCGGTGCAGTACGACAAGATCGCGCTGCACTGCGGCTCGACCAGTTCCGCGATCAGCGGCGTGGGCTGCTCGCCGAACGGGATTCATTGGGCACAGGACACCTATGCAGACTCCACCGCGCTGTTCCAGGGGCTGCTGAAATCCGGGCCGAAGAGCTGCTACTTCATCACCGTCGATTACGCCTTTGGCTTGGCGCTGGAGGCTGACTCGGTCCGTGCCATCAAGAAGTTCGGCGGCACTGTCGTCGGCGCCGTCAAGCACCCTTTGGGTGATTCGGACTATGGATCGTATCTTGCATCGGCGGCATCCTCCGGCGCGCAGGTCGTGGTGATCGCCAGCGCCGGCGGCGATACTATCACCTGCGTCAAGCAGGCGGCGGAGTTCGGCGTGACCCAGCACCAGCAGGTGGTGACGCCGATCCTCTATCTCACCGACGTGCATGCGCTGAGCCTGCGGGCAGCGCAGGGGCTGCAGTTCGTGCAGTCCTGGTACTGGGACCTGACCGATGCCTCGCGCGCCTGGGCAAAGCGGTTCGAGGCGCAGATGAGACGCAAGCCGACCGATCTGCAGGCGGCGGTGTATTCGTCCACGCTGCACTATCTCAAGTCGGCGCAGAAGGCCGGCACGACCGACACGAAGACGGTGCTTGCCGCCATGAAGGCGCTGCCGGTATCTGACATGTTCACGCCCGACGGGCACATCCAGGCGAACAACAAGATGATCTTCGACGTGCATCTGATGCGGGTGAAAAAGCCGGACGAGTCGAAATACCCCTGGGATTATCTGGAACAGATCGCCACGATTCCGGGCGACCAGGCGTTTCGTAGCCCCGCCGACAGCGGCTGCCCGTTCGTGAACAAAACCTGATGCCGGCAGCCGGCGCGTTGCCCGATCCGCGCTGCGCGATCGGCACCGATGTTGGGGGCACCTTCACCGATTTGGTGTTCTGCACTGCATCCGGCGAGGTGCACTGCTTCAAGGTGCCGAGCACGCCGTCGCAGCCGGGCGAAAGCGTCTTGGCCGGAGTCGACGAGATCAGCTCGGCGCTCCACCCGGATGCCGCGGCCTGGCGCGAGGCGCATCACACGCATAGCAGCACGGTCGCCACCAACGCGCTGATCGAGCGGCGCGGCGCGCGCGTCGGGCTGATCACCACCACCGGCTTCCGCGACCTGTTCGAACTGCAGCGCCTGGCCATTCCGCACCCGATGCGGTTCGATTCGCGTCGTCCGCTGCCGCTGGTGCCACGCGAATTGGTGCGCGAAGTGCGCGGGCGCATCGGCGCGGACGGCGCCGAGGTCGAGAAGCTGCACGAACAGGACGTGATCGATGCCGCGCGCGCCCTGGCGGCGGCGGGGGTGGAGATCGCGGTGGTGACCTTCATCCACAGCTACCGCAATCCGGCGCACGAGCAGTTGGCGCGGACGTTGCTTCGGCGGCATGGCATCGATCTGCGCGTGGAACTGTCCAGCGACATCTGGCCGCAGGCGCGCGAATACGAACGCGCCGTGCTGACCGCGATCAACGCCAGCGTGCGCCCGATCGTCGAAGCCTATATCGGGCGGTTGAACGACCGGCTTGAGGTGCGCGGTCTTGCCGTGCCGGCGCGCGTCGCCCGGTCGAACGGCGGCGCGGAGCTGGCGCGCACAATCCGTGATCGCCCGGTGGTTGCGTTGCTCTCCGGCCCGGCTGCGGGCGTCGCGGGTGCGGCCGACGCCGCGGAGGATGCCGGCTGGGAGAAAGCCGACCTGATGACGCTGGATGTCGGCGGCACCAGCGCCGATATCGGCGTCATCCGCGCCGGCGCGCCGGTGCTGAGCAGTGAGGAGCAGGTCGGGGACTTCCCAGTGCTGATCCCGACTGTTGCGGTGTCCAGCATCGGCGCCGGCGGCGGGTCGATCCTCTGGCTCGACACCACAGGATCGTTGAAGGTCGGCCCGCGCAGCGTCGGCGCCGACCCCGGCCCGGCGTGTTACGGCAGCGGATCGATGGTCCCGGCGTTGACCGATGCGTTTCTGGTGGCGGGCCTGCTGACGCCGGGCCAGCGCCTGGGCGGCAAGCTGGCGCTGCAACTGGCACCGGCGCGCCAGGCGCTCGCGACGATCGGCGAACGATTGAACTGGACGGCGGAGCAGGTCGCCGACGGGGCGATCCGTATCGCCACCGCGATGATGGCGGCGGAGGCCACGCGCGTGCTGGCGCGCCGCGGCGTCGATGCGCCGCGCTTCCGCATGGTGGCGTTTGGCGGTGCCGGCCCGCTGCTGGCGGCGTTGATCGCCGAGGAGATCGCCATCGATACGATCCTGATCCCGCCGTTTCCTGGTGCGTTGAGCGCGCTCGGCGCCGCGCGGGCGAATATCGAAGGCGACCTGGTGCGTCCGCTCTACGCGCGCCTGCACGTGGTCACGGCCGCCGGACTGGCAGATTCGTATCGCGCGCTGCGCGACGCGGCGGCCGCCTGGATCGCCGCGCAATCCACCGGCTCCGGCGTCGAAACGACCGACGTCACATACGTGGCGGAGATGCGCTACGAGGGACAAGGCTACGATGTCGCGGTCGCGCTAGATGAGGACTGGCTCGTCACCGGTGATCGCGAGCGCATCGCCGCCGCGTTCCATGAAGCACATCGCGCGGTCTACGGTCATGCCACCGAGGCCAACGAGGTCTGGCTGAAGGAACTGCGGGCGCACATCACCGGCACGGTCCCACGGCCGCGTCTGCGCGCGGCCCGCGACAACGATGACACGCCGCGATCAAAACGACCGGTCCGGCTTGGCGCGCGTGTCATCGAGGCGACGGTGCTCGGTCGGAACGTGGTCACCAAGGATGCGGCCGTACTCGGTCCGGCCATCCTCAATCAGATGGACACCACCACGCTGATCCCGCCCGGGTGGCAGGCGCGCTTGGCGCCATCCGGCGCATTGATCCTGTCGCGCACCGAAGGCGCGTCCGCTCCAGATCGCACCGAAGCGGAGGCACGGCGATGACTCAAACGGCCATTACCCAAACGGCCACGAGCCAGGACGCCGTCAGCACCGAGATCTTCGCCAACCTGTTCAAGGCCGTCGTCGATGAAATGGCCTGGATCCTGCTGCGCTCCTCGCACACCACCTTCGTGAAGGAGACACAGGATTTCGCCGTCGCGCTGGTGACGACGGAGGGCGAGACTTTCGCCTATCCTTACGGTGCCGGCGCCACGCCGATCATGGGCGTGCCGATGCATGCCGGCACCAAGGCGGTGACCGACTGGGCGCCGGGCGACGTGCTGATGACCAACGACCCGTACACCACGGGCGGCATGGTCATGCACCTGAACGATATCTACCTGTTCCAGCCGATCTTCGCCGACGGCGCGCTGCTGTGCTTCGCCTGGTGCTTCATCCACTGCACCGACGTCGGTGGCTACGCGCCCGGCAGCATCGACATGCAGAACAGCGAGGTGTTCCAGGAAGGTCTGCGCCTGCGCCCGATGCGGCTGTATCGCGCCGGCGTTCTGAACATCGAGTTGTGGAACATCTTTGCCGACAATTGCCGCATCCCGGCGCTGAACTGGGGCGATATCACTGCCTGCGTCTCGTCACTGAACAAGGCCGCCGAGCGCATGCAGCGGCTGACGCAGCGCTATGGGCGCGAGGCAGTGACCGCGGCGATCACCGGCACACTCGATCGCACGGAGCAGATCACCCGCGAGGTGCTCGCGCGCATCCCAGCCGGCGAATACCGTTTCACCGAGTTCTTCGAGGATGACTATATCAGCGACCTGCCGGTCCGCATCGTGTTGCGCCTGGTCTCGCACGGCGACGGGCGGGTGACGCTGGACTACACCGGCTCCGACCCGCAGGTTCGCGCGGCACTCAATCTGCCGGCCGGTTCGATGAAGCATCATCCGTTCCTGTCGCTGGGCCTGACCAACTTCGTGGTTACGAAGTCGGAGTCGATCCACATCAATGCGGGAATCCAGCGCTGCATCGAGCTGGTGCTGCCGGAGGCGTCCATCGTCAACGCGCGCTTCCCCGCCGCCTGTGGCATGCGGTTCACCACGGCGATGCGCGTCCACGACCTGGTGGTGGGCGCGCTGACAAAGGCGCTGCCGGGCGAGGTGCCCGCGGGTGGCGGCAACACGCTGGTAGTCTCGTATATTTCGACCTCGGAACTGGGTGAGACGGGACGCGTGGTGGTGGCGAACCCGGTGGTGGGCGGCTCGGCCGGCGGACCGGATCGCGACGGTATCTCGGGCACCGATTTCTCGGTGGCGTTCCTGCGGAATGTTCCGGTTGAGGTGCTGGAGTCCGAAGTGCCGGTGCTGGTGCATCGCTACGCGCTGGTGCCGGATTCGGAAGGCGCCGGACGATTCCGAGGTGGCTTCGGCGTCGCCTATGACGTGGCGATCCAGCACCCCAGTGCAGTCGTGGTGATGCGCGGCAAGGATCGGTTTCGCTTCGGCAGTTGGGGTGCGTTTGGTGGCGGCAGCGGCGCCGTCAACGGCAATGTCGGGCAGCGCGGCGACGTCGTGCACGACATCGGCAAGCGCACGGTCTACCGCCCCGAGATGGGCGAGGTCATCCGGCTATGGAGCGGCGGCGGCGGTGGCTACGGCGATCCGATGCAGCGCGATCCGGCACTGGTGGCACGCGACGTCGCCGATGATCTGGTCTCGCCCGGGCGCGCGTACGACATTTACGGCGTAGTGCTGCGCGACGGTGCGGTGGATGCGGCGGCAACGGTGCGCCAGCGCAATGATCTGACGGCGAAACGCACCCCGCCGGCGGCATATGATTTTGGCCCCGCACGTAGCGACTGGGAGCGTATCCACGGCACCGCGGCGGAGCTGATCGCCGACTGGCTGCCGTACTTGCCCGCCGGTGTGCGACGTTACGCCCAGGGACGCGTGTATCGGCACCTGCACGAGATGGGCCCGGGACCGTACGACGCGGCGACGGTGCGGCCAGTGCTGCAACGGTTGGAAACTGAGTTGGGTTCGTCGCGCCAAGTCGCCTCGGTCTGATCCGCGTTGGCAACAGCCCAATCACCGCGCCGCTGCGGCCGAATCATGCGCGACGGAATCGGTAATGCAACGATCCCACCAAGCCCTGCGGCAAGAAGATGATGAACACTACCAGCAACGCGCCGTAGATGAGATTGTCCCAGCCCACGGCTGCCGTGCCGAACGAAATGCGCAACACCTCGGCCAGCACGATGGTGATGATGGCGCCCACGGTCGGGCCGAGCAGCACATAGATCCCGCCGACCACCGCCGCGAACACCATCTGCAGCGACACCGCGAAGCCGCTGACCGTGTCGGGCGAGATGAACATCTGGTACTGGCAATACAGCGCGCCGGCAAACGCCGTCATCGCCGCGCTGAGCAGCGTGATCTTCAGTTTCTCCGCCGTCACATGCACGCCGGCCGCGGCGGCGGCATCTTCGTCCTCGGCAATCGCCTCCAGCGCGTAGCGCAGCATGCTGCGGTCGACCCGGTAGCGGATCAACACGCCAACCGCCCAGGCGCCCAGCGCAATCAGGTACCAGGTCTGCTTGTCGGTGAACTGCAGCGCGTAGATCGAGTTGCCATCGTGGTAGCGGTTTGGCGTGTAGCCGAGCGACCCGCCGGTGTAGTCGCGCGTGGCGATGATGACCTGCTGCACGATCGCGCTTAGTGCCAGCGTCACCAGTGCGAAATAATGGCCGATGATCCGGAAACGGAAGCATGGATAGGCGACCAGCAGCGCGACGGCAGCGGTGGCCAGCATTGCCAGCGGAATGCCGATCCACGGTGTGAGCTGCAGGTAGTTCCACAGCAGCGCCATGACATAGGCGCCGACTCCCATGAAGCCGCCATGACCAAGCGACACCAGGCCGAACCGGCCCATCACCGACCAGGAGGTGTACATCAGCGACCAGATCAGGATGATCACCATGATGTGGAGCGGATAGGGCTCGTGATAGACGAACGGCACCGCCGCAAGCACCGCGCCCATAACCCAGGGCAGTGCGCGCTTCATGACCGTCTCGCCATCAGACCGCGGGGGCGGATGAACATCATTACGATGAAGAAGACGAAGGCGAAGACGTAGCCCCATTCAAGATCGAGATAGAGGCCGCTGACCGAAATGATTTCGGCGAAAATGAACGCGGCGATGAAGCCGCCGATCATGTTACCCAGGCCGCCCAGCACACAGATCAGGAAGGTGATCGGCCCGAAGGTCAGGCCGATGAAGGGGTGGATGTCGTATTGCAGCACCAGCAGGCAGGCGGCGAGCCCGGCCAGCGCACCACCGATGAACGAGGTGATCAAGTAGATACGCCGCGTATCCACACCCATCAGCGGCATGATCTGCCGGTCCTGCGCGATTGCGCGGATCGCAGCGCCGGTATAGGTGCGCGCCAGGAACAGATACACGACCACCATGCCGGCCAACGCCGTGCCGCAGGCCAGCAGCCTCGCATAACTGATATACATGCCGGAGACCTCCAGCACCGGCAGGCGAATGCCGAGATTGCGAAAGTCGATGCCGAACGCCACCGTGGCGAAACTCTGCAGGAAAAACAGCACGCCGCCGGTGGCCAGCAACTGGTTGATCGGCGCCGCCCCCAGGAGTGGCGCGATGACCAGGATGTGCAGAAGCATGCCTAATCCGCCGACGCCGGCGATACAGATCACCGCGGCCAGCACGAACGGCAGGTGAAACACGGAATACATGAAATACATTCCGTACATGCCCAGCATGATCAGTTCGACGTAGCAGATCCACACCACGTCGATCACGCCAAAGATCAGGTTCAGCCCGAGCGCCAGCAAGGCCAGCACACCGCCAAGCAGCAGGCCGTTGATCAGCGCCTCCAGCAAGTAGATGTCGATGCCGAACATCCCGGGTGCTCCCTTGCCCAGTCAGACGCCGAGATAGGCTTCGCGGATGGTTTCGCTCGCCAGCAGCTCGGCGGCGGTGCCGCTGGTGCGGATGCTGCCGGCTTCCAGCAGGTAGGCGCGATCGACCACACGAAGCACCTGACGGACATTCTGTTCCACGATCAGCACGGTCAGGCCGCTGGCGCGAATCCGGCGCACCAACTCGAACACCTGCTGCACGATCACCGGCGCCAAACCGGCCGAAGGCTCGTCGAGGAGCAGAAGCCGCGGGTCGGACATCAGCGCACGGCCGATGGCGCACATTTGCTGCTCGCCGCCCGACAGGGTGCCGGCGAACTGGTGGCGGCGTTCGGACATGCGAGGAAACAGCTCGTAGACGAATTCGAGCCGCTGGCGGAACTTCGCCCGTGCGGCGGCGACATAGGCACCCATGCGCAGATTGTCCTCAACCGTCATGCGCGCGAACAGCCGGCGGTTCTCCGGCACATGCGCGATACCCAGCGCCAGGATGCGGTGCGCCGGCGTGGCGAGGACGTCGGTCCCCTCCATGCTGATGGCGCCGGCCGTGGGCCGGATCAAGCCGGAGATCACCCGCATCAGCGTGGTCTTGCCGGCGCCGTTCGGGCCGATCACGGCGACCGCCTCTCCGGCCGCGATCGCCAGCGACACACCGAACAGCGCCTGAAAGCCGCTGTAACCGGCGTCCACCGCGGTGAGGGTGAGCATCTCCGTCATGCGCGCCCGGAGTCGATCAGCTTCACAACGCGAACGGTGGAGAAGTCGTTGCGGGTCATGCGTTGGCGCGCGCGGCTGTCATTGCCTGCACGTCTCCGGCGTCGGTGCCGAGATAGACCTCGATCACGCGCGGGTCGGCGGCGACCTGTTCGGGCAGGCCCTCGGCGATCTTCTCGCCGTGGTCCAACACCATCACGCGGTCCACCACACGCATCAGCACGCCCATGATGTGCTCGACCCAGATGATGGTGATGCCGAGCTCGCCACGGATTCGGCGCAGCATGTCGGCCGCGTGGCCCATTTCTGTTTCGTCGAGTCCACCCAAACTTTCGTCGGCCAGCAGCAGCTTCGGCCCGGTGGCCAACGCTTTGGCGAGTTCCAGCTTCTTCAGTCCGGCGGCGCCGAGGCTGCTGACCGGCGCCGTGCGGTCGGTGGTCAGCCCGACCGTCACCAGCGCGCGCTCCGCCGCCTCGAATGCGCGGGCGCGAGAGTGCCGGCCCTGGCCGTAAAAGCCTGCGAGGGCCACGTTCTCGAAGATGGTCAGCCGGCGGAACGGACGCGGGATCTGGAAGGTGCGCCCGACTCCGCGATTGATGATGCGGTGCGGCGCGGCGCCGCCGATCTCGCGCCCTTCGAAACGGATCGAGCCCGAGGTCGGCACCAGCGTGCCGGACAGCATGTTGAAGATGGTGCTCTTGCCCGAGCCATTCGGGCCGATCAGGCCAAGAATCTCGCCCTGGTCGACCTTGAACGACACGTTGGCGACGGCAGTGAAGCCACCGAAACGTTTGGACAGACCGGTGACTTCCAGCACGGAGAGGCGGTCACTTCATCGCGTACGGCGAACTGGCCGGCAGCTTCAGCACCGGCGGACGTTCCGCCTGCGCCTTCGGCCAGACCACGTAGGCCTTGTCGTCGATATACTGCACGATCACCGGATAGGCGCGCTCGTTCTGGCCTTCCATCGGCTGGCCCGGGCCCTCGAACTTGACGCCGAAGCCGAGCATTGTGCCGCCGTCGGGCACGTCGGTGTCCATCGCCGCCTGGCGCAGATCGTCCGACGTGATGCCGCCGTACTTCTTGATGGCGCGCGGCAGCACGTCGGTCAGGAACAGGTAGGTGTTGGACGCGGCCATGCCGACATGCGCCGACTTGATGACGGTGTCGGGCTTGGCCTTCATGTAATCCTCGCCGATCAGCTTGATCAGCGGCGGCAGGTCGGGTTTCAGCGAGGCCGGGTTGGATTGCCAGATCGAGATCGGATCGACGTCGAAGAAGTAGTTGGCGTCGGTGCCAGCCGTCTCCTTCAGCTTGGAATAGACGGTGTAGCCGGCACCTTGGCCGATCAGGGCATCGAAGCGCAGCCCAAGTTCGCGCGCCTGGCGCAGGAACAGGGTGATGTCCGGATTGTAGCCGGTATGGAAGATCACGTCCGGGCGGCCGCGTTTCAGCTTGGTGACCAGCGATGAAAGATCCGGCGCCGAGCTGGAGTAGCCTTCATTCATGACCACCTGGAAGCCGGCCTTCTTCGATCCCTCGGCGTTGCCCTTGGCAACATCGGTACCATACGGCCCGTCCTCATGGATGATCGCCACGCGAAGGTCCTTGGGGTCCTTGCCGAGCTGCTCCTTCGAGTAGGCATCGACCATCGCGGTGGACGCGAGGCCCCATTGCGTGCCAAAGGGCTGTGGGCGGAACACGTATTTCAGGTTGCGCCCCTCCAGCACCGGCGAGGCAATGCAGGTGGTGATCCACATGAACTTCTTGAATTCCTCGACTCGTGCTGCAACCGGAACGCACTCGGCCGAGGAGTAGAAGCCAAGCAGCATGTCCACCTTTTCCTGCTCGATCAGGCGGACCGCCTCGTTGATCGCGACGTCTGGCTTGCTCTGCGCGTCGGCGTAGATCGGCTGCACCTTGTAGCCGTCGATGCCGCCATGCGCGTTGAACCAGTCGATCATGATCTTGGCGCCGAGATATTGCAGCTCGGAGCCGCCGCCGGCGAACGGACCGGTCAGGTCGTAGACCACGCCGATCTTGATGACCTTGTCCTGGGCATCGGCGGTGCTGGACGTTGCAGGTGTCAGGGCAGCGACAGACAGCCCAGCCAAAAGGCAGGCGAACACTTTCCGGAACACTCCAACCTCCCTGGTTGATTTTCATTAACGATAGTCCGGCCGGTGAGTTTACGCAGCCGTAGCGTCCGGGTTCAAGGGATATTTGACTAATGGGGGCATTCGATCGATGGGGATATTCATCGACCTGTCGCCCACCGTTCCTATTGCCTGGCGCGCCGGAAACCCTACCTGTTCGGACTGATGCGCCGCGGCGGGCGCGTCCTGGAGGGGTCGACGCGATGCGCCTATGCCTGCTGGGTGTGCTCCTGACCATGTGGTCGGGTCTGGGGCTAACCGCGGTCCACGCCCAGGCACCTGGGGGACCACCATCGGTCGGTGTGGTTCGGGTGCAGAAGCAGCCGATCACCGAGACCTCGGAATTCGTCGGCCGTATCCAGGCGACCGACCGGGTCAATCTGCTCGCCCGCGTCACCGCTTTCCTGGAGGAGCGGCATTTCACCGAGGGCGCCGAGGTGAAAAAGGGCGACCTGCTCTATGTGCTGGAGCAGCCGCCGTTCCAGGCCGACCTTGAGGCGAAGAAGGCGGCGGTGCAGCAGATGCAGGCGCAGTTGCAAAACGCCACGATCGGCCTCAATCGCGCGGCGAGCCTGCTGCACACGCCGGCGGGCCAGCAATCCACGGTGGACGACACGCGCGCCACCATGCTGTCGGATGCCGCCCAGGTGCTGGCCGCGCAGGCGCAGCAGAAGCAGTCGGAGATCAACCTCGGCTATACCGAGATCCACGCGCCGATCAGCGGCAAGATCGGCCGTACCACGGTGACCGTCGGCAACGTTGTTTCGCCGAGTTCCGGCACGCTGGCGAGCATCGTCAGCCAGGATCCGATGTATGTGGTCTTTCCGGTCGCGGTGCGGGTGATGGTGGACCTGCGGCACCGCACCGCCGACAAGGGCGGGTTTCGCGCGGTGCTGATCCGCGTCCGCCTGCCCGACGGGACTTTGTATGACCAGAAGGGCGCGCTCGACTTCGAGGACAACACCGTCGCGCCCACCACCGACACCGTCATCCTGCGCGGCTCGATCGCCAACCCGCCGCTCGGCCACGACGCGTCGGGCGGCTTCACCGAACGTGAGCTGGTCGATGGCGAGTTCGTCACCGTGCTGCTGGAGGGTGCGGAGCCGGTGGAACTACTGTCGGTGCCGCGCGCGGCGGTGCTGTCCGACCAGCAGGGCGATTATGTCTACACCGTCGGCGCCGACAACAAGGTGCAGCAGACGCGCGTGCAGCTTGGCCAGTCGACGCCGGTTATGGCCGCGGTGCTCAGCGGCCTGACCGAGGGGCAGATGGTCGTGCTGGACGGCATTCAGCGCGTGCGGCCGGGCCTCGTGGTGACCCCCGGGCCGGCCAGCCCGCCGCTCGCTGACACCAAGCCATGAACCGATGATTTCCGCCGTCTTCATTCGCCGGCCGCGGCTGGCGATTGTCATCGCGATTGTCATTACGCTCGCGGGCGCATTGTCGATGCTGCGCATCCCGGTGGCACAGCTTCCCGACATCGTGCCGCCGCAGGTGACGGTCACTGCCAACTACCCCGGCGCTTCGGCGCAGGTGGTGGAGAATGCCGTCGCGCAGCCGCTGGAGGCGAAGGTCGTCGGCGTCGACAAGGCGATCTACATGAAGTCGAACAGCGGCAATGACGGCAGCTACTCGCTGACCGTCAGTTTCGCCCTCGGCTCGGATCCCGACATCGACACCGTCAACGTCAACAATCGGGTGCAGACCGCCTTGTCGCAATTGCCGGCGGAGGTGCAGCAGGAGGGGCTGACGGTTCAGAAGAAATCGTCCTCCATCCTGCAGTTCGTGGCGTTCTATGGCGACGATCCGAAGATGGATCCGTTGTTCATCACCAACTACGTGCTGATCAACGTGCTGGACGAGCTGTCGCGCACGCCCGGTGTCGGTCAGGCGAATCTGTTCAGCAAGCTGAACTACTCGATGCGCATCTGGTTCGATACCAATCGCCTGGTGAGCCTGAGCCTGACACCCGGCGACATCATCGCGGCGATCAACGCGCAGAACGTCGTGGCTCCCGTCGGTCGGATCGGCGCGCGGCCGATCGGCAACGATCAGCAGTTCCAGTTCAACTTGCAGACCACGGGACGGCTCGTCACGCCGGCGGAATTTGGCGCCATCGTCATCCGCGCCAATCCGGATGGGTCGGTGCTGCGGCTACGCGAGGTGGCCCGGATCGAGCTCGGCGCGCAGAACATGGACAGCGAGGCGCGGCTGAACGGCAGGCCGGCGGTGCCGATCGGCATCTACCTGGCGCCCGGCGCCAATGCGGTGCAGGCGGCGACTGCGGTGACGCAAACGCTTGATCGGGTGCAATCGCGGTTTCCGGCGGGCCTGCATGCCAGGGTGATGTACGATTCCACCACGTTCGTCAGCGATACGATCCACGACGTGATCAAGACCCTGGGCATCGCGTTCATCCTGGTGGTGATCGTGGTCTACCTGTTCCTGGGCAACGTGCGCGCCACCATCATCCCGACGGTCGCGGTTCCGGTCAGCCTGATCGGCGCCTTCGCCGTGCTGCTATCGCTCGGCTATTCGGCCAACACCATCTCCCTGCTCGCCATGGTGCTGGCGATCGGCATCGTCGTCGATGATGCGATCGTCGTGGTGGAGAATGTCGAGCGGGTGATGGAGGAGCACCCGGACCTGTCCCCGGTCGAGGCAACGTTGGAGGCGATGCGCCAGATCACCGGCCCGATCATCGCCATTACGCTGGTGCTGTTGTCGGTATTCGTCCCGGTCGGATTCATTCCGGGCCTGTCGGGCACGCTGTTCCGCCAGTTCGCCGTGACGATCAGCGCGGCGATGCTGATCTCGGCGATCAACGCGCTGTCGCTGTCGCCGGCGCTGTGCGCAGTGTTCCTGCGCCATGTCGGCAAGCGGCACGGGCCGATGGGTCGGGTGCTCAACGGCATTGACCACGTGCGAAACGGTTATGCCCGCGTGGTGCAGCGCCTGGTGCGCGCCGCGGCACTGTCGCTGCTGGCGATCGCCGCATGCGGCGCCGGGGCGTTCTATCTGTCGATCCACACGCCGACGGGGTTTCTGCCGGAAGAGGATCAGGGCGCATTCTTCATCGCCGCGCAATTGCCCGACGGGGCCTCGGTCGCGCGCTCCGCTGCGGTCGCCACCCAGGTGGAAACGCTGCTGCACGCGATGCCGCAGGTGCAAGACACGCTGGCGATCGTTGGTTTCTCGCTGCTGGATGGCGTGTACGAGCCGAACGCGGCATTCATGGTGGCGCGGCTGACGCCGTTCGCCGATCGTGTGGGCGCGGCCAACGAGGTGCGGGCGCTGGTGGCGCGCACGTTCGGGGCGGTGCAGCAGATCCGCTCGGCGGTGATCTTCCCGTTCAACCTGCCGCCGATCATCGGCCTGGGCACCGGCGGCGGGTTCGAGTACCAACTTGAGGCGTTGCAGGGCCAGGATCCCACCGACAACGGCGCGGTGATGCGCGGGTTGCTGGCGGCGGCGAACCAGGACAAGCGGCTGACGCGGGTGTTCTCCACCTTCACCGCGGCGAATCCGTCACTGTTTCTCGACATTGACCGCGACAAGGCTCAGGCGCTGGGGCTATCGATCAGCGACGTGTTCACCACGCTGCAGGCAACGCTCGGCGGCATCTACGTCAATGATTTCAACCAGTATGGCCGCACCTGGCAGGTGAACATCGAGGGCGAGTCGGCGGACCGCGCGGACATGCCGGCGATCTGGCGCATCTTCGTGCGCAACCGTACCGGCCAGATGGTGCCGCTGCGGGCAATCGCCTCGTTGCGGATCGTCACCGGTCCACAGGTGATCACGCGTTACAACAATTATCGTTCGATCACCATCGATGGCGGCCCGGCGCCGGGCGTGTCGTCGGGCACGGCGCTCGCGACGATGGAAGATGTTTCGGCGCGCACGCTGCCGCCGGGCTACGGGTACGAATGGACCGGCACGGCGTATCAGGAGGAGCTGGCGGCGGGCCGGACCGGGCTGATCTTGGGACTGGCGGTACTGTTCGCCTATCTGTTCCTGGTCGGGCTGTACGAAAGCTGGACCATTCCGGTGCCGGTGCTGCTGTCGGTGATCGTCGGCGTGCTGGGCGCCTTCATCGGCATTCATCTCGCCGGGCTATCGGTGGATTTGTACGCACAGATCGGCCTGTTGGTGCTGGTCGCGCTGGCGGCGAAGAACGGCATCCTGATCGTCGAGTTCGCCAAGGAGCAGCGTGAGGCGGGCCTGCCGATCCTCGAAGCAGCGGTGCTGGGCGCGCGCATGCGGTTTCGCGCGGTGATGATGACCTCGGTGGCATTCATTCTGGGGCTGGTGCCGCTGGTCACCGCACAGGGCGCGGCGCAGCTCAGCCGGCGGGGCATTGGGACGGCGGTGTTCGCCGGGATGATCCTGGCGAGCTCGATCGGGATATTCCTGATCCCGATGCTGTACGTAACGTTCCAATCGATGCGCGAACGGGTGAAGTCGCGCTTCGGGGGACGACGCGACTAGGTGGCCGGCGGCAGATGCAGGTGGTGCTCGATCCGGCGCACGCGGTCTTCGAGCTGGCTGAACAGGATTCCGCGGCCCATCATGGAGGGATGGTAATCGGTGAGGGTCTGACGCAGCGTGGCCTGGCCATGCGCCAGATCGCCGAGCAGGCGCGTGTGGTCGTGCAGGATCACGGTGTGATCATTCAGGACGCGGGTATGGCCCCAAGGATCCGCGTGTGCTGGATCAGCGCGCTGGACTGCTCGTCCAGCACACGCGCCTGGGCGTCGAGGATGTTCGAGTGTCCATCAAGGACCCGTGTGTGCCCGTTAAGGACCTGCGTGTGTTCGTTCAGGACCTGCGTCTGCACGTGCAGGGTCTCGGCCACCCGGGTTGGCAGCTGATAGACCGCGGCGATGTCGATGCCGTTGCCGACACTCACGCCGACGCGCTCCTGTCTGCCGTGGATACTATTCGGCGGCGGTTGTGCAGGCAACACGTCTATCTACGTTCCCTCTGGTGAGAAGCTCAACGGTTTCACGTGCCCTACGGCTTTCGTGGATGGGTGTGTGCTTCCGCAGTAGAACCCCGCGCCGGGGAATTAGAGCACAATAGGCCCTCGCAAGAGGGCCATGTGTGTCTCGTCTGCCATGGTGATTCAGATATAAGGTTTGGGTAACAGCCCAGGTATCGCGGGATGCGATCAATGCACCCGCAGGTGTGTGATCATCCGCGCTGGGTCGCCGGTCAAGGTTTGGAGGATATTCCAACCCTGCTTTCTCGCCGTTGAGAGAACTGACCGGATCACGGCGAAGTCCTTGGCTCCCTCCTCGGAGCGGAACCCGCCAGAGATTTTCTGGCGCAGCTTCATCATTCGCCCGTCCTGCTCCGCGATGTTGTTGGTGAAGGGGACGGTGGGATCGGTGAGAAAGCGCAGCACGTCCTGCCGACGCGTGCTGAGACGCAGCAGCAGATTATGGCCCACTCGTCGCGGCGGCCGGCCGCGGCGCCGGGTTTTCGCCAACGCGGGTTGTGCATCGTGGAATGCCAGGCCCTGCGCAACGATGGCATCGTAACGCCGCTCGATCAGTGCGATCAGACCGGGCTTGAGTGGCACATCTCGTTCCCGCGCGAGGTTTGTCAGATGGCAGGCGAGGCGCAACAGGCGCTGCATCTTGCCGGCCCAGTCTTCTTTCTCGATCTCGATCAGCGCCTTCAATTCGCGCAGGTGGTGCGCGTTGCACAACGCGTGCAGCACACCCTTCATGGTGTAGTACGGCTTCCAGTGATCGTGCACGACAATGCCGGCGACCTTCGCCAACAGCTCGCCCCGCGGAGCCTGCCCCTGCGAAGGCGGGGGCCGCCACGCGGTAGCAAGTGAGCCAGATGGTGGAGGCGATGTGCAGCCACTGGGTCTTGCCACTGATACGGAAGCCGGTCTCGTCCATATGCTTGACTGCTGCCGCGGCCACGTGGTCGCGCACGGTCTCGGCAAAACCTTTGAAGCGCTGGGCACAGTCCTGACTGATCCGGGCGATGGTCGCCGTGACCAGAGGCACGCCGAAGAGGTCGGCCATCAAGGCGGCCAGACGCTTCTCGGGGAGCAACTGATAGTGCAGCAGATACAGCACGAAGGCGCTGATCCGCTGGCCGTATTGCACCGGGGCGCTCACCCCGTCGGGGAAGGCCGCCCGTGTCTGTGCGCCGCAGGCTGCGCAGCGGCAGCCGTGCGCACGGTGTTCAGTGACTATCAGCGGCGTCGGTTCCGGGAGATCGAGCACCTGTCGCGCGACATGACCGGTCGCCATGGCCACGGTCAGCGGCTCGTCGCACGCTGTGCAGGCCGGCGGGTAATGATCGATGATGACATCGGGGGTTTCGGTTCGACGCAAGGTCTCGCCCGGGTGACCCTTCTGCCCCCCGGTCTTCTTGCCGGTCGGTTCACGCAGGCTGCTGATGCGGGTCGGCTTCTTCAGCCCGTCGCTTGATGGCGGCTTGCCGCTGTTACTGCTGTTCAGTCCAAGCCGACGCTCCAATTCGGCAATGCGCGCCTGCAACGCTGTCATCTCAGCCGTATGACGAGCCTCTTGCGCCAGCAGAAGCGCAATAACCTCGTCCTTCGAGAGTTGGTTGAGGGTTGCAGGATCCATCGAATCCTTGAATCGACACCCCCACCCATTGTCAAACAAAATCTGGGCCGGACTCGCTGCCGAGCCACTAAATCTGTGGCGCTCAACCCTCCCGTCTCAGCCGGCGGGAACGGTGGGCGTGGATGGCCTACCTGGGCTGTTACAGGTTTGGGCAATCTAATACCATGGTTCTTCGCGATCTCATCAATTTTCGTGATCACCGCCTCGTAATCAGAGCGCGAGTTCACTAAGGCCCACTGGCCGATAAGGCCCTTACGGTCCGTCTCGGTGATGACGGGATCAATGGCCATCATTCGCCGCTCAAGTGTCGCACTTGCTTCAAGCTCGACATAAGTACTAGTTAGGCTCGCAACGCCGTTTATGGCTACGACCACACACACGATCACCATTAAGCGCTTATAACCGCGAATGGATCTACGTAGAGGCTGACCCAGAATGTTTCCGCAATGTAAATCTGTGTCTTTTCAACCTTCTAGCGGTTTTGATCCCACCTCTCTGTTCGCAGAACGACAACGATCATAAATCGGGGTTGCGTGACTCCAGCGGCTACGATTCTCTCGGGTTTGCGAAGACACCGAGGAGTCAGATCATGGCCTGGACTGGAATCACGCGCGCCCAATATCGGCGCGACGGGTTGCGCTATGCAAGCGATCCCACCGACGAGGAGTGGGCGTTGATCGAACCGCATCTGCCGCCGCCGGCCGGCCGTGGGCGGACGCGCGAGACCAGCCTGCGAGATGCTGTCAATGCCATCTACTACATTGCCCAATCGGGCTGCCAGTGGCGCATGCTGCCAAAGGATTTCCCGCCGTACTCGACGGTGCAGCGGTATTTTTATGATTGGCGCAACCGTGGGATATGGCAGACCATCAACCACGTACTGCTGATGGAGGTGCGTGAAGCCGCCGGCCGTGAAGCCAGCCCCACTGCGGGCGTGATCGACAGCCAGTCGGTCAAGACGACCGAATCTGGCGGGCCGCGAGGTTATGACGCTGGCAAGAAGATCAACGGCCGCAAACGGCATATCCTCACCGACACTATTGGCCTGCCGGTCGGGATGATTGTGCATCCGGCGGATGTTCAGGATCGGGACGGCGCACCCGGCCTGCTGGCGCGTGTACGCAGTTCATTTCCCTGGCTGCGCCACGTGTTCGCCGACGGGGGTTACGCCGGTGAAAAGCTGCAGGATGCCCTCGAAAATCTCGGTGATTGGACGATCGAGATCGTCAAACGGTCGGACGTTGCCAAGGGTTTTGTTCTGCTGCCCCGTCGTTGGGTGGTCGAACGCACCTTCGCCTGGCTGAACCGCAACCGACGCTTGGCCAAGGATGTGGAAGCAACTATCGAGAGTGCCGTGACCTGGCTCTATATTGCCAGCGTTAAGCTGATGTCCCGCCGTCTGGCCGCCACCTGAACGCCGCCGTGAAACCAGATTCACACACGAAATCAAGGCGGTCGCGTTGCTGGGGCGATTCGAGTCAGACTCGTAGATCCTCAATTGATCTATTTTCAAGGACACTCCTAGGCCGTCGAAACACGAGACTTGTGGAGTAGATACACAACACCGCGGGTACTAGATTGAAAATAACTTGGATACTCAACAGGGTCAACCGTTCTCCGTTCACGACCGCATTGGCATAGGCGATGTCCAAATACCCGCTGTAGACGAAGCTTAGTACCGCTATCACAGGCTCCGTCACCCACGGCAGTATCGGCTGCACAAACAGTATAAACAACACCGATGCGAGTACTGACGCTCCCACAGCACGCCACAGCCATAGCCTCTCCCTCGTTCGATCGTTCGAACTCGGTGGATCGTCGCTCATTCGTCTCCTCCATCTACCGACTCCTAGCACGATTTGCAGCTATACACCGGCTAAGCACGCTGCTCCACGTAGCGTAGCACGGGAGTCCGGGTATCCATCCCCTGAAGCTAGTGTGAGGCGGAGTCGGAGCATCCCCGGTCCGCGCAATAAAATTTCGCTTGCATTTCCCTGTCACCGGATGTTTGAATCGCGGATCGGACCCATCTGCCGACAACCGGGTTGCCAATTCCTTTACCGGGCGTCGATCAGTGCCAGCGTGTGGCGCGCGATGACGAGCTCCTCGTCGGTCGGGATGACATAGGCGGGCCGCGCCGACCCCGTCGTCAGGCACGGACCGCCCTGCTGGTTGGCCGCGTCGTCCAGCGTGAAGCCCAGCCATTCCAGACGTTGCAGCACGCGCGCGCGGATTTCCGGGCTGCGCTCGCCGATGCCTGCGGTAAACACGAACGCGTCGATGCCGCCCATGCTAGCCGCCAACGCACCCGCCGTACGTGCTACGTGGTAGACGAAGTACTCCACTGCCAACTGCGCGAGGGGTGCCTCGCTCGCCAGCAGGGTGCGCATATCGTTGGACACGCCGGACAGACCCTTCAGTCCGCATTCCTCGTAGAGGAAGTGCTCCACCCGATCGCCGTTCCAGCCTTTCTGCTGCTGCAACCACAGGATCACGCCGGGGTCGAGCGAGCCGGATCGCGTGCCCATCGGCAGCCCGTCCAGCGCGGTGAAGCCCATCGAGGAATCAACGCTGTGCCCGTTCGCCAGCGCACACATCGAGGCACCGTTGCCGAGATGCGCCACCACGACGCGGCCGGCCGCAACCGCCGGATAGTGCGCGACCAGCGCGCCGGCGATGTACTCATAGGACAGGCCGTGAAATCCGTAACGCCGCACGCCCGCTTGATAGAACTCATCCGGAATGGCGAAGCGATCGGCGACGGCGGGATGCCCACGATGGAACGCGGTGTCGAAGCATGCGACCTGCGGCAGGGCGGGAAACCGCGCGGCGAGCGCCTTCAGCACGGTGATCGCCGGCGGGTTGTGCAGCGGTGCGAGCGGCGACACCGCCTCGATCTGCGCCAGCGCGGCGGTATCGACCAGCACGGGAGTCGTCAGCGTCGGGCCGCCATGCACGACCCGGTGGCCGAAGCCCTCCAGCCCTGGTGCGGTCAGCGGTCCGTCGGGCAGCGCGGCCAGCGCGGCCAGCGCCTCGGCATGGTCCCGCGCCGCCAGGGGCGTCTCGCGCGGCGCGGCGCCGTCGGTCGGGGCGATCAGCAGGCGTCCCTTCTCGCCGATGCGCTCCACCTCGCCGGACAGCGCGCGCCGCGGCGCTCCGTCGGGCATGACCCGATACAGCGCGAATTTCAGGCTCGACGACCCGGCGTTCAGCACACAAAGGCAACGTGATGTCATTCCTCTTGGCCTTTTCCTGTCCGAGTGGGCATGCTCCGATCAAGTCACACCCTTGCACCGGAGACAGCCATGACCAAGTTCGGCGTTGCCCAGCCGGTCCGCCGCGTGGAGGACAGGCGGCTGTTGACCGGCAGCGGCCGCTACACCGACGACATCGTGCTGCCGGGCATGCTGCTCGGCGTGGTGGTGCGCAGCCCGCACGCCGCGGCGCGGATCGCGGCGATCAATACCACCGCCGCGCAGGCCTCGCCAGGCGTGCGGGCGGTCTATACCGGCGCGGACCTGCAGGCCGACAAGCTGGGCCCGCTGCCCTGCGTGGCACCGGTGGACAACCGCGACGGCACGCCGATGCAGGACCCGCCGCACCCGGTGCTGGCGCACGCGGCAGTGCGCCATGTCGGCGATCCGGTGGCGTTCGTCGTTGCCGATACGATCGAGGCGGCGCGCGACGCAGCCGAACTGGTCGCCGTCGACTACGAGTTGCTGCCCTCTATCACCGACCTGTCGGTGGCGACCGAGGCCGGCGCGCCGCTGGTCTGGCCCGACGTGACGAACAACATCACCTTCGACTGGGCGATCGGCGACAAGGCCGCGACCGACGCGCAGTTCGCTGTGGCGACGCACGTCACGCGGCTGACGGCGGTGAACAACCGCATCGTCGTCTCGTCGATGGAGGCGCGCGCCTGCGTGGCCGATTTCGACGCCGCAACGGGCCGCTGGGCGCTGTATGCCAACACCCAGGGCGGCTGGCTGGTGAAGGACCTGATCGCCCTGGTGTTGAACACGGACAAGGAACGGTTCCGCGTGGTGGCGCCGGACGTGGGCGGCGGCTTCGGCATGAAGCTGTTCCTGTATGCCGAGCACGTGCTGACCTGCTACGCCGCGCAGAAGCTGGGGCGGCCGGTGAAGTGGGCGTCTGGACGCTCCGAAGCGTTCCTGTGCGACACGCAGGGGCGCGATAACATCACCCTTGGCGAGCTGGCGATCGACCAGGACGGCAACCTGCTGGCGTTGCGGACCCTCAACCTTGCCAACATGGGCGCCTATCTCAACACCTTTGCGCCCGCCATCCCGACCGGTGCCGGCACCGGCGTGCTGGCCAGCGTCTATGGCTTCAAGGCGGTCTACGCCAACGTGCTGGGCGTGTTCACCAACACCGTGCCGGTGGACGCCTATCGTGGCGCCGGACGGCCGGAAAGCAACTACCTGGTGGAGCGATTGATCGACGCTGCGGCGCGCGAACTGGGGGTCGACGGCGTTGAGTTCCGCAAGCGCAACATGGTGCCGTCGTCGGCGATGCCGCACAGCACGCCGGTGGGCAAGACCTACGATAGCGGCGATTTCCACCGCGTGCTGGGCGCGGGGGTGGAGAAGATTGATTACGCCGGCTTCGCCGCGCGCCGCGCCGAGGCGGTGCATCGCGGCAGGCGGCGCGGCTTCGGGCTGGCGTACTACCTGGAAGCCACCGGCGGCGATCCGACCGAGCGGGCGGAAATCCGTTTCGCGCAAGACGGGTTCGTCGACGTCTACGTGGGGACGCAGTCCACCGGCCAGGGGCACGAGACGGCCTATGTGCAGCTCACCGCGGCGCGGCTTGGGGTGGACGGAGAGAAGATTCGCATCCGCCAGGGCGACACCGACACGATCCCCGTGGGCTGGGGCACGGGCGGCGCGCGCAGTCTGTATTCCGAGGGCCAGGCGATCCTTCTGACCGCGGACTCGGTGATCGCGAAGGGCAAGCAGGCGGCCGCCGAGGTGCTGGAAGCCGCTGTCGCCGACATCGCCTTTGCCGACGGGCGCTTCGCCATCGTCGGCACCGACCGCGGCGTGGACATCCTGGCGCTGGCAGCGACGCAGCGGCAGAAGGCCGCAGGTGGGCACGGGGCCGTCACGTTGGACGCGGCAGAGATCGCGCCGATCGACAATCACACATTTCCCAATGGCTGCCACATGGCGGAGGTGGAGATTGATCCCGACACCGGCGTCGTGGCAGTGGTGCGCTACTGCGTCTGCGACGATTTCGGCAAGACGGTGAATCCGCTGATCGTGCGCGGGCAGGTGCAGGGTGGCGTGGCGCAGGGGTTCGGCCAGGCGGTACTGGAACGAACCGCCTACGATCCAGAGTCGGGGCAGTTGCTGTCGGGCAGTTTCATGGACTATGCGCTGCCGCGCGCCGACGACCTGCCGGATATCGAGGTGGAGCTGATCGAGGTTCCCTGCGTGTCCAATCCGCTGGGGGTGAAGGGCGCGGGCGAGGCCGGCGCGGTCGGCAGCCCGCCGGCGATCATCAACGCAATCATCGACGCGCTGTCGGGCGACGGCGTGACGCATATCGACATGCCGGCGACGCCGGAGGTGGTGTGGAAGGCGTTGGCGCTGGCGAAGGCTGCCTGACCCGTCATGGCCGGATCAAGCCCCGGGCATGACATCGGTGGAACGAACCGACCGCTATCCCACCTTCGCCTTCGGCGGCAGATCAAGCCGCAGCGACAGCTCCTTCAGTCGGGCAGCCGGCACCTCGGCTGGGGCGCCCATCATCAGATCCTCGCCCTGCTGGTTCAGCGGGAACAGGATCACCTCACGGATGTTCGGCTCATCGGCCAGCAGCATGACGATGCGGTCGATCCCCGGCGCCGACCCGCCATGCGGCGGCGCGCCGTAGCGAAACGCGTTCAGCATGCCGCCGAAACGAGCTTCGACATCGGCGGCCGTGTAGCCGGCGATCTCGAAGGCGCGGATCATGATGTCCGGGCGATGGTTGCGGATCGCACCCGATGACAGCTCGATGCCGTTGCAGACGATGTCGTATTGGAACGCCTTGATGGTCAGCGGATCCTGCGAGTTCAGCGCCTCTAGCCCGCCCTGCGGCATGCTGAACGGGTTGTGGCTGAAGTCGATCTGCTTCGTATCCTCGTTCAGCTCGTACATCGGGAAATCGGTGATCCAGCAGAAGCGGAAGGCGCCCTTCTCGATCAGGTCCAGTTCTTCGCTCAGCCGCGTGCGCACCAAGCCTGCGAATTTGGCGGCCACGTCCTTTTTGCCCGCGGCAAAAAACACCGCGTCACCTGGCTGCAGGGCGCAGGCTACGCGAATCGCCTCCGCTCGGTCGGGTTCTAGATTGCGCGCAATCGGACCGCGTGCGGCCGCCGTCTCATAGATGATGTGGCCGAGCCCGCCCGTGCCCGCCTCCTTCGCCCACTCGTTCAGCTTGTCGAAGAATCTGCGCGGGCGCGAGGCCGTGCCGGGGGCAGGAACCGCACGGATCACGCCGCCCGACTCGGCTATCCGCGCGAACAGCCCGAAGCCCGACCCGGCGAACTGCGCGGTCACGTCGCGGATCACCAACGGATTGCGCAGGTCCGGCTTGTCGCTGCCGTAGTCCAGCATCGCCTGCTCGTACGGAATGCGGCGGAACGGCGGGGCGGTCACCGCGCGGCCCTCGGCGAACTCCTGGAACACGCCAGAGATCACCGGCTCGATCGTGTTGAACACGTCCTCCTGCGTGACGTAGCTCATCTCGAAATCGAGCTGATAGAACTCGCCGGGCGAACGATCCGCACGCGACGCCTCATCGCGGAAGCACGGCGCGATCTGGAAATAACGATCAAACCCGGCGACCATGAGAAGCTGCTTGAACTGCTGCGGCGCCTGCGGCAGCGCGTAGAACTTGCCCGGATGCAGCCGCGCCGGCACCAGGAAGTCGCGCGCGCCCTCGGGACTGGAGGCGGTCAGGATCGGGGTTTGGAACTCGGTGAAGCCGGCCTCGATCATCCGCCGTCGGCTCGAGGCGATCACCCCGGCGCGCAGCATCATGTTGCGATGCGTCTTGTCGCGCCGCAGGTCGATGAAGCGGTATTTCAACCGCAGCTCGTCGGGGAACTTCTCCTCGCCGGCGACCTGGATGGGCAGCACTTCCGCGGCCGACTGTATGACGAGGTCGGTTGCCCTCAGCTCGATCTCCCCGGTCGGCAACTTGGGGTTCACCGTGCCGGGCTCGCGCGGCACCACCTGACCGGTGACGGTGATCACGCTTTCCACTCGCACCGCGTCAGCGACGGCGAAGGCGGGACTACCGGCGGCGAACACGCACTGGGTTATGCCGTAGTGGTCGCGCAGGTCGATGAACAACAGCCCGCCATGGTCGCGCTTGGCATGCACCCAGCCCGACAGTCGCGCCGCCGTGCCGGCGTTGGCGGCGCGCAAGGCGCCGCTGGTGTGTGTGCGATAGAGGTGCATCGGCGTCTTCCCAGGCATTCGAGGGGCGGCACACAAACCCGGCCGCTTCCGCCAAGTCAAGCCGAAGCAAGCCCGATTCCCGGTCTGTTCGCGGCTGGGCAGACGTCGGCGGTATTTCGACAACCGACGGACGCGGCAACCGGCCGGTCGCCGGTCTGGTGTTCGGTCGCCTCGCCGGGGCCGGCGCTGCGTTTTGTCGCCGGCGTTTAACCGGTTCTTAGGCCGGGGGGCGTCTGATGCGCTTCCGCCCAGACCAGGAGTGCTCGTGGACGACCCCGACACATGCCTTGCCACGCTGGTCTGCGACAGACTGCGCGGTGAGATCGCGCCCATGTTCGACGAGCTACGCCGCTTCGTCGACCGCCGCATCGCCGAGCTGAGCGTCGAGGTGCATGGCACCGCGCAACTGCTCGACTTCAGCGAGACCAACCTGTCCGGCCAGCTCAGCCAAATCCATGCGCAGATCGCCAGCGTGGTCTCACCGCCCGCCCAGGCCAGCCGCAGCAGCGGATTGGAGCTGGAGGCGGTGGTGCAGGCCACCGAGACCGCCGCCAACCAGATCATGGAGGCGGCCGAGGGGATCGGCGACTGGGTCCGCGGCGACCGCCGTGATGCCGCCTCGCTGGCCCTGGTCGCCGAGAAGGTCAACGCCATCTTCGAGGCCTGTACCTTCCAGGACATCACCGGTCAGCGGATCCGCCGCGCCATAGAGCACCTGCAGCACGTCGAGACGATGCTGTCGGACATGATGCCCGCCGCGCCGACTGAGCCCGACCGGGGGATGGTGCCCGAGGCGGTTACTGAGGAGCTGGCGCAGGGCGAGGTCGACTGCCTGTTCGGCTAGCCGCGGGGCGGCTGGTGCCGCCTTGATCGGGCCGCCGGGCAAGCAAATCACGCTTCAGCCGGATGCGACGTGACGATTGGTGACTGGGTACTTCGGAGCAAGCACGCCGGTTGGGCGTCCATGCAGAGGTTGCCGTCAGCCTACGACCCGGTGGTGAGGTGAGGATGGGTGTGGCGTGCGGCGCCTTAGCTGATTGGGTTCGCCGGATCTGGGCCTGGCCGTGACGGCGCAGCGGCGGTCCGCGTCGCGGAAGGAACAGCCATGCAGTGTGAGGATCGGCCATCTGGAACCGCCGGGGCGACCGTACTGGGCGCGCGTCGCCGACCCGCATCGGGGCGTAGGCGCCCTGCTGTCTCTATGGGCTCGGTGCGCTCTGCGGTCGAGCTTGCGGTCCGCGGGATACAGCCCGGGGCGCGGGGGATCCGGCCGTCGGGCGCGCCGCCTGTGGCATGACCAAACCTCCTGGAGGTGATGGGTGGGCGCGTCGGTGGTGCTGTGGCGTCCCCTGGCGCCGCCCCCTCCGCCCAGCCCTTGGTCCCCTTCGCGGCCCAAGCCCACAAGGGGACGGGAAAGGATGCCGCCCTGCGCCGATACCCCCTCGCATTACCGGCCCGGGTCCACTATGTGTGCGGCGCACAAATCCCGCGAAACCCATGAACATCCGTAACGTCGCCATCATTGCCCATGTCGACCATGGCAAGACTACGCTGGTCGACCAGTTGCTGCGTCAGTCCGGCGCCTTCCGCGCGCACCAGCATGTGGCGGAGCGCGCGCTCGATCGCGGCGACCTGGAGCGTGAGCGGGGCATCACCATCCTCGCCAAGTGCACCTCCGTGGCGTGGCCAAGCGGGGATGGAATCACCCGCATCAACATCGTGGACACGCCCGGCCACGCCGATTTCGGTGGCGAGGTCGAGCGCATCCTGAACATGGTGGACGGCGCCATCGTCCTTGTGGACGCCGCCGAGGGCGTGCTGCCGCAGACCAAGTTCGTGGTCGGCAAGGCCCTGGCGCGCGGGCTGCGCCCTATAGTGGTGGTCAACAAGGTCGACCGCGGCGATGCACGCCCCGATGAGGTGCACATCGAGGTGTTCGACCTCTTCGCCGCCCTCGGGGCCGACGACGCGCAGCTTGATTTCCCGATGCTGTATGCCTCCGGTCGGCAGGGTTGGGCGGACGAGACGCTCGATGGGCCGCGCAAGGACCTGTCGGCGCTGTTCGACCTGGTGCTGCGCCACGTGCCGCCGCCCACGGTGCACCCGGAGGCGCCGTTCGCCATGGTCGCCTCCATCCTGGAGGCCGACCCGTTCCTCGGCCGCGTGCTGACCGGGCGGATCGAGCAGGGCCATGCCAGGCTGAACATGCCGCTCAAGGTACTGCGGGCCGACGGCTCGGTGCTGGAGACCGGACGGCTGACCAAGCTGATGTCGTTCCGCGGCCTGGACCGCGTGCCGGTGGCGGAGGCCGAGGCTGGCGACATCATCGCCATCGCCGGGATGGAGGAGGCGACGGTGCCCGACACGATCGGCGCGCCGGAGCTGACCGGGCCGTTGCCGGCGATCCCGGTCGATCCGCCGACGCTGGCGATGACGTTTCGCATCAACGATGGCCCGCTGGGCGGGCGTGAGGGCCGCAAGGTCACCTCGCGGCAGATCCGCGACCGGCTGTACCGCGAGGCGGAGGGCAACGTCGCCATCAAGGTGTCCGACAGCAATGAGTTCGAGGCGTTCGAGGTCGCCGGCCGCGGCGAGCTGCAGCTTGGCGTGCTGATCGAGCAGATGCGCCGCGAGGGCTTCGAGCTGACCATTGGCCGCCCGCGTGTGCTGACCCGCGAGAACCCGGAGACCGGGGCGCGCGAGGAGCCGCTGGAAGAGGTGCTGATCGACGTCGATGATCCGTACACCGGCGTGGTGGTCGACAAGATGGCCCGTCGCAAGGGCGACATGACCGATATGCGCCCGTCCGGCGCCGGCAAGCAGCGGATCACGTTCCTGATCCCGAGCCGCGGCCTGATCGGCTACTATGGCGAGTTCCTCACCGACACGCGCGGCACTGGTGTCATGAACCGGCTGTTCGCCGGCTATACGCCCTGGAAAGGCGTAATCGAGGGAAGGCGGAACGGCACGCTGATCTCCACCGAGCCAGGCGAGGCGGTGCACTATGCGCTGTTCTACATCCAGGAGCGCGGCACGCTGTTCGTCAGCCCCGGCGAGAAGGTCTACGAGGGCATGATCCTCGGCGAGAACAGCCGCGGCAGCGACCTCGAGGTCAATCCGATTAAGGAGAAGAAGCTCACCAACGTCCGCGCCGCCGGCAAGGACGACGCGATGCTGCTGATCCCGCCGCGCAAGATGAGCCTTGAGCAGGCGATCGCCTATATCGAGGACGACGAGCTGGTGGAGGTGACGCCGGGCGCCATCCGGCTGCGCAAGCGCTTCCTCGACCCGCACGCGCGCAAGCGGGCCGAACGCCGGGCGGAGACCGCGGCCGCCTGAGCGGCCGCCCGGGCGACGAAGCCCAGCACGATGGCGGGTGTGATCCGATCCATGTTGGCGCTCCCGCGGCAGTGCGTTGCCGGCGTTACTGCCGCCCAAATGGAGGCAGGCTAGCCGGCCGACATACCGGTAGGTGGGCGCGGTGGCGCGGCGCCCCTCCTCCAGCCATGGCGTGATGATCAAACTGCGGCTGGAGCGGTGTTGGTGACATCGGGGTTGTTATTTTTCTTGACTTTTGTATGTCACCTAGGATAACTTGCCTCGGCCAACGGGTGAAGTGTGCCTTGTGGCATGCCGATTGAAACCGACCGGATCTCCCACGCAGCGGCGGCAGTGTTTTCGCCAGCCGGCAGGCGCTGAGGCTCGCCCAACAGTCACAGCGGGCCACCGAAGAGGGCCCGAGCCATTCGGGGGTCCCTGAAAGCCAGGAAGAAACGCGGGCGGACGGACAGCAACCTGCTGCACATGCCCTACTGCCCGAAGCCCAAGCGGCTGTGCTGGCGCACGCATGCTCGGCCGCCGGGAGTGATTCGGGAGTGCTACACCACGCAGATCGGTTACCTGGCGAGGCGGTCGCAGCGACATTGGCCGAGGCGATAACGATCCGCCCCGACGCCGGGGCGGGCGCGGAGCGTGGACCGATGGCAGCGTTGGTGCGGCGGACGCGGGCGCCGGCAATGGCACACCGGACATGACACGGAGGCGACTGTAGAAGACCCCTTGATGCGCCGCGCCGCTCGCCGGGCGGCCCCGATATCACATCAAAAGCCCGCTATATTGACGACCAGGCAGACACAAGAATGTTGCAATAAAAGAATTAACGCGGTGGAGCATTATCGTGCGGTTTTGTAAGCCAAAATCCAAGTCAGTCATGCGGCCAATTCTCGCGATATTTTGCATGGCTGCACTGCCCTGCGGAGCGTACGCCCAACAGGGCGTCAGCGGGATGCTGACGGCAGGGACCGGTTCCCCCGCCTATCTGCAAATGCGCGGCGGGGCGCCGAACCCGCAGATCGCATGCGCCTTGAATACCGGGTCCAATTGCTCGATCTTGTTTAAACCGCAGGGCACCGGTGGCCTCAATTTCCAGA
Organism: Acetobacteraceae bacterium; assembly: GCA_003151425.1. Taxonomy (GTDB): domain Bacteria; phylum Pseudomonadota; class Alphaproteobacteria; order Acetobacterales; family Acetobacteraceae; genus Palsa-883. The sequence continues at coordinate 39,082 of PLXO01000126.1, forward strand.
ATGGGAACGGCGGCGACTCGATAGAGATTCTTGGCACCAGCGTATCGCCTGGTGACACGCTGCAATACGTTCCGAATAATGCTGGCCCTGCGGTCTTCACCGCCAGCATCGGCGCCATGTTCACCGGCGCTGGCAGTGGCACGAGTCTTACGGTCACGCCGATCTCTGGCGTCATCCATCCGGGCAGCGCCTCTACTGCAACCATCACTGGAACCGGGGTGCCCGGTAGCACCTACATCGTGTCGCAGACCAGCGGTACTCCAGGCGGTGCCGGTGTTTATGTGACGAACAACCCCACCACATCGTCTGGCGCAAGCATCACGTCGACCAGCACGACGATGGATGTAACCGGCACGACATCGGGCACGATCGCGGTGGGGCAGAGCGACTCTGGACTCGGTATTGCCAGCGGCACCATGCTCACTGCACTTATTAGTGGTGGCGGCACAGGTGGCGTCGGAACCTATACGATCAGCCCAGCGCAATATGCGCCGAGCACGACCGCCGCTGCTCTTGGTAGTACGGTCACGCTGCAGACTTCCAACGGTGCGCCGATAACGCTGAATCCCAGCCTCGCGTTGGCCGGGGCCGTGTCCTTCAACAACAACGGCATAGCCGCCACGACACAACAGAAGTTTCAGTCAGCGTTCAATGTCACTGGCATTGACAGCGACATTGGGCAGCAGGCCGCTGGCATTTTCAATATCAATGCGAATTTCCAGAACAGCACCAACTTCGCTTCCGCACCCCCGGCGATGTCGCTCGTCACTACGCAACTCGGGACCGGATATGCCCGCGGCATCACCGGATTGCAGGTATTCGCGAACCTGACGAGCACGCCGACGAATGTTCCGAGCACCTGGGCCACGACGACGACCTATGGCAACGGCAGCATGATGTATGATGCCAGCGCCGATCTGTTCCAGACCTTCACCGGAGGCACGACGGGTTCTATCGCGCCGACCCTGACAAGCTGCAACCCATCCTGCACGGACGGTACGGTTACGTGGACCTATACCGGCGCGTCTCTCTACGGAATAGCCGGCACTGTCGCGTCGCAGGTCTACGGCGAGATCAATGCGAACCAAGGGGGGACCGCGGCTGCAACCATGGGAACGGGTTGGGGTCTTCTCGGTGGCGTCATCGTTGGGACAGGGGGAACCTACACGCAGGCGGTGACCGCACAAGAACTTGATATCAATGTCGCACCGACCGGCACCGCCGCGCCGGGGTCTTTGGTCGGGCTTGGTATCTACACCCAAGCCGCTGGTCAGGGTCGGTTCGTGGACACGGCTCTTTCGATCGCGGGGAATACCGGAAATTATCGGAAGAACGGCATTCAGTTCGGTTCCACGCTCGATCCAAATGCCGGGGTCGGTCTATCCGTATATGACAGTCGAGGCAACGCGCAATATGGCGCCGGCCTGATCGACTGCTCGCAATGCGGTAGTTTTGCCGGCACGCAGTCGCAGTTCGGCAACGATGCCCCATTCATTCTGAAAAGCCCTTATTTCAACCTGCTGGCCACTGGCGACATGCGCGTGGGCTACGGCCTGATTCATGTCACCTCGAACGGCTTCACTCTCGACGTGCCGAATTATGCGATCACCGGCAACAGCAGTTTCAGCGGCGGGACGGGCTGGATCAACGGTGAAGAAGCCTGCGACTCTCTGGGCAATTGCGGCACCGTCACACAATCCGGCGGCGTACCAAGCGGCATAACCGTCTATACCCACACCTATATGCCAATCAGTGCCCTTCCTTTTGCCACGCCAGAGACCTGGCACGCGGTGTCGATATCAAACCCCGGCCCTACAGGGGGCACCACTGAAGGAACGCCCTTCACGACGGTTGAGTCCTATACACTGGCGAGTAGTCCAACCATCGGCATCGGCGGAGTTTCGGCGACCGCAGTCAACCTCGGCAACAGCGGGAGCATCACGACGGTAGCGGGGGCGTTGAACGCAACGGGCGCCCTGACCCTCAGCGCCTCCGGCACCGCGCTGAGCGTGGCGAACAACGCGGCGATCGGCGGCACGCTAGGGGTTACGGGCGCGGCGACATTTCCAGGGGGCGCCTCTGTTACTGGCCTCGCCGTCACCGGCTCACTTACAGTCAATGGTCAGATCATTTCGAACCAAGGCGGCTCACTTGGCACGGCAGCGTATGTCAGTACCGGGACCAGCGGCGCGATGCTCGGGATGCTGAATGCGAGCAAAACCGACAGCGGGGCGAACACCTACAGCGGAGCCGACACTTTCTCCGCCTCCGGCACTGCGCTATCGGTAACGAACAACGCGGCGATCGGCGGCACGCTAGGGGTTACCGGCGCGGCGACAATTTCAGGGGGCGCCTCTATCACTGGCCTTGCCGTCGCCGACTCGTTTACAGCAATCGGCCTGGTAACGCCCAGTGATCTCGCTATGCAAGCTGCCAATACCGTGCTGACCAATGCCACCAGCGGTTCCGCGTCGCCCACCGCTCAATCGATGTCCTCGTGTTCCGCTCCCGGCAATGCACTCAACTGGACGACCAATACGGGGTTCGGGTGCAGTGCCTCGATCACCGCTGCGGCGGTCCCTGCCAGCGGCCTGACCGGGACGACGCTGCCCTCGAACGTGACCACTTCATCCCTGACCTCTGCGGCTGGCGGGACGTTTGGCACGGGGGCCTATGCCGCCGCATATGCACTGCCAACGGCCACATCATCTTTGCGTGGTGGCGTTAATCCTGACAATGCAACAATCGTTAACACCGCCGGGGCTATCAGTGTGGCCTACGGCACAGTGGCAAGCACAGCGGCGCAGGGTAACGACAGCCGGATCACCGGAGCGTTGGCGGCGGCAACCGCCGCAACGACTTATGCTCCGCTCGCCAGCCCGACGTTCAGCGGTACGGTGGCTGCTCCGGTGCTTAACTTGACGCTGGCAGGCACCGCGCTAAGCCTCGGCGCCAGCAGCAACGCCACCTTCGGTGGCACGCTTGGGGTGACGGGCAACGCGACGCTGAGCAGCGGCACACTGGCGCTCGGGAACAGCACCAGTATCCTGACGCCGACAGGACGGAACATCAACTTCAACACGGTCAACGGCGCTGTGTTCGGGATTTTCGACGCCAATGCAGCGGTAGCCAGCAAACTGACTTTGCAGGCCCCCTCTGTCGCCACCTCGCCGCTGATATTCACCACATCGGGGGCTGGCGGCGTCGAGTTCAATTCCTATCTCTATAACCAGCGCACGATCGTTTACTCTGGGATCAATACAGCCGGAGCCAACAACGTGTCGGGAATAAATGGCATCATCTCCGGGGCGTCCTCGGACGTGACGGCATACTCCCCAAACGCATCAAAGGGGTTCCTGGCGCTCACGACCGGGCACGGCATCAGTTGGGCGCAGGATCAGATCGACCTTACGGCCGGCTTTTACGGGACCGTGGTAGGCCGGTCCATCTCGATCAGTCAGACCGGGGCGCCGGGAGTCCTGTCGGCGTGGGCGGGGAGCACAGCTTATCCAACGGCCGGGACGTTGGTCAGCAACGGGACCAACACATACCAGCAGATAGCGAACGCCACAACCACCGGCTCGATTATTGGCACCGCACTAACAGTTACCAGTGGTGCAGGAATAGCATCTGGCATGATGGTGACTGGTAATGGGGTCACAACTGGAACAACTGTCTCTTCGGGTTCTGGCACAGCCTGGGTGATTACTCCGTCTCAGACAGTTACATCTACCAGCATGCAGTTCACGGGAGGAACATCCGCCAGTTCTGGTGGCCCGACAGGCATCGGCTCGACCATTAACGACGGGTCGGTGGTCTGGACCTATATCAGTCCCATTTTTGGTTCCAACCTGAGTGCGCTTTCATCGAACGTTTTTGCCACTTACAACCTGGGCGGCACCACAGCTAATCCGGTTGGTATCATCCAGTCGGGAAATGACATCGCATCCATCGCAGGCGCTGCGTCGGGCTATTTCAATGAGGTAGCGCGCGAAGAAGATTGCGATGTGGCTATAGGACTGGCTCCATTCAAGCGGGCGTGCCTTCAGATCGTGAGCGGCGCGGCTGGTGATCACGCCACTTTTCAGGACGCCGGCCTGACTTTTGGTGGCACAGGCACTGGGAACTTTATGAACGACATCGTATTCACTGATACCGCGATTGACCCGAACGGCACGCTCATCACCGCGTGGCCGTGGAATGTCGGTGCGCCGCTCCATGCAGCAGTTGGCATCGACCTAATGCGGCTGATCGCTGATGGGGTAGGACCGAGCGGCGGTGGCAGCATCGTCCGGTGGCGTAATGGCGATATCTCGAACCCGACTGGCCAGTATGCTGGCGGCAATCTCAACCTGGGCGCAGCGTCGCTCGCAGTGACATCGACCGGCCTAACGATTGACGTGCCCAACTACGCATTGACTGCGACATCGGCATTCTCTGGCGGCACGGGCTGGAGTGCCAACCAGGCTGCCACGGATAAGTATGGCAATCAGGGAACGGTAACAGAGTCCGGCGGCGTTCCCTCCGCAGTGACCATTACACGCTGGCATCACGATCCCGCGAACCTGAGCGGCACGGGCGCCGTGTGGGTGCCTGATACGCCCTCTGGCAACCTGACTGCGACGGGAACTCCCGCAGTTCCCACGTCCTTCACGACCACTGAGACGTGGGCGATGGTCAGCACGCCGACCATCGGCATAGGCATCGGCGTTGCGACCGCGATCAACATTGGCAACAGCAGTTCGACCACGACGCTGACTGGCATCCTCAAGGGCGCGGCGGCCACCTTCACGGCCAACGGCTCTGTTGCCACCACAATGACATCACTCGGCCCGACCGGCTCGCACGCGACGGTGCAGGAGTGGTTCACGGTCACCGACACTGGCGGAACCGTCCGCTACATTCCAGCTTATTAGGAGCCCCTATGAAACGCTTGATCCTCGCCGCCGTCTTCCTGCCGGGCATTGCGCTCGCGCAGCCGGCACCGCAGCAGTTTTGTATCTCCCCCACGCTCGCCCAGACCCTTGCCGCCACGCTGCAACAGGACGCCACGACGCTGGCGCTACTGAACGAGGCCGCGCAGGAGCCGCAGCGCCAAGCCGCCACGGTGGCAGCGGCTGTGGCGAAGCAGAAGGCAGACGACGAGGCAGCGGCGAAGACGGGCGCGGCAGCCGAGATTCCTGCGACGACGGCGCACGTCCCGAACCCTGCGTCGCCAGCGCCCGCGACACCGTCGACAAAGCCCTGAGATCGTGCCCCGTGGCCAGCGCGTCCGCCGTGGGTGGCAGGTCTGCGTAGCCCTGACCCTCGCTTCACTCCCTCGTTCCCACCATGCCGTCTGGGGCGGCATAGTTGGTTGCCTTCGAAAGTCCTGAACTCGCTATGGTGTATGGAATTTTGATCTCATCGGGTATCTGCTCGACCCCGGTTTG
>PLXO01000170.1 GCA_003151425.1 Acetobacteraceae bacterium
CCAGCGTCAGGATCTCGGTCTCGCGCGGCGTCAGCGGCGGCGGCGCCTCCTCGGCGGCGCCGAAGCCGGGCGCCGACGGCAACCCCGGCGCGCGCACCAGCAGCCCGGCGGCGACCGCGCGCACCGCCAGGTCCAACTGCCGCGCCGAGACCTCGCGGCCCAGCACGCCAGCCGGCGGATCGCCCGGCGGGATGCGGCCGGTCAGCACGATCACCGGCGCCTCCGCCTCCCCGGGCACCGCGCCGCCCGGCGGCAGGTCGCACAGCACGACATCCGGCGCGTCGTCCGCCGGCACGTGGCCGGAGGCCTCCAGCAGCGCGGTCAGCTCCCGCCGCCGAACCGCATCGGATACGTGCAGGCGAACGCGCAACGAAAACGCGCCTCAGCGCGCCGGACGGGCGGTGATCACCAGGCTCAGCGTGCGCAGCTCCCCGGCTCGCAGCAGGCGCACCGCGACCGGCTGACCGATCCGTTCCGGCCCCAGCACCGCCGCCAGTGCGCGGGCGCGCCGGACCGGTGTGCCATCGACCTCCAGCACGATGTCGCCCGGCAGCACGCCCGCCAACACCGCGGGCGCTCCGTCGGCCAGGCTGACCACCATCATGCCGCTGTCGCACCCGGCCGCGCCGCGCAGGCTCTCCGGCACCGCGACCGGCTGCAGCCCCACGCCCAGCCACCCGCGGGCGACGTGGCCCTCGGCCAGCAGCGCCGGCAGCACGCGCGCGATCGTCGCCGCCGGGATCACCAAGGCGCGCCGTCGCGGACCCGAGGTGGACATGCCGAGCAGTTTCCCGCCCGGCGCCAGGACTGGCCCGCCCTCATCGGTACCCAGCCGCACATCCAGCCGCAGCAGCGCGTCGATCCGCCCGCCCGCCAGGCTGTGCCATTCCGCGCCGACCGCGTGCACCATCGCCAGCCGTCCGGTGGCCGCGCCCGCCGCGTCGGCGCCCAGGACCAGCGCCAGTGACCCGGCTCGAGGCATCGGCGCGGCGTCCGGCACAGCTCCATCCAGCGGTGCCTCCAACCGCAGCAGCGCGACGTTGGTGCCCGCATCGCGGCCGGCGAGCTTGGCCGCCACAGTGCTCCCGCCGCGGACGACGGTGAACTCGGTTCGCTCGCCGAGCAGTTGCTCGGAGGTCACCACCACGTCGGACTGCCACAGGATGCCGCTGACCTGCCGATGGCCGCCGCGCACCGCCACCACGCAGGACGCCGCCGCCACTCGGTCGGCCAACGCCTCCGACAGTTGCTCGATCATGTCCGCGCTCATGTTGCCAACTCCCTGTCTGTCGCATGTCTCGATCGCATGACCACAGAGTGGCGCGGCCAGCACGGCGCTGGTATCGGCCGGATGGCCGGGTGCCCGCCCTGGCCGCATGGCCGGGTGCACCGGCGCCGCGGGATTTCCCATTTGGGCTGCCAAAGGACGACTTGCCATGCCCCTCGATGCCTTGTCCTCCGATGCCTTGTCGCCCGAGACCTTGTCCCCCGGGGCCTCGCCCCATGGTGCACTCCCGGAGCTCGATCCCTACTCCGCCCAGGTGGTGCAGGCGTTCGAGCGCGTGGGCCCCGCGGTCGTGCATGTGACCGTGCTGCGCGCGGACGGACGACCGGCCGGCCAGGGGTCGGGCGTCATTTTCACGCCGGACGGCTACGTGCTGACCAATTCCCATGTCGTGGCGCGGGCCGCTCGGCTGCGCGCCACGCTGACCGACGGGCAGGCGCTCGACGCCACGCTGGTTGGCGACGACCCCGCGACCGACACCGCGGTGCTACGACTGAGCGCCGGCGGCCTGCCGCACGCGGACCTGGGCCGGTCGGCGACGCTGCGGGTGGGTCAGCTCGTCGTCGCGATCGGCAATCCTCTGGGGTTCACCTGCACGGTCACCGCCGGCATCGTCAGCGCGTTGGGTCGCACATTGCGCGGTCCCTCGGGTCGTTTCATCGACAGCGTGATCCAGACCGACGCGCCGCTGAACCCGGGCAACTCCGGCGGGCCGCTGGTGTCCGGCGCGGGCAGGTGGTCGGCATCAACACCGCAACCATCGCACCGGCGCAGGGCATCTGTTTCGCCATCGGCATTGATACGGCCGTGTGGGTCGCGACGCGACTGATGCGCGACGGCCGCGTGCGGCAGTCTCGGCTCGGCCTGTCCGGCCAGACCGTGCCGATCGACGTGCGGTTGCGGCGGCGTCATGGCCTGACCCAGACCACCGGGGTGCTGGTCATGGACGTCGTGGCGGACGGGCCTGCCGCGCGCGCCGGGTTGCTGCAGGCGGGTGACGTGATCACCACCCTGGATGGCGCGCCGATCGCAGGCGTGGACGATCTGCACCGCGCGCTGACCGGGGAACGCGCCGGCCAGGCTGTGCCGATCGGGCTGCTGCGCCGGGCCGAGCTCGTCGCACTGACCGCCCGGCCCGACGAAGCGTAAAATCGTCTCAGCCCGCGGAATTCGCAAGAAGGCACGATCCACTGCGGAGAGCGCGGAGAGCGCGGAGAAGGATCATCGCTCACCGCGCGAAGCGCCGCCTGCCTGCCTCCGCGTGCTCCGCGCGCTCCGCGGTGAACCTTCCTTCGCCCGACCAGACACCGATGCGCCGCACCATCCTCCCCCCTGCCCCGCCGGCATGCTATGCTGCCCGGACTCGCAGCCTGCCGGGAGAAAACCACCATGGACGCACCCACCGCGCCGAGACTTCCTGACCCCATCATCAACGACCGCAACCTGGCCATGGAACTGGTCCGCGTCACCGAGGCCGCCGCCATTGCGGCCTCCCGCTGGATCGGCCTCGGCAAGAAGAACGAAGCCGACGGCGCCGCGGTCGAGGCGATGCGCAAGGCGTTCGACACGGTTGCCATCGAGGGCACCGTGGTGATCGGCGAGGGCGAGATGGACGAGGCGCCGATGCTGTACATCGGCGAGAAGGTCGGCGCCGGCGGCCCAAAGATGGACATCGCGGTCGACCCGCTGGAAGGCACCACGCTGACCGCCAAGGGCGGGCCGGCCGCGCTGGCGGTGGTGGCGCTGGCCGAGCACGGCAATTTCCTGCACGCGCCGGACATCTACATGGACAAGATCGCCGTCGGCGGCGGGCTGCCGGACGGCGTGGTGGACCTGGACGCGCCGGTGGCGAGCAATCTGCGCAACCTGGCGCAGGCGAAGCGGTGTGCCGTCTCCGATCTGGTCGCCTGCATTCTGGACCGCGACCGGCACAAGGAGCTGATCGCCCGGGTGCGCGAGGCCGGCGCGCGCATCATGCTGATCAGCGACGGCGACGTCACCGGCGTGGTGGCGACGGCGACACCGGAATCGGAGATCGACATCTACCTGGGCTCCGGTGGCGCACCGGAGGGCGTGCTGGCTGCCGCCGCGCTGCGCTGCATCGGCGGGCAGATGCAGGGACGCCTGATGTTCGACGACGACGCGCAGATCGCGCGCGTGAAGGCGATGGGCCACATCGACCCGCGGCGGAAATTCACGCTGGAGGAGATGGCCAAGGGCGACGTGATGTTCGCCGCCACCGGCGTGACCACCGGGGCGATGATGCGCGGGGTGAAGCGTTTCGGCAACGGTGCGATCACCCATTCGATGGTGATGCGCAGCAAGTCGGGCACGGTCCGCTTCATCGAGGCGAGGCACAATTTCGCGACCAAGACCTGGACGCCGACCTGAGCCCGCCAGCGGCGCGGTCCCGGCATGGCTGACGCAGCCCCCATCGTCGCGCCTTTGGATGGCGTGCCCCTGGGTGCGACGCCCCTGGATGTCACGCCGCTCGGTGTCGCGGCCCTGACCGTCGCCTCCTTGGCCACGCCTCCCGGCATCGCGCCTCTCGGTGTTGCGCAGCCGGGCCTCGCGGCGCTCACTGCGGTGCCCCTCGCTGTCGCGCCCCTTGGTGTCGTGTCCCTCGGCGTCGCCGCCCTGGGCGTCGCACGCAGTCTCACCGGGCGTCGCTGGATCTGGCGCGAGGCGGAGGATCGCATCAGCCTCGGCATCGCGCAGCGGCTGGGGGTGCCGGACATCGTTGGGCGCCTGCTGGCGGCGCGCGGCGTCGGCATCGAGGGCGCCGCCGACTTCCTCGAACCGACCCTGCGCGCACTGCTGCCCGACCCCTCCTCGCTGATCGACATGGAGGTCGCGGCCGGGCGCCTGGCCGACGCGGTGCGACGCGGCGAGACGGTAGCGGTGTTCGGCGACTACGACGTGGACGGGGCCTGCGCCGGCGCGCTGATGGCGGGTCTGTTGCGCACGCTTGGCTGCGCGGTGATCCCCTACGTGCCCGACCGCGCCACCGAGGGCTACGGTCCGAACGCGCCGGCGTTGCTGGGCCTGGTCGGGCGCGGCGCCAGCCTGATCGTTTGCGTCGATTGCGGAACGGCCGCGGCGGCGGCGCTGGCGGCAGTGGCGGGGCAGTGCGAAATCGTGGTGCTGGATCACCACAAAGCGGACGGACCGCCGCCGCCAGTCCTCGCCACGGTCAATCCCAATCGGCTCGACTGCACCTCGGGTCTGGGCCTGCTGTGCGCGACCGCCATCGCCTTCCTGACCGTCATCGCGACGGTGCGCACGCTGCGCCGCGCCGGCTTCTTCACCGCGCGGGCCGAACCCGACCTGCTCGGGCTGCTCGATCTGGTGGCGCTGGCCACCGTGTGCGATGTGATGCCGTTGACGGGGGTCAACCGCGCCCTGGTCTGCCAGGGCTTGAAGGTGCTGGGACGGCGTGACCGCATCGGCCTGGCCGCGCTGCTGGACGTGGTGCAGACGCGTGACAAGCCGAGCGCCTTCACCCTGGGCTACCTGCTCGGGCCGCGCATCAACGCCACCGGACGGATCAGCCAGGCCGATCTGGGCCTGCGGCTGCTGCTGACCGACGATCCGCAGGAGGCGGCGGCGTTGGCCGCGACGCTGGACACGGTCAACCGCCAGCGCCAGGAGGTCGAAGCGTCGATGCTGGACGCGGCGATGGCCGAGGCCGACCGGCAGTCGGTGCAGGGGCACGCCGCGCTGCTGGTGCACGGGGACGGCTGGCACCCCGGCGTGGTGGGGATCGTCGCCGGGCGGATCAAGGAACGGTTCAATCGCCCGGCCTGCGTCGCCGGGATTGCCAATGGGGTGGCCAAGGGGTCCGGGCGCTCGGTGCCGGGGCTCGATCTGGGCGCGGCGGTGCTGGCGGCGCGGCAGGTGGGGATCCTGACCACCGGCGGCGGGCATCCGATGGCCGCCGGATTCTCGCTGGCACCCGAACGGCTGGACGCGTTCCACGAATTCCTGAACGCCCGCCTGGCCGCCGCGGCCGCACTGCCGAGTGCGGCGGATCTGGCGGTGGAGGGCGCGCTCACGGTGCCGGGTGCGACGGCGGAATTGGCGCGCGAGGTGGGGCGACTGGCGCCGTTTGGGGCGGGCAACGAGGAGCCGCTGTTCGTGCTGCAACGCGCCCGCGTGATGCGCGCCGACAGGGTGGGCCGCGAGGGCGGTACGATCCGCGCCTTCGTCGAGGGCGAGGGCGGCGGCCGGCGGTTGAAGGCGATGCTGTTCCGCGCGCGCGAGGGAGCGCTGGCCGACGCGCTGTTGGCGCGAAACGCGGTGCCGCTGCACCTGGCAGGGCATTTGCGGGCGGAGGAATGGAACGGGGCGGTGAGCGCCTGCTTTGTCGTCACCGACGCAGCGGTGGCGTGATCGGGTACCTGGCTCCCGGCTTACCCGGCTATTTGACTGCTGCTCGACCGGCCGCGTGATCCGCTGCTTGCCCGGCTGCTTGACCCTGGCAGGCCCCTCCGCTACCCACCCGCGGCCCAAGGGATAACCCGGGGCATGGTCGTCCCGTTCGTCTAGCGGTCCAGGACACCGCCCTTTCACGGCGGTAACACGGGTTCGATTCCCGTACGGGACGCCACGTGTTTAAACGGATTGTCCGTGCCCCAACATGCGGGACGACGCTTGGCAGACGCGGCACAGGCATCGCCAGGTACCTGCGGTTGCCCGATTGATCCCGTCTGCCGCGGTGCTCGTGACGGAGACATCGTAAAGGGCCGCCCCTTGCCAGGCGGCCCCGATTACCCCGAGCATGATCGGGGCTGCGCACCAACCGGCGTGCTGGACCGCCGCCTGGTGCGCGCAGAAGGACCAGGAGAGAACATGACCCATCTCGACGACGACGACGACGAACCCGAGGCCCCCACCCAACCGGACGTGCCGGAGCCGATCGGCCCGGAGCCGAAGGAGCCTGGCGACAACCGCACGCTCAGCTCGCCGATCAACGAGCTGGAAAGCCGCCTGCTGAAGCAGCGCAAAGTGCTGATCTTCGGCGCGATCACCGACAAGGTGGCGCGGGACGTAACGGGCCGCCTGCTGGCGCTGGCCAACGAGGGCGACGGGCCGATCGAGGTCTACGTCAACTCGCCGGGCGGGCACGTCGAGAGCGGCGACACCATCCACGACATGATCCGCTTCGTTGACGCGGTGGCGCCGGTGCGCATCATCGGCACCGGCTGGGTCGCCAGCGCCGGGGCGCTGATCTTCCTGGCCGGCCGCAAGGAGCACCGGATGTGCCTGCCGAACACCCGCTTCCTGCTGCACCAGCCGATGGGCGGCGTGCGCGGCCCGGCGACCGACATCGACATCGAGGCGCGCGAGATCATCAAGATGCGCTCGCGCATCAACCACATCATCGCGCGCGAGACCGGCCAGCCCTACGAGAAGGTCGCGAACGACACCGACCGCAACTATTGGATGAGCGCCGAGGAGGCCATCGCCTATGGGTTGTGCAGCCGGATTGTGACGTCAGCCAAGGATCTGTAACCGCGCCAGTGCCGGCTCGAAGCTTGTGGTGCGATGCCGATGCGCGCGTCCTGATCGCGCCGGCGGGCGGTGGAGCCCGCTCGGGAAACTGGCTGAGCGGGCGTACTTCGTTACGGTCATTTCCAGGCTGCTGGGACATTTCAGGAACGTTGCGCATAACGTCCAGTCGATCACTGCTCAACCCTCATTAATTGCTTAACCGTCATTCCGGCGCCCTGGGGACGCAGGTCCGACACGCAAGCGGCTTCAGGACCGTTGCATTACAGTTTTAAGCAGGGGGTCTGCCCTATGAGACCGGATGATCAGCCAGGCGCCGCTGTGCCAGCGTCGCAGGTCGCGGCTGACACGCGTCCACCAGCCGGCCTCCAGCGGTGACGGACCGCCCCAAGGCCGCTGGTGTCGACCCCGCCGCCGTGATCGCCGGCTGCCTGATGTTCGCTCTTGTGCTGTTCCTGCCGCCGATTCTGAACGATAGCGACACGCTATGGCAGATCAGCACGGGCGCCTGGATCCTCGATCATCGCGCGATCCCGGCGACCGATCCGTTTTCCTTCACCGCCGGTGACCGTCCCTGGTTCGCGCATGAATGGCTCGCCGAGACCCTCATGGCGCTCGCGTTCCGCACAGGTGGAATGCGGGGCATCATGGTGCTGGCCGCGGCCTCGACCGGCCTGACCGCTGGCGTCCTCTTGCACTACCTGCGGCGATTCCTGCCGGGCACCTATGCCTTCGCGTGCCTGATCGTCGCGCTGTCCAACGCCGCGCCGTCCATGCTCGCCCGCCCGCATCTGATTGCCTGGCCGTGCCTGGCGCTGTGGTGCGGCGGCCTCGTGACCGCGCGCGCCAACCGCACCGCACCGTCTTTCGCGTTGCTGCCCGTCATGGTGCTGTGGGTCAATCTCCACGGCAGCTTCATGCTGGGCCTGCTGCTGGCCGGCGCCTTCCTGGTCGAGGCCCTGCGCGATCCCGGCGCCCGCCGCCGCCGGGTTTTCACCTCCTGGGCCGGATTCCTGCTCGCCGCCTGGTCGGTGGCGCTGATCAACCCCGATTTCCTCGCCGGCGTGCTATTTCCGATCCATCTCCTCGGCATGAAGAGCCTCGCCTGGATCGGCGAGTGGGAACCAGCCGATTTTTCCGGCTTTCAGCCGCTTGAGATCGTCATCCTGGGCGGTCTCGCCCTGGGCTTCACGGGCAAGGTGACGCTGCCCCCGATCCGGTTGCTGCTGCTTCTGGGCCTCGTTCACGGCGCGCTGTCCCATGGTCGCAATGACCAGATTCTGGGCATCGCCGGGGTGCTGATCCTGGCGGAACCGCTGGGTGCAAGCCTGGCGCGCGGCCGCGCGGAAGCGCTCGGCGTGGCGTGGCGCTGGCTGTCGACCGGTGCGGCGCTGGTCGCCGTGGCGGGGCTGGCGGTGCGCATCACCCTGCCACTCAGCCCGGAGCGCACCGGCGTGGCCTTTGCCGCCATGCTCGACGCCGTCCCGCCAGCGCTCCGCGCGCAGCCAGTCCTGAATGAATATGGTCTTGGCGGGCAGTTGATCTTCAACGGCGTCCGTCCGTTCATTGACAGTCGCGCCGACCTTTATGGCGACACATTTTTGGTCCGCTACCATCGCATCGTCGCTCCGGACCTCGTCGAACTTGAGCGCACTCTGTCCGAGTATCGCATCGCATGGACGATCTTTCCGTCCAGCCACCCGGTGGTTCCGGTCATGGATGAGATGTCGGGGTGGAGGCGTTTGATCGGCGCGGATGGCTTTGTAATCCACGCGCGGGAGGACTAACGGCGGCGACAGACGAGTGGTGCGACGCTTGCCGTATGTCGAACATGGGCCGGCGCCATGGTGAATCGTCGCCCCCGCCTGACCAGCCCTCGGCGCGCGCCGACCTGCCGCGAAAATCGACTGCTCGCGAGTAAGCAAGGATTCACCACAGACGCACAGAGGCAAATGCAGCAAGACCAGCGCTTCGCGCGAAGCGCATTAGTCCTACTGCGTCACTCAATCTGCTCGACCGGCCACTGCCGCGCCCGGCCGCAGCAGGGGCATCGAGGCAGGACGTGAACCAGGGTGCGTGCGAGGCGGATACGCAGCGTGGCGATGGAGTTTGGCATGTGGCGCTGCGAACGCAACGGCAGCACCTCTGGGTCGATAACCGTCGGGAACGGCAGATCGCGGGCCGCGCCAGGCGCGAGAAGGTTCTGAGGGGGGAATCGTCTCCTTTTCGGAGACCAGGAATCCGTAGGCCGCAACGCAGAGACTTGCGTGATGGTGAAAGCCGCGCCATCCGCGGCCTTCGTAGTGGCCGAGCCCAACCTCTTGCTTGAGTTCGAGGTAATCGCGTTCGATCCGCCAGCGTAGCTTGGTCAGATCGACCAGGCGCTCGAACGAGATGTCGGCCGGCAGTGTGGAGAGCCAGTAGTGGTCCGGCTCGGTTGCGCCCTCCGGCCACTCGATCAGCAGCCACTCTTCAGCGGCGGGTTCGTTTCGCTTGGCGTCGTCGTGCACCGGGCGGACCCGCAGGCGGGCGAAGCGCGAAGCCAGTGGCGTGTTGCTGCCGTCCCGCCAGGTAATCTGCTGCCAGGCATCGGCGGCAAGCTCCATGGCCAGCGTCTTGGCCGAGACTGGCCGATGCGTCTCGTCGCGGCGCAACCGCTTGGCGGGCCGGCCGCGGCCCGAACGAGGCGTCGGCGGCAATGGCGCCTCACCGGGCCGCCAGACCGTCGTGCTGGGCATGATACCGACCGCGTAGGGCAGACCAAGTTCCGTGATCCCAGCTCGAAAATTGCTGTCATTGCCATGCGCCGGGTCAGCCAATGCGACGCCCGGTGCCACGCCGGAGGCCAGAGCCTGGCGCATCTGCTGCAAGGCGATCTCGGGCTTGGTCTGGAACCGAATGTCATCGGGTACTCCAGCGACAGCCCGGCGAACCGGATCGTCGGCCCAGTCCTTGGGTAGATACAACCGGTAGGCAATGGGCAGGCTGCCCTGATGGGTGGCCACCGACAGACTTACCGCCACCTGGCAGTTGTCCTGCTTGCCCAACTGGCCGCAATACTGCCGCGCCACGCCGACCGAGTGGCTGCCCTTCTTCGGAAAGCCGGTGTCATCGATGATCCAGGCCTGGATCGGCTCGTCGCGGGTGATAGATGGCAGCACGTGCCTGCGCACGCGGGTCAGCACCGCCTGATCAGACCACGGTGCTTGCGCCACAAGATGCAGCAGCGACTGGTGCTGCGCCGCGGTTCGCTCCGGCGCAGTCACCGCCGCCAGTGGTTCAACGCTTTTGCGGCCCTCGGCGGACAGTAGCCCGACACAGTAGTCCTCGAATGGTCTGACCCGGTCGGCATGGCCCAGCACTGAGCCCAGGTCTACCGCATAGGCGCGGAACCGCGCTTCCGTCCCCGTCCCATCGTGAAGATCCATCTCACCCCTCCTGGGAAGTTCGAATCTCCACTGCTACCAAACCGCAATCGCGTCGGGCCAAGCGTAATCCGCCTGATCATCCCATCTTTTTTGCGACTCAGTAGGGTTAGGCTCCCTCTCTGTGCCTCTGTGGTGAACCTTGCTGACACTTTGCAACCGGAATGGAATGATGCAACCAGTGCAGGACACCATCCTGAAGCAGTCAATTATTGGGCCTCGCCTAAGCGCGGCGATCAAGTCAAACAAACGCTGCGCACCCCCAGACTACGCGGAGACTGCTCCACCGGCCGTGACAACGCGATGACATTTCCCCGGCACGGTTCACCGTTGATTCACCTCAAGGCGGAACTTCACGCGCCGGCGCCAGATTGGCGCAGCGTTGCGCGAGGCAGTCCGATGAAGACCGAGGTGCTGGCGGCGATCGGCGAGGACGGGCTGCGCCGTCCGGCCGCGGTAAACGCCGCGCTGGCGGCCAACGACCGGATAAAATTCGCCTTCACCCTGCTGCAAGCCGCGCTGGCGCACGCCGACCACCCCGAGCAGCCCGCCGACAACCTGAGGCGCGAGCGCATCGCCTGCGGCATCGACGATCTTGACCTCGACGGCCTCATCGCCGCCACCCGCCGCCAGGGTTCGCGCTATCTCGTGCCAGGCGTCCCGCGGCTGCTGGCGCGCATCGGCGCCGATTTACGGGTGATGGCTGCCCCACTGCTGGCCGCCCCACCGTCGGCCGCCCCACTGCCAGCCGCCGGGCACCCCGAGGTCGCCGCGCGGCTCGACGCGCTGCTCACCACCATGCCGGTCGCGGAGAACGACCTGCTGGATGCCGGCGCGGTCGCCGCGATGACCCGCCTGCGACATGGCGGCGTCGACAGCCTGCATCAGCTCGTGATGGACCTGCACAAGGAGCTGAACGCGCTCCAGGCCGGGCTGGCGCAGGAAACCCTGGAGGGCGCCGCGGTCTACGCGCTGGCGGAGACGGACCGCCCGCGCGTGGTCGCCTTCATGGCGGGGCTGAACCGCACTGCGCGGCTGAAAGGCGACCACCCCGGCCTCGGGACCACCGCCACGCGCAGCGGCGACCGACTGGTGATCCAGAACGACATCGGCACCACCGACGCGCATGTGATCGTCGTGCACGTGGACGGGCTGGTCGTCAGCGTCACCTACACCGATGTCCATCCGGAACGCCTGGCGTTCTTCCAGAGCCTGCTGGAGCGCTACCAGACGGAATGGTCAACGGCGCAGTCCGGCACGCTGGCGGCCGGCGCCGCGTTTCACCTCGCCACCGGCCGCTACACCGCCGCGGACGAGGCCGGCTGCCGCGCCTATCTGGAATTCCTCGGCTCACGCTTGGTGTTCCTGATCGATTGGAACCGGGCGCGCAAACAGCTTCGCGCCTTCCTGCCCGGCGCCGCGCGGCTCGCCCTGCTGCGCTGGGCGGCGGACCAGGAGGTCGGTCATCGCGGCTTCCTGGAACTGGGCGGCGCCAGGCTGATCAACCAGGCGATCGAGGCCACTGCCGGCTCGGCGATGCATTTCGGCGACCGCCTGTCGGACGTGCTCGGCGTGCCGGACACCGAGGCGTTCCTGCGCTTCGTGTTCCGCGCCGCCACCGACGGGCTGCTGGCGCGGCGCTCGCCGTCGTTCGTGCGCGATCGCGTGCGCGCCGAACTGCTGCACCACTTCTCCAACGAAGAGCGCCGGCTGCTGCAACTGGCCGCCGAGCATGCCGCGCTGGTGTTCGAGCTGGCATCGCTGACGCGCGATGGCGTGCTGGCGGTGACGGGCGGGGCCGACAGCCTCGAAAAACTGGCGCGGCGTGCCCACCGGTTCGAGCACGATGCCGACCAGTTGGTGATCGATGCGCGCGAGGCGGTGCGCCGGCGACCGGAGTATGGCGCGTTCCGGCCGCTGATCGAGGCCTCGGACGACGCCGCCGACGAGCTGGAGGAGGCGGTATTCCTGCTCGGGATGCTGGCGGCCGCGAAACCGGATGGCCCCGTGCTGGGTCCGCTGCGGACGCTGGCGGGCCTGCTGGACGAGGCCGCGCGCGAGTGGGTCAAGGCGTTGGGGCACGCCACGCATGTGCGGGAACCCGGCGCGGCGGACGACACCGACGATTTCCTGACCGCAATCGATCGCATCGCGGCGCTGGAGCATCAGACCGACGACGCCGAGCGGGCGTTGACCGCGGCGGCGGTGCGACACGCGGCGGATTTCCGCCAGTTGCACTTGTATGCCGCGCTCGGCAGCAAGCTGGAGGCGGCGTGCGACGCCCTGAAGCACGCCAGTCTGGTGCTGCGCGACCATATCCTGGCGGGGTTGGCCAGTGGCTGAGGCGCCACACGTGACTGACACGCCGCAATGCCGGTTCATCCTGCCGGGCGAGACGCTGCCGCCGGCCGGCGGTGAGACGGTGGGCGGCAAGGCGTGGAGCCTGATGCGCATGGTCAACGCCGGCCTGCGCGTGCCGCCAGGCTTCGTGCTCGGCACGGACTGGTATCGCGCGCTGCATGCCGGGACCCGGGATGCCGACTCACTACGGCGCGCGCTGGCCGGCGGGATCAGCCGGTTGGAGGCGGCGACCGGTCTCGGCTTCGGCTCGGCCCGGCGGCCCTTGCTGGTGTCGGTCCGCTCGGGCGCGGCGGTGTCGATGCCGGGCATGCTGGAGACCGTGCTGGATGTCGGCCTGACGCCGCATGCGGTGGAAGGGTTGCTCCGCCTGACCGGCAATCCGCGGCTGGCCTGGGACAGCTATCGCAGGCTGGTGCAGGGCTATGCCGAGGTGGTCGCCGGCCTGCCGACGGCGCCGTTCGACGCGCTGCTGCAGCAGGCGCTTGCCGCCGAGCGGGAGGACAGCGCGCAGCAGCTCGATCACCGCGCGCTGCGCCGGCTGACACTGGCGATGCTGGCGCAGTATGGCGTGTTGGCGAACCACGAATTCCCGGCCCATCCGCTGGATCAGCTCTGCGCCGCCGCCGGCGCGGTGTTCAGCTCGTGGGACGCGCCCAAGGCAGCGAGCTACCGGCGGCTGAACGGGCTCGATGATGCGGCCGGCACCGCGGTCACCGTGCAGACGATGGTGTTCGGCAATGCCGGCGGCGCATCCGGTGCCGGGG
Organism: Acetobacteraceae bacterium; assembly: GCA_003151425.1. Taxonomy (GTDB): domain Bacteria; phylum Pseudomonadota; class Alphaproteobacteria; order Acetobacterales; family Acetobacteraceae; genus Palsa-883. The sequence continues at coordinate 13,347 of PLXO01000170.1, forward strand.
TCGGGTTCACGCGTGACCCGGCGTCCGGGGAGCCGCGCCTGTATCTGGATTTCTGCTTCAACGGCCAGGGCGAGGACGTCGTCGCCGGCCGCCAGTCGCTCGCCGACAGCGACCGGTTGCGCCGCGAGCTGCCGGACGTGCAGGCGCGGCTGGAGACCGGTTGTGGCGTGCTGGAGGCGCTGTTCGGCGACGCGCAGGACTTCGAATTCACGGTGCAGGATGGCGAGCTGTTCATGCTGCAGACCCGCACCGCCAAACGTACCCCCTGGGCGAGCCTGCGTATCGCGGTCGATATGGTGGCGGAAGGTCTGATCAGCCCGGCTCAGGCGCTCGCCCGGCTGGAGGGGATCGATCTGGGCGCCGTCGCCTACACGCGCCTGGCTGAACCGCTGCCGGCGCCGCTGTCCCACGCCACGGTGGCGTGCATCGGCGTGGCGTGCGGGCCGATCGCGCTGGATGCGGCGGCCGCGGCACGCTTCGCCGGCGCGGGCTCGCCTGCCATCCTGGTCCGGCCGGAGACGGTGACCGAGGACATTGCCGGCCTGGTGCATGCGGTCGGCCTACTGACCGCGGCTGGCAGCCGCACCGCGCATGCGGCGGTGGTGGCGCGCCAGCTTGGCAAAGTGTGCCTGGTCGGCTGCCGCGAGCTCACGCTGGATCTGCCGCGCCGCGCCTGCCGGATCGGCGCGCGGACGCTGGCCGAGGGCGACTTGATCAGCCTGGACGGCAATCTCGGGGCGATCTACCCGGGCGTGCTGCCGGTGGTCACGCTGCGGCCGGAACGCGAACTGGCGATCGTCGCAGGGTGGCGAGCCAAGGTCGCCTGACGAGTGTGGCGATCGTGACGGTTCGGACCCTCGGCGAACGCTGTCATTGCGACGTCGCTGTCATTGCGAGCGAAGCGAAGCAATCTCCCGACGATGTCGCACCAATGCACGTACGGGATTGCGTTGCTACGCTCGCAATGACAGCGACCTCGCAATGACGGCGACAAGGCGGGTAATCAACGACCTGACAGCCAGAACGGAGCGGCTCGATGACACATGCGGCGCTGACGCGGAACCGCCCGATTGCGCGATCGCGGGCCGCGCTGTTGGTGATCGACGTGCAGAACGGCAGTTGCAACCCGACCCACGCCACCAGCTTGCCGGAATTCCACACCGCGGCCACCACGCGGGTGATCCCCAACATCACCCGCCTGCTGGCCGCCTTCCGCGCCGCCCGGCTGGAGCTGATCCACACGGTAATCGAGAACCTTACAGCCGACGGGCGCGACCGCAGCCTGGACTACAAGCTGTCCAACTTTTTCTATGCCAAGGGGTCGTGGGAGGCACAGCCGCTGGCCGAGGTCGTACCGGTCGGTGACGAGATCGTGCTGCCGAAGACCTCGTCCTCGGTGTTCAACTCGACGATGCTCGACTACCTGCTGCGCAACATCGGCATCGAGGATGTGTTCGTCGTGGGCTTCCTCACCGACCAGTGCGTCGATCACGCGGTGAAGGATGGCGCCGACCGCGGCTACTACATGAGCTGCGTGCACGACGCCTGCATGGCGGAAAGCGAGGCGCGGCATGCGGCGGCGCTGGAGTGCTTCCAAGGTTACTGCCGCATGCTGGACACCGCTTCGGTTTTGCGGCTGGTCGCCGGGGTTCAGTAGACGCCCGGGTTCAGTAGACATTGGCATAGCGGTCGCAGAGTTCCTCGGGCGCGAGGTCGGTCAAGGTCGCCAGTTCCGCGCGCTTGTGGCGCAGATAGGCTTCCAGGAAGGTCGGGCCGAACCAGGACTGCACCAATTTGCTGGCTTCCATCGCGTCCAGCGCCTGCCCCAGGGCGCGCGGCAAGGATGGGCTGTCCGCGCCGGGCGCCGGCAGCGCCAGGCCGCGCGCGATCCCGTCGGCACCGGCGAATACCACCGCGCCGAGCGCCATGTAAGGGCTGGCGGAGGCGTCGGTGGTGCGGAATTCGAAATTATACTGTCGTGCGATCTCGGCTGGGCCGGCGGCGGCGAACACCGGGCAGACCCGCAGCGATGCGCCGCGATCCTGCTGCACGATGTCCACTGCGGTGGGCGCCCAGCGATTTGGCGTCAGCCGCAGATAGGACACCGGTGAGGGCGCGGTGATCGCGGCGATCGCCGGCAGGTGATGCAGGATACCGGCGCAGAATTGCTGCGCCAGATCGCTCAGCCCCATGCGTCCGTCCGGCGCATAGGTGACCGGCGTGCCGGCGGCGTCCTGCAGGCTCATGTGGATATGCACGCCGTTGCCGACGCCGTCGGCATTTGGTTTCGGCGAAAAGATCACGCGGTGGCCGAGCCGATGCGCGGTCGCACGCGCCATCTCCCGCGTGATCACGGCGTGGTCGGCGGCAGTCAGCGCGGCGGCCGGGGCGACGGTGACCTCGAACTGGCGGTCGCCGTATTCCGGAAGAAACGAGTCCGGCACCACGCCGGCGGTGCGCAGGGCGGCGACGAACGCCTCGCCGAAGCTGCCCTGGCGGCGCCAGGCACCGAGGCTGTAGGCGTGTGCCGGGCGGTCCTCGATGCCGGTGTAGACGAACTCCTGCTCGAAGGCGGCGATCAGTCGCAGCCCGGCCGCGGCGTCCAGCGCGGCGAGCGCGCGGCGCAGGAACTCGCGCGGGCAGCATTCCCAGGGCGAGCCGTCGGTGTTGCGGATATCGCCGAGGATGAAATGTTCCGGTGTAGAACCGTCGGCGAAATCGACGCGCACCTCGGCGGCCGGATCGGGCACGATCATCAGGTCGCCACCGGTGCCGAACGGGGTGTCGAAGATCGGTCCGAAGGCCGATTGCATCAGGTTGGAGTGCGTCCAGCCGATGCCCTTGAGGCGGCGCGCGTGGAGCTCCTGCGCCGGGAATCCCTTGCCGCGCACATGCCCCGCGATGTCGCAGGTGCCGACGAAAACCAGTTCCTCGCGCAGCATGAGCGCCTCGTGGATCGGGTGAGAAATCAGCGGGAGCTGCGAGCCGAGTAGTAGCCGAGCACGTAAGTCACGATGGGGATGACCGCGATCTTCATAAATTCGAACGCATTGGTATAGAACGCGTCATATCGGTTGTTGCGCAACGCGTCCGTGAGAAGCACCACAAAGAAAGCCCCGACCGCCAGAGCGTAGGTCAGCACAACAATGGTGGCGATGGTGAACCGCGCAACCGCCTCGCCGCGGTCTCCCCGGGCCACCGCATGGGCGGTCATGTCGACGGTCGCTTCAGCCACCGACAAGCGGTGATCCAATGCCTGAATTTGCTCGGCAGGCGAGGAGCTTGGGGCAGTGGCATCGTCGCCGTCATGGGATCTGCCGCTGTGATCAGACATGGCCCCGACCGATTTGTGTGCCGCTCAGCATGGACGCCGGCGATTCCAGCGTCTCATGTCCCAGCGCTCCAGGCTCATGTAAAGCAAGTGCGGCTGCTGACCGCGGACTCGCGACTGATGAGACCTCTTGTTCGGCCACGCGACTGACACGCCTACAAGCGCCGCGTTCTGCGAACCTACGCCGTGTCAGCTTGGCACAACCGGGGCTGATGACTGAATGGCGTCGTTGATGGTGTCGGTGCTGTCGAGAATGCGGCTGGCCTGGCGACGCAGGCTTTCGGCCAATTGCGCATCATCTGTCGCCTTGGCCAGTTCAGCCAACGACTTGGCGACCTGGACCAGATCCGTATTTGCCGTGGCGACGCGACGAAGCTCGTCGAGCGGCACCGACCGTAACGCGGCCATCGTGGTTTTCTCCTCACACGCAAGCGGACACCGATATGGTTACCGTAGCACCGCGCCCGTCGTCTTCGCCACCGCGGCCACCACCTTCTGGCACGCAGCCTCGATCTCCGCGTCCGTCAGCGTGCGTTCGCGTGGCTGGAAAGTCACCTCGATCGCGAGCGACACCTTCCCTTGCGGCAAGTGTTCACCCTGGTAGCGGTCGAACAGCACCACGCCGGCGATCAGTGCACGATCGGCACCCCGAGCGGCCCGGATCAGCGCGTCGGCCGTCACCGTGGCATCCACCAGGAAGGCGAAGTCGCGCCGCACCGGTTGGAACGAGGGCAGGTCGGGCGGCGTTTTGCGCCGGCGCTTCGGATCGCCGACCGCGTCGAGATCGAGCTCGAACGCCACGACCGGTCCTTGCAGGTCGAGCGCCGCCAGCACGCGCGGGTGCAGTTCGCCGAAGCTGCCGAGCACCGTCTTCGGACCCTGCCGCACCGTCGCGGATCGGCCGGGATGGTAGAAATCCGGCGCGTCCGGTGTGAGCATCAACGCGTCCATCGGCACGCCGATCGCCGCCAGCGCAGCCCAGAGATCACCCTTCGCGTCCATCACATCCACCGGCCGCGACGGTGCCAGCCACCAATCCGCTCGCGCATCGACCGGCCGCGATGCTCCGAGCCAGTGGCGCGGCATGGCGCCCGCTCGCACGCCCGCGGCGAGCAGGCGCTGGCCCTGCGGGGCTGCCTCGGCAAAGGCGGGGCCGACCTCGAACAGCGCCACGTCGGGATAACCGCGCGCGGCGTTGCGCTTTGCCGCCAGCGCCAGCGTCGCCACCGCGGTCGGGCGTAACTGGTCGAGATCGGCGGCGATCGGGTTGGTCAGCCGTAATGTTTCGGGCGCGTCACCGAACAGCAGCGCGTCCTGCCTCGCCATGAAGCTGAACGTGACGCACTCCGCCAGCCCCGCCGCCGCCAGCGTCCGCTGCGCCACGGCCACGCGCACCTGTCGCGGGGTCAGCGTCGGCGGCGGCACCGGCGCAGTGCGCGGCAAAGAGACCGGCGGCACCGCATCGAGGCCCCGCAGCCGCAGCACCTCCTCAATCAGGTCGCATTCCGGCTCGATGATCGCGCAGCCCGCGGCGACTTTCGCGGCGACCTCGGGGCCGAGGTCCGGTGCCAGATCGAGCACGACCGGCGCCGCCACATCATTGCGCCAGGACGGCACCGCGACGGTGATCGTTTCGGCGTCGCGGCTGCGCAGCGTGAAGCCGAGGCGTTGCAGCGAGGCCACCGCCTCATCCGGTGGGATGTCCGACCCGCCGAGCGCGGCGATGCGGGCAAAGCGCATCGTTGCATCGCGCTGCCAGGCCGGCATGGCGCCTGCCTCGACAACCGGACCAGGTTCGCCGCCGCAGAGTTCGAGAATCATCGCCGTCGCCGCCTCGACCGATTCCGGCATCAGCGCGACGTCGATGCCGCGCTCGAAACGTTGCCGCGCGTCGGAGATGATCTGGTGGCGCCGGCCGGTCTGCGCCACGCGCACCGGATCGAACAGCGCGCATTCGACGAACACCGCCGTCGTCGCCTCGTCGCAACCGGTCGTCGCGCCGCCCATCACGCCGCCCATCGACTGCACGCCGGACGCGTCCGCGATGGCACAGTCCTCCGGGTCGAGCGTGTAGTCCTTGCCGTTCAACGCGTGGAACGTTTCGCCGGCGCCGCGGCGCAGGGCAAGCACGTCGCCGGACAGCTTGCCCACGTCGAACACGTGCAGCGGGCGGCCGAGATCGAGGGTGAAGAAATTCGTCACATCGACCAGCGCGTTGATCGGCCGCAGCCCGACGGAGGTCAGTCGGTCCTGCAGCCATTGCGGACTAGGACCGTTCTTCAGGTTGCGGACGGTACGCCCGAGCACCCAGGGGCACGCTGCCGGCCAGTCGATCCGCCAGCGTGGGCCGTGGACCTCTGCGTCCCGCATGTCGCCTAATTCGGAGGCGGCGGACGTCTTCGGGGCCGCGATGGAATCGGCCGACCAGGCGGCGGGCACCTTCACCGACTGCCACGGCTTCAGCGTGCCGATGCCGGCGGCGGCCAGGTCGCGCGCGATGCCGCGCACGGAAAAACAGTCGCCACGGTTGGGGGTCACGCTGACCTCGATCAGCGGATCATCGAGTCCGGCCCACTGCGGGTAAGGCATGCCGATCGGGGCGTCCTCGGGCAGATCGATGATGCCGGCATGATCTTCGCCCAGTCCCATCTCGCGCACCGAGAGCAGCATCCCGGCGCTGCGCACGCCTCGGATCTCGCCCACCTTCAACGTGATGCCGGTCCCGGGGATGAAGCTGCCGGGGGCGGCGAACACCGATTTCATCCCGGTGCGCGCGTTCGGTGCGCCACACACCACCGAAACGATCCCGTGGCCCGTGTCCACCTTGCAGGCGCGCAGCCGGTCGGCGTTCGGGTGCGGCACCGCCTCGATCACCTGCGCAATGCGGAACGAGGCCAGCGCGGCGCCGCGAGCCTCCACGCCCTCCAGCTCCAGGCCGATCCGGGTCAGCGTGTCGGTGATCTGTTCCAGTGTCGCATCGGTATCGAGATGCGTCTTCAGCCAGGAGAGGGTGAACTTCATCGCTCACACTCCCTCATGCAGCATCGTCGGCGACAGCGCGCTGAAACCGTAATGGCGCAGCCAGCGGATGTCGGACTCGTAGAACGGGCGTAGATCGTTGATGCCGTGCTTCAGCATGGCGATGCGCTCCACCCCCATGCCCCAGGCGAAGCCCTGCCACTCGCGCGGGTCAATGCCACAATTGGCCAGCACGCGCGGATGCACCATGCCGCTGCCGAGAATCTCCAGCCAGTCGCTGCCGTTTCCCAGTTCGCCGGTTTTGCGGCTCCAGCCGATATCGACCTCCATCGATGGCTCGGTAAACGGGAAGTAGCTGGACCGGAACCGCACCGGCAGGTCCGCGATGCCGAAATAGCTGCGCAAAAAATCGATCAGGCAGCCCTTCAGGTGGCCGAGCGTCAGGTCGCGGTCGATGATCAGCCCCTCGCACTGGTGGAACATCGGCGAGTGCGTCGCGTCGTGGTCGGCGCGGTAGGTCCGGCCGATGGTGATCACGCGGATCGGCGGCGCCTGGGCCAGCATGGTGCGGATCTGCACCGGCGAGGTCTGCGTGCGCAGCACCGGCGGCGGCAGGTTGCCTCTTGCCGGCAGGTAGAACGTGTCCTGGTCGGCCCGCGCCGGGTGATGCGACGGGATGTTGAGCGCGCTGAAATTGTGCCAGTCGGTCTCGACGTCGGGGCCCTCGGCGACGGTGCAACCCATGGTGCCGAAGATCGCGGCGATTTCCTCGATGGTGCGGCTGATCGGATGGATCAGGCCGGCGGGCGCGGGGCGTGGCGGCAGGGTGGGATCGACGCGCTCGGCGGCAAGCCTTGCCGCGAGTGCCGCGTCTTCCAGTGCCAGGCGCCGGGCCTCGATCGAGGCGGTGAGCGCGTCGCGGAGCTGGTTCAGCGCAATGCCGCGTTCACGCCGCCGCTCCGGCGGGGCTTTGCCAAGGTCGCGCAGCAGCGCGGTCAGCTTGCCGCCGCGACCCAGCACGCTGACGCGCACCGCGTCCCAGGCGCGCAGATCGGCGGCGGCGGCGAGGGCCGTTTCGGTTTCAGTCTTCAGCGCCAGGAGATCGCCGGTCGGGCCGGGGTCATTGGTCGGGTTGGGGTCGTTGGTTGGGCTGGGATCGTCGGTCATGCTGTCTCGCGCCAATGCTGTCTCGCGCAACAAAAAGGCCGCCTTCGCAGGCGGCCCCTTGCTATCCTGTCCGCCACGGCCGGGGTCGGCCATGACGTGGATCAGAGAGCGGCCTGCACCTGCTTGACGATCGCCGCAAAACTCTCGGCATCGTCATAGGCGATGGCGGCCAGCACCTTGCGGTCCATCTCGATGCCGGCCTTCTTCAGCCCAGCGATAAATCGCGAGTAGGTCATGCCGTGCTCGCGCACCGCGGCGTTGATGCGCTGGATCCACAGCCCGCGAAAATCGCGCTTCTTGGTGCGGCGGTCGCGATAGGCGTATTGCAGCGACTTCTCCAGCCGCTCCAGCGCCGCGCGATAGGTGGTCGAGGTCCGGCCATAAAAGCCCTTCGAGGCTTTCAGGACCTTTTTGTGCCGGGCGTGGGTGGTGGTGCCCCGCTTGACGCGTGCCATGCTGCTTCTCCCTCAACCCAGCCCGTAGGGGGCCCACTGCTTGACGGTCTTCGCGTCCATGTCAGTGAGTGTCTGATGGCGGCGGTTCGAACGCTTCATCTTCTGCGAGCGGTTGATCAGGCCGTGGCGCTTGTTGCCCGGGCTTGCCAGCACCTTGCCGGTCGCGGTGATCTTGAATCGCTTCTTCACCGACGACTTGGTCTTCATCTTGGGCATTTGGGTCTCCTTGTTGGTGGCACCCGTCCCATCTCGGAATATCCCGGGGGTCAGGCGGTCGCGGCCGGGCATGCCCATCCGAAGCCTCGGGCGCGCGAACTGAGGGGCGGGCTTATAGCGGCGCCCCCACGCCCATGCAAGGATACCACTCTCTCCCCCCTTGAGGGGGAGGGTTGGGGAGAGGGGTATGGCCACACGCATCGGCATCGCCGGCATCACCGGACGCATGGGGCACCTGCTGGCCGAGGAGGTCCGCGCCGCCGGAGCCGACCTGGTCGGCGGGGTCAACCGCGCCGGCGCAGCTAAGCCACCGCCCGCCGACACAACCCTGCTGCCCAACCTTGCCACACTGGCCGCGGCCTGCGACGTCGTGATCGACTTCACCAACGCCGCCACCGCCCAACCGACCGCCGCCGCCCTGGCCGCCGCCGGCACCGCCTGGGTGCTCGGCAGCTCCGGCCTGTCCGACGCCGACGAGGCCGCCGTGGCCGAAGCCGCGCGGCGCATCCCGGTGGTCTACGCGTCGAACTTCTCCGCCGGCGTGAACCTTTTGCTGGCCCTGGCCGAGCGCATGGGCGCCGCGCTGCCGGCCGACGCCTATGACGCCGAGATCGTCGAGATGCACCACCGCCAGAAGGTGGACGCCCCCTCCGGCACCGCGATCGGCATGGGCCGCGCGGTCGCCAAAGGGCGCGGCGTGGCGCTCAACGACGTGATGGAGAGCGGCCGGCATGGCCATACCGGGGCGCGCAAGACCGGGGGCATCGGCTTCGCGGCGCTGCGCGGCGGCCAGGTGGTGGGCGAGCACACGCTGATCTTCGCCGCCGCGACCGAGCACATCGCGCTGACCCACCGCGCCTTCGACCGCCGCGCCTTCGCCACCGGCGCGGTGCGTGCCGCGCTTTGGGTGGCGGGGCGCGCGCCCGGGCTCTACTCGATGATGGACGTGCTAGGGATGCGGTAATCCTATACGTCGTTGGGATGGGAGGCGGTATCAGTCGTCGTTGACATCGTCGAAGAGCGGTTTCAGGTCTCGCCCGCCATAGAGAACGCGATCGATCGTGACGGTCGTGGCGGCGATATGAAAGGCGATGGTGACGCAGCGCCGGAAGGTCGTGGTCCGCAGGCCCGGCCGGAGGTTCTCGTGGCGCGTGTATAACGCCGTGTCCCCATGCCAGATTTCTGCTATGGTTCCGTCATGAGAAGCGGAGCGATCCCGTTCAAGTTTGACTTGGTGGACCTGCTGACGCGGGCGCGGCGGCAGGTGAGCGGCCGGATCGGCGATGTGACACTGAACCTGCCATTCGTCAGTATCGCGGTCAGTCCGAAAGATCGCGAGCGGACGATCGCACGGGAGATCGTAGTGCGGCTCAAGGACCGTCGCGTGCTTTCCGCCTGGGAATGCTGTGACGATTGCATCAACCGCGCGCTCGCATCCTTGCAGGACGTTCGGCAGACCCTTGTGGACAAACAGGTCGAGCTTTCCGATGCACAAGATGGCGCGCTTTATCTGCTCATCGACGCTATGTTGATCGGCATTCGGCAGTTTCTCACCTTTGAGGAGTTTCTCACGCGGAGTGACGTCGCCCGGCCTCATCCACGCTTGCGGGAGTTTCACCGTCCGCCAGACACGAGGCAGGCATATTTTGACGGGCTGGAAGTTCTGCGAGGCCACCTGAGTCGATGCCTCGGGCAGATCGCTACTGTCGCCGGCATGGAGACTCCGAAAGATGGCCTCATTGCCAACTATCAGGGACCGTGACAGGTCGAAGCGTATCTGCCTGTTGCCCTCTCGGATGAAGACCATCCCCGCGTTGATTGACATGCTTGTCGACATCGCACGCCTAAATGACTGTTTCATAGCTGATGGTGGATTCGTATCCGCGTGGGTCGCCGGCCTCCGGACAGCCTTGTTGTACGCCGGCAGCACGGTGTACGTTTGGGTGCAACGGCTCACGTGATGACCGAGCAGGCGGCGAAGACCATGCCCAGCAGAACCCAGACCCTGATCGACAAGATCGAAGCGCTCCCGGCCGACCGTGTCGCCGAGGTCGAGGATTTCGTGGAATTCCTGTCCGCCAAGACGCAGCGGCTTGCGGCGCTCGAACGGCTGCTGGAGATCGCCCCGGCGTTGGAAGCGGGCGGTGCGCCGCCGATTTCCGAAGCGGACGTTCTCGCCGAGGTTGCGGCTCTGCGCGGAACGAGACGCGCCGGCGACTAGCCGGCCCGCCGTGCGACTCGTTCTCGATACCAATGTCGTCCTGTCGGCATTGCTCTGGCGAGGCCCGCCGTACCACCTGCTCCTCGCAATCCGGCAGCACGGAGAGGTACGGCTCTTCACCAGCGCGGTGTTGGTGACCGAATTGACCGACGTGCTCAACCGTCCGTTCGCCGCCAAACGCCTCGCCCTCCTGAACCGGACGGCGCTTGAGCTGGTTGCCGACTACATTGTGGCGGCGGACCTCGTGGTGCCCGCAGCAACGCCGCGCGTGGTCATACCGGATGCTGACGACGATCATGTGCTCGCGGCGTGCGTCGCTGCCGAGGCTGATCTTCTCGTCTCCGGCGATCGCCATCTGCTGACGATCGGGCATCACCTGGGCACCCGAGTCGTTACGCCCGCCGAGGCCCTGCGCCTGATCACCGCTGCCTGATCGGCACACCGCGCGACCTGCCTCGCTTGACAACCCCCGACCCGGCTTCATCATCGGCGCATCGGGAGAGACACCATGTCCGTACTGGATCGTTGCTACAACATCGCCGACCTGCGTGCCGCCGCGCAGCAGCGCCTGCCGCGTGGCGTCTTCGAGTTCGTCGATCGCGGCAGCGAGGACGAGGTCGCGCTGCGCAACAACCGCGCCGGCTTCGAGCGGATCAAGCTGCGGCACCGCGCGCTGGTCGATGTCTCCGGCCGCTCGATGGCCACCACGCTGTTCGGCAAGCCGGTCGGCATGCCGATGGCGATCGCGCCGACCGGTGCGGCCGGCCTCTGCTGGCATGAGGGCGAGCTGGCGCTGGCGAAGGCCGCGGCCAAGGCGAAGATCCCGTTCGCGCTGGCCACCAGCGCGATGACCTCGATGGAGAAGATCGCCGAGCAGGCGGGACCCGCGGTCGGCGGGCGGTTGTGGTTTCAGCTCTATGTTTGGAACCGCCGCGATCTGTCCTACCAGCTTATCGAGCGCGCCAAGGCCGCCGGGTTCGAGGCGCTGATCGTCACCGTCGATACGATCGTGTCGCCAAACCGTGAATACAACGCACGCAACGGGTTCCTGCTGCCGTTCCATCCGACGGTGCGCTTCACCGTGGACATCATGCGCCATCCCACCTGGGCGGCCAGCGTGCTGCTGAAATACTTCACCACCATCGGCATGCCGCGCAACGAGAACTTTCCGGAACCGTATCGCCGTCGGGTGACCTCGAACCCCGACACGTTCGAGGTGATGCGCCAGGATTCGCTTTGCTGGGACGACATCAAGATCTTCCGCAAGATGTGGCCGGGGATATTGATGCTGAAAGGCATCAACCGCCCGGACGACGCGGTGAAGGCGCTGGAATACGGCGTCGACGGCATCATAGTCTCCAACCACGGCGGGCGGAACATGGACAGCGCGGTTGCCTCGATCGATGCGCTGCCGGACATTGCCGAGGCGGTGGGCGATCGGGCGACGGTGCTGCTCGATTCCGGCGTGCGCCGCGGCTCCGACATCGCCAAGGCACTGGCGCTGGGGGCCAAGGCGGTGCTGACCGGGCGCGTCACGCTGTATGGGACCGCCGTCGGTGGCGCCGAGGGCGCGGGCAAGGCGATCGGTATCATCCGCAGCGAGCTGGACAAGACGATGGCGTATACCGGCTGCTGCTCGGTTGACGAGATCAGCACCGACATCTTCTTTGCCGACAGTCCGGGCAACCGCCTGCGCGATCGTGTGAGCGCGGGCGGGTAAACGGCGGCGGATGAACGGGCGGATGAACGGGGTGGGTGAACCTTGCGGGGTGAACGGTGTGGGTGAGCGGGCTGGACCAACCGGGCGGATGAACGGGGGCGCGTGATGGCCAATCTCGATCGTTGCTACAGCGTTGCCGACCTGCGCGAGGCCGCGCGCCGGCGCCTGCCACACGCCGTGTTCGAGTTCGTCGATCGCGGCAGCGAGGATGAGCTCGCGGTGCGCAACAACCGCGACGCGTTCCACCGCATCAAGCTGATGCACCGCGCGCTGGTCGATGTGTCCGGCCGCAGCACGGCGACGACGCTGTTCGGCAAGCCGGCGGCGCTGCCGATGGTGATCGCGCCGACCGGGGCCGCCGGATTGTGCTGGCACGAGGGCGAGCTGGAATTAGCAAAAGCCGCGGCGAAGGCGGGCATTCCGCTGACGCTGTCCACCGCCTCGATGACGGCGATGGAGAAGATCGTTGCGCATGGCGGGCCGGCGGTGGGCGGGCGGCTGTGGTTCCAGCTCTATGTCTGGAAGCAGCGCGAGCTGTCGCACAAGCTGATCGAGCGGGTGAAGAACAGCGGGTTCGAGGCGCTGATCGTGACGGTGGATTCGCCGGTCGCGCCGAACCGCGAATACAACGCGCGCAACGGCTTCAGCCTGCCGTTCAACCCGACCTTGCGGTTCACCCTGGACATCCTGCGCCATCCGGTCTGGGCGCAGAGCGTGCTGCTGAAATACTTCACCTCGATCGGGTTTCCGCGGCACGAGAACTTTCCGGAGGAGTACCAAAGATCGATCCTCAGCGGCGTCGGCAGTCGTGAGGCCCTGCGTGCGGATTCGCTTGACTGGGACGACATCAAGCGGTTTCGCGACATGTGGCAGGGACCGCTGATGTTGAAAGGCGTCAACCGGCCGGACGACGCGGTGCGCGCGGTCGAAGCCGGGCTGGATGGGCTGATCGTGTCGAACCATGGCGGGCGCAATATGGACAGTTCCGTCGCGTCGCTCGACGTGCTGCCGCAGGTCGTGGAGGCAGTCGGCAATCGCTGCACGGTGATCCTGGATTCCGGCGTGCGCCGCGGCTCCGACATCGCCAAGGCGGTGGCGCTGGGCGCGAAGGCGGTGCTGACCGGGCGGGCGACGCTGTTCGGCACGGCGGTCGGCGGCGCGGCGGGGGCCGGCAAGGCGATCGGCATCATCCGCAGCGAGCTGGACAAGACGATGGCGTATACCGGGTGCCGCACGGTCGACGAGATCAGCACCGACATCTTCTTCGGCGAGCGCGGCGCCAACCGCTGGCGTGAGGCGGCGGAGTAGCGCGGCGGTTACTTCGGTTTCGTCATCGCCTGGCCGATGGCCATCCCGGCGCCGAGCATCATCGCTCCCGTCGCCAGGGTGGATACGGTCCATCCGATCATGATGCCTGCGAACCACGACGGCATTGGCCGTCCTGCGCTGGTGGGGTGTCGGGACCTTGTTAACATTGCGTGACGTCTCCTCTGCCCGGGGAGAAAGCACGTCGATGCGATTTACGCAATATGTGCTGGAGCAGACCGGCAATTGCCGCTGGGCTGTATGAGAGGACTTCTCCCCCTCTCCCCTTGAGGGTTTGGGCCGCGAAGCGGACCAAGGTTGGGGGGAGGGGTCGGAGCGGTGCAAGGCTCCGGTGCGACCCTGGCACCAACCCCTCCCCCCAACCTTGGTCCGCTTCGCGGCCCAAGCCCTCAGGGGGAGGGGGATAAGTGTACGCTCCGGCCGTAACGCTCCGGTAACATCGCACCGCACCCTCGTCGCCGGGCCGCCGCGGATGCTATGCTTCCCGCCCGACGAAACCGCACGGCACACCGCGGAAGGGAGCGCGCGACCATGGACACGCTGGCAGACATCCTGGAGACCACGGCATTCGAACGCGTCTCCGCCGGCCACGTCTTCACCGAGGGGCCGCTCTGGCACCCCTACGGCATGTTCTTCTATTTCACCGACGTCCGCGCCAGCCTGCTGCATCGCATGGTGCCCGGCCAGGCGGCCTCGGTGGTGCGCGCGACCAAGGGCGGCAACGGAACGACCTTCGACCTGCAAGGCCGCCTGATCATGTGCGAGGGCGATGCCCGCCGCCTGACGCGGACCGAGCCGGACGGCAAGGTCACCACGCTGATCGAGCGCTTCGAGGGCCGCCGGCTGAACCGTCCCAACGACGTGATCTGCCGCGCCGACGGCACGCTGTTCTTCACCGACCCGTCGATCCGCGTGCCGGTCAACGAGCGCGATGTCGGCGAGGGCGCGGTGTATCGCATCACGCCGGACGGCAAGGCCCACATGGTGGCATGGTGCGAGTATCCGAACGGCCTCGCGCTGTCGGCGGACGAGCGCACGCTGTATGTCGCGAACACGCGCTGGACCAAATACATCCATGCGATCGAGCTCGACGCGGCGGGCGAGATGGTGCGGCGGCGGGTGTTCGCCGACATGTCCTCGGACGGGACGAACGGCGTGCCGGACGGCATGAAGCTCGACGCGGCGGGGCGCATCTTCTGCACGGGAACCGGCGGGGTCTGGGTGTTCGCGCCCGACGGCACGCGGATCGGCATCATCGCGACGCCGGAGGTCTGTGCCAATGTCGCGTTCGGTGGGCCGGATCTGCGGACGTTGTTGCTCACCGCCAGCACCTCGGTTTTGACGTTGCGCGTGAAAACACCGGGGCTGCCGCATCCGTGGTACAAGTTGGGGGCGGCCTGATCGGGCCGCGGAACAGCGTGTCATTGCGAGAAGCGCAGCGACGAAGCAATCCCCCACGCCAGGGGATTGCTTCGTCGCTTCGCTCCTAACAAGAAACCTTTACGGTGCCAGGGGGGCACCGGGGTCAGGCGGCGTTGGCGACCGGTTGGAGTGTTACCTGGAATCCAAGTCTGGAGAGCTGTGTGACCAGGCGCCTGGCTTTGGCTTCCGGGGAGCGGCGATCGAAGTAGTCTGCTCCGAGATCTTGATGCGGAGCTCCAGTTTTCAGCATGTGGTAGATGGCGGTGAGGATGGAAGCCGCGACGGCACAAATGGCCTTCTGAGGGCCGCGGCGGCTTTGCAGCCGGTAGAACTGGGCCATGTAGTAGCTATCCTTCTTGCGTTTGGCCGCCCATGCGCATTGCACGAGCATGGTCTTCAGCCAGGGCGCACCCTTGCGAAGGCGCGAGGATTTCTGCTTGCCGGCGCTTTCGTTCTGACCGGGACACAGACCAGCCCAGGCTACCAAATGCCCGGCGGTGGGAAGCGGCGTGCCTGCCCCCGGACGCTTGATCCGGGGGTCGCGTCCGATCTCCGATAGGATCGTCGTCGCCGACAGGGCGCTGACGCCCGGCACGGAGGACAGGCGGAGGATCAAGGCGCGAAAGGGGGCCTCTCCGTCTTTGATCTCCTCGTCCAGCTGTTCGATCCGCGCGTCGACTTCCCGATCGATGTCCTGGATCGCCGCGTCCACCGTATCCCACTGTCCAAGATGAAGCCTGAGCAGAAAGCGGTGATGCTCCCTCAGCCGCCCATGCAGGGCATCATGGAGGTCCTGGCGGGACGCCTTGATGCCCCGGCCGGCCAGTGCCGCCAGCTGGTCCGGGTCGCTCACGCCGGCGATCATGGCTTCGATCATGCGCCGGCCGCTGGCGCCCAGAATATCGCTGATCACCGAGTCCAGCTTGATGTTGGCCTCTTCGAGCGTCTTCTGAATGCGCTGAACGTGCCGCGTTGCTTCGCGCACCAGTTGCTTGCGGGTGCGCATCAGCGCGCGCAGTTCCTGGATGTCTTCTTCCGGAACGAAACTCGCCCTGATCAACCCACACGCCAGCAGACTGGACCGCGAAGCGGGTCAGTGTGCCGATAGGCGTCTGCCGCACTCAGCGATCCACATGGCGTCGTTCATGTCCGTCTTGCGGCCAGGAACGTTCTTGATGTGCGCCGCATTGGCCACGATCAGCTCGAAATCGCCCCCCGCCTTCGCAGGGGCAGGCTCTGCTCAGGATCTTCCAGACCGGTGTCCAATAGACCCCGGTCGCTTCCATCGCGACATGCGTGCACCGGCACTCCGTCAACCACGCCAGCAACGCCAACAGCCCGTCTGTCGTGGTCGCGAAGGTCCGGCACTCCCGCGTCATCTTACGGCCGGGCATCAACCGCACACAGGCGACGACGGTCTCTTTGTGGACGTCAAGGCCGGCAACCCGTTTGTACATGACTTGCATTTTATCTCCTCCACACCTGTACCGCCGGCGTGGGGGCCTCGCACAAAACGAAATCTAACAAACGTCCTCCGGGGCGTTGCCGCCCTTGGGCTCCAGTGGGGGTCTTCGAGGCTCCTCGGGTCCAACTCGCAATCGGGCTCTCCAGCACCATGGAGCGCCGACCTCTGGCCGACGGTCCCCACACTATATCCCCAGCGACCCACAGGTTTCATACAGGGGGGTCGGCCGCCGCCGGCCGGTGGG
>PLXO01000169.1 GCA_003151425.1 Acetobacteraceae bacterium
CCGACCAAAATGAGAATTGCTGGCGCACCCCCCGGTTGACGTCGCGGCCCCGGGGATGCGGGCCGCGACGTAGGACGTTCGCTTCTCCGTTCGCCGTCGATACTGGGCTGGATCGATACTGCGCGCGCTCGATACCGGGCGCGATCGACACTGCGCGCGATCGATACCGGGCGCGCCGAGCCCACCAAGGCCGCTTCCTTGAAACATTGCAGTTACATGTGCACGCTCTGATCGCGATCCGACAGGACTCGGATACAAGGGACGGCGCTCGCAACAAGCGAACGCCCCCGCGACCGACCCAATAGCCTGCGCCTTCCGCCCCCAAAACCTTGTGCCGGCCAGTAAATGTCCCAGCGTGCTGTCACCACTGAGTTGCGCATCCTGATTGCGGGCCTGCTCGACTGGCGATCGTGCCTTCTGTCCAAGCTCGTACTGGTGCTTGGGATCAGCTACCTGTTCGTTCCACTTGATCTGATCCCGGACCGGATTCCGATCATCGGTCACTTCGACGAGATCGGCTTCGTGGTGGCGGGCTTCGTCGGATCGCGTTACTTCATCCCGAAGCCGAGCGAAGACAGATATGTCGATCTCTGGGATGCGCGGCTCAAGCTTTCGGTGCGTCCGGGATTTTGGCAGCGTTTGCAGTTCCTGGCCCGGATCGTACAGGCCGATGTCAGCAACTTCTTCCTCTATCAGTATCGCCGCGTCGACGCCTTCCTGGTCACTGGCAAGAATTCGGGCACGCACTGGCTCAAGTTCATGCTGAGCTGCGCGCTCGCCAGGCAGTATCATGTGCCGCCGCCAAGCCACTCCAGCGGCAGAGAGGCCGATGCCATCATCAGCCATCCGCGATGGCCACAGCGCTACAAGCACATGCCGCGCATCGGCAGTTCGCATACGATCCCGTCCATCGCCTTCTCCTGGCCCTGGCTGACCCGGCACGCCGAGTTCCGCCCCGTTGTCGTGCTGGTGCGCGACATCAGAGCCGCGATGATGTCTCATTACGGGAAGTGGCAGCACGAATACCATGTGTCGTTCACGCAATATGTGCGCGGCGACTCTTCAGGCGCACGGTATCGCGCCGACATCTGGTGGTATATGCACTTCTTCAATCGCTGGGGCGACCTGGCGGCCGCGCATCCGGACCTGGTCCTGGTGGTGCGCTATGAGGACCTGAAGGCTGATCCCGAGGCTTGGCTGCGGCGCATCGCCACGCATTTTCATATCGATATGAATGACGATGCCATCGCCGCCGCGCTGCGCTTCGTCAGTCGCGATGCCATGCGCGCCCTGCTCGATCCGACAAATACCGAGGTCGTTATTCCGCCTGATGATGACAGCCCGGACGCCGCGTTCACCCGGGATGACATGGAATTCATCCGCAACGCCTTTGTTGGCTACCTCCGTCATGATTTCGGTTATGGCCGAGACGACAAGTCTGCCTGGTTCGAACAGGACCTGCTTACCGCTGCCGAGTGACGCGGCCGAGTGATGGAGGCCGTTTCACCGCCCGACGAAGTTCGGCTTGCGCTTCTCCTTGAACGCCGCGACACCCTCCCGGTGATCGTCGGTCTGATCCAATTGCGGCTGAACGAACGCTTCCATGTCCAGAAAATCCTCGTAACTCGGCGCTTGGGCCATATGGAACAGCTTCTTCGCCAGCCCGAACGCGAACGTCGGCCCGCTGGCCAGGTCGGCTACCAACGCCTCCGCCCGCGCCATCAGTTCATCGTCCGGCACCACCTCGTTCACCAACCCCAATGACAATGCCTCCTGCGCCTCGACGAAGCGCGCGGTGAACACCAGCTCCTTCGCTTTCGCCATGCCGATGCGGCGGGTGAGGAACCAGATCGCCCCGCCATCCGGCGCCAGCCCGATGCGGCGGAAAATCTGTGAGAAGCGCGCGGTCTCCGACGCAACGATCAGATCGCAGGCAAGCGCGATGGACCAGCCGATGCCGACGGTCGGGCCGCGCACCGCGGCGACGATCGGCTTCTCGATGGCGTGCATCACGCGCAGGAACATGTGGCTGTTGCCCATGAGCCGCTCACGCTCCGCGCGCAGGCCGCCGCGCTGCATGGCGGCGACATCGGCGCCGGTGCAGAACGCGCGCCCCTCGCCAGTCACCAGGATGGCGCGCACCGCATCATCGAAGCGCAGCCGTTCGAAATGCTCGCGCAACTGAACGCGCATCTCCCGCGTCAATGCGTTCAGCTTGTCCGGGCGGTTCAGCACCACCTTCGCGACCGCGCCTTCGATGATCAGCTCGACCGACATCCCGTTTCCTCCGTGCTGCGGCACCATCCAAGCGTGTTGACGCCATGCGGACAAGGCGGCATCGTCATCGCCCTCGCGATTGAACACGGGAGCACCGTACGTGGCGCGCGCCTTTGCAGGCATCCGCATCATCGACATCACGCATGTGCTGGCCGGCCCGTTCGCCGCCTATCAGCTCGCGCTGCAGGGCGCCGACGTGATCAAGGTCGAGCACCCGGACGATCCCGACCAGAGCCGCGGAACCGGCAGCGATCGCGCGCTGAACCGCACCAATATGGACACCGGATTCCTCACGCAGGCCGCGAACAAGCGCGCAATCACGCTCGATCTGAAGACGCCGGCGGGACAGGAGATACTTAGGAAGCTGGTCGCCACCGCCGATGTGCTGGTGGAGAACTACCGCCCCGGGGCGTTCGAGGCACTGGGCCTGGGCTACGATGATCTGCGCAAGATCAATCCGACGCTGATCTATGCTTCGTTTTCCGCCTTCGGCCAGGGCGGACCGCGGCGCACGCAGACCGCCTATGACCATGTCATTCAATCCACCTCCGGCATCATGGCGATGACCGGCACGCCGGAGGCGAACCCGGTCAAGATCGGTGCGCCGGCGATCGATTACGCCACCGGCACGATGGGCGCCTTCGCGCTGGCGTCGGCCTTGTTCCAGCGCGAGCGCACCGGCCAGGGCCAGCGCATCGACATGGCAATGCTGGACGTGGCGATGATCCTGATGGCCTCGCACCTGACCGGGTACCTGCGCAACGGCCGCCAGCCGAAACCCAGTGGCAACAAGCATCCACACGCCACCAACAGCGCCTATCGGACACAGGACGGGCTGGTGATGCTGGGCGCGTCGAATCTGCGCCAGCAGAAACGATTGTGGACCGTGCTGGAACGTCCCGACATGACCAAGCGCAGCAATGACGAGCGCGACGCGGATCATTCGAACGAGGAACGGTTGCTCCAGCAGATCATGCTGACCCGCACTGCGGCGGAATGGGAAGACTATCTGCAGGCCCGCCACGTCCCCGCGTCGCGCGTGCGCACGATGGGCGAGGCGGCCGCCGATCCGCAGATCGCCACGCGCGGCGTGCTGCACCGTTTCCCCGACGGTGCGCCGGGTGTGCCGGGGCCATTCAGCGTGCCGGTGGCGGCGTTCAAATTCGACCATGACGGCCCGCGCGTCGATGCGCCGCCGCCGCGTCTCGGCGAACATACCGAGCAGGTTCTCGGCGAGCTCGGCTACGGCGCGGCGGACATCGCCAGGTTCCGCGCCGCCAGGGCGATATGACCGGACCAAAGTTATCTGACGCGACGAAGTTTATCTGACAGGAGACGTACAATGCAGCTCGGACGGCTCGGCGCCTGGTACAGCACGGACAAGCTCGGCGGCGCGAAGGAGATCGCTGCCTTCGCCGCCAACGTAGAGCGGCTCGGCTACGGCACTCTGTGGTATCCGGAATCGCGCGGCTACGAATCGTTCTCGGTCGCCGGCTTCATGCTGGGGGCGACGAAGACGCTGAACATCGGCAGTTCGATCGCCAGCATCTACGCGCGCGACGCCTTCACCTCACGTCGCGGCATGATCTCATTGAACGCGTTGTATGGCGATCGTTTCATATTGGGGCTCGGCGTCAGCCACCTGCCGATGGTGGAAGGCGTCCGCGGCCACACCTATGGCAAGCCAATCCCGGTGATGCGCGCGTATCTCGACGGCATCAGCAAGGACCAGCCGGGGGCGGAGGACTGGCCGCTTGCCGTCGCGGCGCTTGGCCCGCTGATGCTGAAGCTGGCGGGCGAGAAGACGCGCGGCGCGCTGCCGTACAATGTCACACCGGAACATACCGCACGCGCAGCGAAGATCATGGGGTCGGGCAAGTGGCTCGCGGTCGAGCAGAAGGTGTGCCTGGAGACCGATCCCGCGAAGGCCCGAGCGCTTGGGCGTGCCGAGCTGTCGCGCTACATGGTGCTGGACAATTATCGAAATTGCTGGCTGGGCCTCGGCTTTACCGAGGCGGAGCTGGCGAACGGCGGGTCCGACCGGTTCATCGATGCGATGGTGCTGTGGGGCAGCGCGGCGAAGGTGAAGGACGGGCTGCACGCGCATTTCGCCGCCGGCGCCACGCATGTCTGCATCCAGCCGGTGCACGCGGAGGGCGACGTCGCGGCGCGGGATCGCACGCTGGCCGAGTTGGCGGACACCTGAGGGCCGGGGACGATGAAGACGCCCCCTCCCCTTGAGGGAGGGGGATGGGGGGAGGGGTTGTTGCCAGGATCGTACCGAAGGTCCGCGCCCCCATACCCCTCCCCCCAACCTTGGTCCGCTTCGCGGCCCAAGCCCTCAAGGGGAGGGGGAGAAAAGGGACCAGTCCGCCTACATCTGCCGCTCCATGATCAACTGCTTGATCGCGCCGATCGCCTTCGCCGGGTTCAACCCCTTCGGGCAGGTCTGCGTGCAGTTCATGATCGTGTGGCAACGATACAGCTTGAACGGGTCCTCCAGCGCATCGAGCCGCTCGCCGGTCGCCTCGTCGCGCGAATCGGCGATCCAGCGATACGCCTGCAACAGCACCGCCGGCCCCAGATAGCGGTCCCCGTTCCACCAATAGCTCGGGCAGGAGGTCGTGCAGCAGAAGCACAGAATGCACTCCCACAGCCCGTCCAGTTGCGCCCGCTCTTCCCGCGACTGCACCCGTTCGCCATCCGGCGGCGGCGCGGTATCGGCCTTCAGCCACGGCTCGATGCTGCGATACTGCGCGTAGGCCAGGGTCAGATCGGGAATCAGGTCCTTCACGACAGCCATGTGCGGCAGCGGATTGATCTTCACCGCGCCCTTCACGTCCTCGATCGGGTGCAGGCAGGCCAGCGTGTTGATGCCGTCGATGTTCATCGCGCAGGAGCCGCAAATGCCCTCGCGGCAGGAGCGGCGGAACGTCAGTGTCGGATCGACCTCGTTCTTGATCTTGATCAGCGCGTCGAGCACCATCGGCCCACAGGCATCCAAATCGATCTGAAAGGTGTCGGTGCGCGGGTTCTGCCCGTCGTCCGGATCCCACCGGTAGATCTTGAAGTCGCGCACCCGCTTGGTGCCCGCCGGCGCTGCGAAGGTCTTGCCCGGGCGAACCCGGGAGTTGGCGGGTAGGGTGAATTCAACCATCGTCTTGTGTCCTGGATCAGAAATTCCGTGTCATTGCGAGAAGCGAAGCGACGAAGCAAGCTCCCGCCCTTGTGGTAGGAGCTTGCTTCGTCGCTTCGCTTCTCGCAATGACATAAGGTGTCAATAAACGCGCTTCGCCGGCGGAAACACCGACACTTCATTCGTCAGCGTCCGCATCTTCACCGCCCGGTAGTCCAGCCGCACCGCGCCCTTGTCGTCGCACCAGGCCAGCGTGTGCTTCATCCAGTCGTGGTCGTCGCGCTCGGGGAAGTCGTCGTGCGCGTGCGCGCCGCGGCTTTCATGCCGGGCCTCGGCGCCGACGATGGTGGTCATGGCGTTGCCCATCAGGTTCTGCAGCTCCAGCGCCTCCATCAGGTCGCTGTTCCAGATCAGGCTGTGGTCGGTTACCGACATGTCGTCCAGGCCGCGCCAGACCCGCTGCATCTCGGCCACGCCCTTGGTCAGCGTCTTGGTGTTGCGGAACACCGCGGCGTGCGCCTGCATGGTGCGCTGCATGTCCAAACGCAGATCGGCCACCTTGGTGCCGCCCTTGGCGTGGCGTGCGCGATCGAAACGGTCCAGCGACGCCTCGCCTGCCTTGGCCGGCAGCGCGGGCTGGCTGGTGCCTGATTTGATGATCTCCGCCGCGCGAAGCGCCGCCGCCCGGCCGAACACCACGATGTCGAGCAGCGAGTTGCAGCCCAGCCGGTTCGCGCCGTGCACCGAGACGCAGGCGCCCTCGCCGATCGCCATCAGGCCCGGAACGATTGCGTCTTCATTGTCGCGCGTCGGCCGCAGCACCTCGGCGTGCACATTCGTCGGCACGCCGCCCATGTTGTAGTGCACGGTCGGCAGCACCGGGATCGGCGCCTTGGTCACGTCGACGCCGGAGAATATCTTCGCCGTCTCGGAAATCCCCGGCAGCCGTTCGTGCAGCAGATCGGCGCCGAGATGTTCGAGATGCAGCAGGATATAATCCTTGTTCGGGCCGCAGCCGCGCCCCTCGTTGATCTCGATCGTCATCGAGCGCGAAACCACGTCGCGACTGGCAAGGTCCTTCGCGCTCGGCGCATAGCGCTCCATGAAGCGCTCGCCTTCCGAATTGGTCAGATAGCCACCCTCACCGCGCGCACCTTCGGTGATCAGGCACCCGGCGGGGACGATGCCGGTGGGGTGGAACTGCACGAACTCCATGTCCTGGCACGGCAGGCCGGCGCGCAGCACCATGCCGTTACCGTCGCCGGTGCAGGTGTGCGCCGAAGTGCAGGACAGGAAGGCACGTCCGTAGCCTCCCGTCGCCAGCACGACGATCTGGGCGCGGAAGCGATGGATCGTGCCATCGTCCAGGTTCCACGCCATCACGCCGCGGCACACGCCGTCCTGGTCGAGGATCAGGTCGAGTGCGAAATACTCGACGAAAAACTCCACCTCGTGCTTCAGGCTTTGCTGATACAGCGTGTGCAGGATGGCATGGCCGGTGCGATCGGCGGCGGCACAGGCGCGGTGTGCCGGCGTCTTGCCGTAGTCCATCATGTGGCCGCCGAACGGGCGCTGGTAGANNTACATGTGCCAGCGCCACTCGTCCGCACCCATGTTGCCGAGCGACGCAGAGACGCCGCCCTGTGCCGCCACGGTGTGGCTGCGTGTCGGGAACACCTTGGTGATGCAGGCGGTCTTCAATCCCGCGGCACCCATCCCGAGCGTCCCGCGCAGGCCGGAGCCGCCGGCGCCGACCACCACCACGTCATAGGTGTGGTCGACGATGCTGTAGGCTCGCGCCGAAGGCAGGGTGATCGCGTTCATCGTCCGCCCATACGTTACAACTCGCGGCCTACAGGCCCAGTTTCAGGATCGATATCAGGCACGCCAGGGTCAGCAGGACGATCACGCCCTTGATCACCAGCAGCGTGGCCATCCGCGCCGTGTCGCCGGGGACATAGTCCTCGATCACCACCTGCAGGCCCAGCGCCAGGTGGTAGAAATTCGCCAGTACCAGTGCGATCAGCAGCACCACCGGGATTGGACCACCGATCCAGGCGAGCAATTCCTCGTGCGAGGCGCCGACCAGGCGCAGCGCCGCGTAGACGAACCACAAGCTCAGCGGGATCAGCGCGACCCCGGTCACGCGCTGCACCCACCAATGCGCCGCGCCGGACTTCGACGCGCCCAGCCCGCGCGCGCGGCCAAGCTGCGAGCGCATGATGTGGACCTGGACGGTCTTGTTCGTTTCGGACATGGCTGGTCTCACCAAATCACAAGGCCGATGATCCACACCAGTACGGTCAGGATCACCGAGGCGCCCGCCACCACGTAGCCGGACGTGGTGTACTGCGTCTTCTCGAAGCCGTGCCCCAGGTCCCAGGCCATGTGGCGGATGCCGTTGCACAGGTGGAAGAATAGCGAAAAGGTCCAGCCGAACAGCATCAGCAGCCCGATCGGCGAGCCGATGAACCACTGCACGGTGGCGAACGCCTCGGCCGAGGTGGCCGCGGCAACCAGCCACCAGGTCAGCAGGAACGCTCCGATGCCAAGCCCAAGGCCGGTGATACGGTGAAGGCCGGAAAGGACGGTGGTGAAGTCCAGCCGATAGTCCATCAGATGCGGCGACAGAGGGCGACGAACCAGCCTGCCGTCGGAAGCGCGCGCTACCATCAGCGCGTCACGGACGTCTTTCACATGTCACTCCTGACCGTCCCCTCCGGCCACGAAGCCAGGGACAGAGCGGTGGGGTTCCTTACGCGCGCGCCCGGCCATGGTCAACGCGGCAGCCTTGCCTCCAGCAATTCTCATTTTGGTCGGGCGGTACGGCCTTTCAACGTCNNCGGCAGCCCGAGGGTCCCGGCGCGCGAGCCGCCGTCGGCGCGCCAGGAGGCACCGGTCACCCAGTCGGTCTCGCGCGAACACAGGAACACCACGACGTGCGCGATGTCGTCCGGCGTCCCCGCGCGGCCGAGCGGGATGCTTTTGGTGATCGTTTCGACATAGGCGAGGCTGAGCGGGTTCACCTCGCTGTTC
>PLXO01000264.1 GCA_003151425.1 Acetobacteraceae bacterium
CCACCTTTTACGACCGGGGCCGCACGCTGCAGGGCGTCTTCGCCGCGGCGCGCGATATCACGGAGCGCAAGGAGGTGGAGGCGGAGCTAAAGCAGGCCAAGGCCGTGGCCGAGAGCGCGAGCCGGACCAAGTCGGATTTTCTGGCGAGCATGAGTCATGAAATCCGAACGCCGATGCATGCGATCATGGGCATCGCGGACCTGCTCGCGAAAACCCCTCTCTCCCCGGAGCAAGACAAGTTTGTGCAGATCTTTCGCCGCGCCGGCGACAACCTGCTGAACCTCATCAACGACATCCTCGATCTCTCCAAGGTCGAAGCCCTGCAGCTCGATCTGGAACGGACCGGGTTCTCGTTGAACGACCTGCTGGAGAAAGTGACGGAGATGGTGGCGGGCCGGGCGCATGAAAAAGGGCTGGCCCTGGTGT
Source organism: Acetobacteraceae bacterium (assembly GCA_003151425.1). GTDB lineage: Bacteria > Pseudomonadota > Alphaproteobacteria > Acetobacterales > Acetobacteraceae > Palsa-883. Next base: position 427 of record PLXO01000264.1, read on the forward strand.
GCGAGATCGCGCCGAACGTTCCCACCGATCTGGTCGGCGATCCGACACGGCTGCGCCAGGTGCTGCTCAATTTGATTGGAAACGCGATAAAGTTCACGGAATCCGGCGAAGTGTCCGTGCGAGTCACACCGGATGGGAACTCCTCCGTTCCGACCGCATTGCGGTTCACGATCTCGGACACCGGCATCGGCATTCCGGGCGAGAAATTGGACCGGGTGTTTGAGCGATTCACGCAAGCCGACTCATCCACCACGCGCAGGTTCGGGGGTTCGGGGCTGGGGCTCACGATTTCGAAGCGCCTGGTGGACCTGATGGGCGGACGCATCTGGGTCGAAAGCGCTGTCGAGAAGGGCAGCGTGTTTTCTTTCGCCGTGCCCTTCGAGATCTCGGCCGGCGCTACGCGGCGGCCGACCGTGCCGGTCGGCACGGATTCCGAGTTGCCGCTGCCGGCGCTGCGTATTCTTCTGGTGGAGGACTCTCCCGATAACCGCACGATCACGCTGGCCTACCTGGAGAACACGCCGTACCTGGTCGAAGTCGCCGAGACCGGAGCCATCGCCTGTGAAATGTTTAAAGGTGGACACTACGACCTTGTCCTGATGGATCGGCAAATGCCGGTTATGGATGGCCTGGCCGCGACGCGGACGATCAGAACATGGGAACAGGCGAACGACCGGCCGCCCACGCCGATCATCGCACTGACGGCCTCTGCCTTGAAGGGGGATCGAGAAACATGCATGGCTGCGGGATGCACGGCGTATTTGACAAAGCCAATCAAGCAAGACGTGTTGCTGCAAGCGATCAAGGAGCACTCCATTGTCGCGCCGCCGCCATCAAAAAAGGAAAGCAGCCAGAAGGACGCAGATTCTGCGGATACGAAACTTAAGTTCGCAGATCGGATTCCCAGGTTTCAGCAAAACTGCAGAAGGAATGTCATCGCGATGCTGGACGCCTTGGATCGGGGCGACTTTGAGACCGTAGAGTTTCTGGGGCACGGCATGAGGGGCGCCGGAGGCATGTTTGGATTCCAGGCCATCACTGACATCGGCGCCGCCCTTGAGCAGGCAGCCGAGAGCGCCGACGCCGACGCGTCGCGCAAGTGGGTGGACGAATTGTCCAGGTACCTGGATCGTGTCGAGGTCATCCCCGACTAGGGCGTGTCGTCAATTGAGCCAGACGGTAACGGTGATCACCACATCCACAGCACGAAGGTGATCGGAAAGGAGCCGGCGAGCGGCCTGGCTTGTACGGCGTGGGGTAAGATCTATCAATATAATCAATGCAATGGACATGATCACCGTCAGTAACGGACGTTATCATGGGTGATGTCGATGTACGCTGGGCACCCGTGCATCGGACCAGAAAGTTGATCGAACGGCCTCGCCGTTGGTGTCACTTCCTCCCTCCCCAGGCATAAGAAAGCGGGGGATGCCAGGGTCCAACCGTCCGCTTCTACCCTTTGCAGACAGTCAAGCAGAGACAATACCCCGGCGCAGGATCAGCGGATCAGCAGATAGATCATGAACCCCGCCGTCGCGACGAAATAGGCCGCCACGATCGCCAGACGAATCCGCACGGCGTAGGGGCGCAGCCCCGGGACGACGTTCACCATGAGGAACACCGCGAACGTTGCACCGGTAAGCATCTGGGCGGCGCGTATATCGTCGCCGCTGATGCTCATGACATCGATAGCGTTGGCACAAAATCCACCACACCAGCATGAAATCCACGGCGCCGGTCGTGATTCACCCCGCACTAGCGCCCGGTCAGGATCCGCTCGACAAGCTGCTTCACCGTCGGAATGAAGCCGTTCGAGTAGAACGGATCGGAGGCGAACCGGTATGCGTTGTGGCCGCTGAACATCAGGTTGCGCTCCACCGCGTCCGGCTCGTCGCTCTCATGCGCGATCGATTGCAGCGTCTTCTGGATGCAGAAGCTGCGCGGGTCCGCCTTCTTGCCGGTGCTGTGCTCGGCCTCGTTCTGGCTCCAGTTGGAGAAGCGGCACTGGCTGAGGCAGCCCATGCAGCCGGTCTGGTCGGCGATGATTTCCTTCGCCTGCTCGGGCGTGACGAATATCAGCGTCGAGTCCGGCGTGCGCAGCGCCTCGGTGAAGCCTTGCTGCTCCCAGCCGCGCGCCCGCTCGAGATCGACCTGGGTCAGGTAGACGGGGCGCTTGCGCGGTCCCACGCCGTACTCGGCGACATGTTCGCCCACCACCTCGGCGGCGAACGCCACCTGTCGTTCGTTCCGCTCGCGCAATTCCTGGATGAAGCCGTTGTTCACCGCCGAGGAATAGAACCCGGTCGGGCTGAAATGGTTCAGGAAGACATCACCATGCTTCAGGGTCAGCAGCCGCTTTTTCCAGGCATCGCCGATCGGGCTTTCCTTGGTCAGCAGCGCCCGTGTGCCGAACTGGAAGGCGATCGGCCCAAGCTCTTTGTTGTCGATCCAGTCCTGCCACTCCTCCAGCCACCAGACCCCGCCGGCCATGATGATCGGGGTCTCGCCAAGCCCGAAGCTGCGCATCACCTGGCGCAACGCCAGCACCCGCGGATAGGGGGCTTCCGGCTTGGTCGGATCCTCGCTGTTCGACAACCCGTTGTGCCCGCCGGCGAGCCAGGGGTCTTCATAGACCACGCCGCCCAGCAGCTCGGCGGCCTTGCTGTAGGCGCGCCGCCACAACGCGTTGAAGGCGCGCGCCGAGGAGATGATCGGGTAGTAGTAGACGTTGAAGCGCGTGGCGATGTCGGACAGCCGGTACGGCATGCCGGCGCCGCAGGTGATGCCGCTGATGATGCCCTTCGCCTGCTCCAGGACCTCGGTGATGATGCGCTCGGCGGCGCCCATCTCCCACAGGATGTTGGCGTGGATGCGCCCCTTGCCGCTGGCCAGCTCGTAGGCCCGGCGCGCCTGGGCGAGCGCCCCGTTGATCGCGTAGGCGACCAGCTCCTCGTGCCGCGCGGTACGGGTGCGGCCGTGATAGATCTGTTTGATCCGATTTCCCAACGAATCGAAGCTGTCGGCATTCACCGCGCTGAACGTGCCGACGCCGCCCGTCGCGGCCCAGTTGCCGGACGAGAAGCCGTTGGAGATCGAGACGCCCTTGCCGCCTTCGATCAGCGGCAACACCTCGATCCCGCCCATGCGGATCGCGTTGATCGCCTTCATGGCCACGTCCCTCTGTCAGCCCGCGCGCGCGAGGGAAGCGGCGTTCCGCTTTGCCCTTCGCACCTGGCCCACCCCAACCGACGCGATCCGGCAGCCGCCCGAGGCGCCCAACTGGACCATGCCCAACCGGACCATAACCCGACCAGACTATGCCAAGCCGCAGTCGGAAAAGCGAGGCGCGGATCAGTCGGCCGCCGGCCCCGGGATCACTCCGCCGCCTGCTCCGGCTGGTCGCGCCGCCCGCGATCGCCATGCTCACGATCGCGCCCGGGCTTCGGTCCCACCTTCTCGCTGATGTCCTCGCCGGTCGCCTGATCGACCACGCGCATCGACAGTTTCACCTTGCCGCGCTCGTCGAAGCCGATGACCTTCACCCGCACCGCATCGCCGACGTTGACCACGTCGGTGGTGCGGCCGACCCGGCCCTGCTGCAGCTCGCTGATATGCACCAGCCCGTCCTTCGACCCGAGGAAGTTCACGAAGGCGCCGAAGTCGGCGGTCTTCACCACCTTGCCGTGGTACACCACGCCGATCTCCGGTTCCGCAACGATGCCGCGGATCCAGTCGATC
>PLXO01000130.1 GCA_003151425.1 Acetobacteraceae bacterium
GTGGTTTGCGACTCAGTAGGAATAGGCGGCTGGCGTCTACCCACTCGATCATCACCAGCGCATACGGAAGATCGGCGTAAACCGGTGAACTGAGGCGCGACGCTGCAATGGGCGGCTTGGCCATCGCGACCGTATACAGGAATGTATTCCGCAGCGCAAGTCTTTTATTTGATACGGACCCACTACCGAGCGATGCGCCACCTTGACAGGGACGCGGGCGGCGAAAACGAAAATCCCGATCCAATGCCATACATAGCCTGCCACCGGGCGCTTGACCCGGTGGTGAGAACGGACGGCGCAGGGTGGCACCGGCGGGGGGCAGATGGCCGGCTCGGGGGCCAGCCATGACGGCGATTGAGGAGGTGCGACGGGCGGGTCGGTGTGGTGCTGCGACTTGCCGCCGGCACTCCCTTCGCGGGGACGCGGGCGGCGCAAACGAAAATCCCGACATCAATGCCATACAACCTGAGGAACGGCGGCGGGGGCCGCGGGCCGTGCGGCTGCCCCCGGAAGGGCTGGCGGGGCGGCACGCCTGGCGCTCGGGCCGGCGGAGTTGAAGGCACCGGTCCGTCCGACCCAGGTGGCATTCGCGAAAAACGCCGAGCCAATGCCATACAACGCCTGCCACCGGGCGCTCGACCCGGTGGTGAGAGGCCGCGCCGGGCCGCGGGCCGTGCAGCCGCCCTGACAGGGCTGGCGGACGCCGAGAGGCTACCCGAACAGCCCTGTCACCCAGCGGACGACCCCCAGATGGGTCAAATCGTTCCACGTCGCGAACACGAACAGCGCGGCCAGCAGCGCCAGGCCGGCGCGGAAGCCATATTCCTGCGCCTTGACCGGCACCGGCCGGCCGCGGATCGCCTCGGCCAGGTAGAACACCAGGTGCCCGCCATCCAGCACCGGGATCGGGAACAGATTGATCAGCCCGAGATTGACCGACAGGATGGCAATGAACGACACCAAACTCGCAAAACCAAGCTGCGCCACCTGACCGGAGAGCTGCGCAATCCGCAGCGGCCCGCCGAGCTCCTCGGTACCGCGCCGCCCGGTGATCATCTGCGTCACGCCGACAACGGTCTCCGCCGTCACGTCCCAGGTCTGCTTGACGCCCAGGCCGATCGCGGTCAGCGGATCGACGTGCTGATACGCCACCTCGCCACCGCGGATGCCAAGTATCCCGACCTGCGTGCCACCGCCCGCATCGCGCGCGCCGACCGTGGCGGTCAATGTCTGCACCGCGTCACCGCGCCGCACCGTCAGTGCGATCTTCGCCCCGGGATGACCGCTAACGATCCGCTGGATGTCCATGAACGTCGGCGTCGCCACGCCGTCGATGGCCTCGACCCGGTCGGCGTTTTGCAGCCCGGCCGCCGCGGCAGCCGAGCCGGCCTGCACCTCGGCCACCACCGGCAGTGTCACCGGCTTGCCGGCGACCGCGAACAACCCCGCAAACAGCACCGCCGCCAGCACGAAGTTGGCCACCGGGCCGGCCGCGACGACGATCGCGCGCGACAGGATTTCCTTGTCATGGAAGGTCCGCCCGGGAATCCAGGCCGCGCGTGTCGCGTCCGAGACGGTTTCCGGCCGCTCCAACCCGTGCAGCTTGACGTAGCCGCCGAGCGGCAACCAGGCGAGCTTCCAGGTCGTCCCGACCCGGTCCTTCCAGCTTGCGATGGCGCGGCCGAAGCCGATCGAGAACACTTCCACATGCACGCCCCGCCACCGCGCCGCGGCGTAGTGGCCGAACTCGTGCACGAAGACCAGCACCCCCAGCACCACCACGAAGGCGAGAACGGATTGCACAAAGTCGGGCAGGGCGTTGAACAAGTGGCGTGTCCTTCAGGCCGCGCGAGCAGCGGCGAACTGGGTGGCAATGCGGCGCGCCGCCGCATCAAGCGCAATCACCTCATCGAGCGAGTCGGCAGTGGGTGCACCCATGAGGTGTAACACGCGCGCCACAGTGCTCGCAATGTCTAAAAAACCGATTCTGCGTTGCAGAAAAGCTTCAACCGCGATCTCGTTCGCGGCCGACAGTATAGTTGGCGCGCCTCCGCCGGCTCGCAAGGCATCGCGCGCCAGGCCGAGGGCGGGAAACCGTTCCAGATCGGGCGCGGCAAAATCCAGCCGGGCCAGCGCCGCCAGATCCAGCCGCGGCGACGATGTGGCCAGCCGGCCCGGCCAAGCCAGCGTGTGCGCGATCGGGATGCGCATGTCGGGGGAGCCAAGCTGCGCCAGCACGCTGCCGTCCTGATAGTAGACCATGCCATGGATCACCGACTGCGGATGCACCAGCACGCCGATCCGAGTCTCCGGCAGGTTGAACAACCGGGCTGCCTCGATCACCTCGAGCCCCTTGTTCATCAGGGTCGCCGAATCGATGCTGATCTTGGCGCCCATCGACCAGATTGGGTGCTTCAGCGCCGCCTCCGGCGTGGCCTTGGCCATGTCCTCCATGCTGGCGGTGCGGAACGGACCGCCCGAGGCGGTCAGCACGATCTTCTCCACCGCACCGTGGTTGCCGTCGGCGCGCGCCTGGAAGATCGCGTTGTGCTCGGAATCGACCGGCAGCAGCGTGGCGCCGGCCTCCCGCACGGCGCGCAGCATCACCTCGCCGGCGCAGACCAGCGCCTCCTTGTTGGCCAGCGCCACCACCCCGCCGCAACGAATCGCCGCCAGCGTCGGCGCCAGGCCGACGGCGCCGGTGATCGCCGCCATCGTCCAATCGGCCGCCAGCGATGCCGCCTCGATCACCGCATCCGCCCCCGCCGCGACCACCACGTCGGTGCCGGCCAGCGCGTCCCGCAGGTCCTGGTAGCGTGCGGGGTCGCTGATCACCGCCCGCTCGGCATTGAGCGCGATCGCCTGCTCGGCCAACAGGGCAGCGTTGCGCCCGGCGACTAGTGCGCGCACGCGGAACAGGTGCGGCGCGCCCGCCAACAGCTCGACCGTCTGGGTGCCGACGCTGCCGGTGCTGCCGAGGACGGTGACGGAGCGCACGTGACTGATGTTCATTCCCATAAGAGTACACCACGTCCGAGGCAAAGCGCCAGCAGCGCGGCGAACGGCGCCACGGCGATCAGCGCGTCCATCCGGTCCAGCAGCCCGCCGTGGCCCGGCAGCAGCGTTCCGGAGTCCTTGACGCCAAAGTGCCGCTTCGCCCGGCTCTCGGTCAGGTCGCCGAGCTGGCCGATGACACACAGCACCAGGGCCACCGCCGCTACCCGGGCGAGACCGCTCCCTGCCGGCAGCAGACTCGCCGCGCCCCAGCCGACGGCAAGCGCCGCGGCGATCCCGCCCGCCGCGCCGGACCAGGTCTTGCCGGGCGAAATCCGCGGCGCGAGCAACGGCCCGCCGACCAGGCGCCCGACCAGGTACGCGCCGATATCGCTGGCCCAGATCAGCAACATCAGGAACAGCAGGTTGGCGCGCCCGGTCGCCGGATCGGCGCGCAGCCAAAGCAACGCGGCCGCGGCCAGCAGCACCCACAGCGTGCCGCCCGCCAGCAGCCACGGCGCGCCGGCGTGCCGGCAAAGCCGCGCCCATTCCGCGATCAGCATGACCGTGCCGGCACCGATCAGCAGCGTGAAGGCCAGTCCGCCAAGCCAAATACCGCCCAGCGCGATCGGTGCCAGCACCACCGCGGAGATCGCCCGCCGGCCCAGGTCCCTCCAGCGGCTGGACGTGCTAGTTCGCACTGGTGGCACGGGTATGGCCGGGAGACCCGCGCCGGGTCGAGTCAGCGCTCGACCGCGGAACGTGTCGCGGGGTCAATGGGGGGGGCGGGCGTTGGTGCCGGGGGACGGCGGTCGAGGCAACACAATCCACCAGCGCGCCAGCGCGCATCACGATGAGGTGAAAATAATGGTTTGGCGGCACGGGTTGGCTCACGTCCTCCTTCAGGAGGCTACTTTCGTAGCAGTGAACCGCACGAAGTCGCAGAAACACGTGTCTGACAGCACACCCCCCGCAGTGACGGCCGACAGGCTCGGATCAAGCCGACAGGGCCATATAGGCACGCGCGCCAGCCATGATGGCGTAGCCGCGCTCGGTCAGGCGGGCATGGCGGTCGATGACCTTAATGCCCTGGGCGAAAGCGCGCCGATGCGCGGCCAAGCCGGACTGCGCCTCCGTGGTCGCGGCACCGTCGAGCACGCCGGCCTGCAGCAGCCGCGCGACGGCCCGGTGCATGCGCGCTGTCACATAAGTAGCGTGGACGATGCCGTCCATGGGGCGCGGATCGGCACGCAATGGCGAGGGATAGCGCGCATCGTCGTCATTCTCGACCATCGGCCCATCGGCACACAGGCCGAACAACAAATTGTGGCCGCTCTCATGCGCCAGCGCCAGCGCCATTTCGAGCACCGTCCGGTGCCCCTTGGCATTCAGCATGATGGCGCCCCAGAGCATGAAGGAGGAAGCACCGTCGAATACCAGCGCTGTCGGGTCGTCGGGGCCGACAGCGATCACGATCGCGCCGATCAGCGCGCGGATCTCGGCCGCGAGCGCCGGGTCGCCGGCTTCGAGCAAGCTGAAGGCCGCGGCGATCCGACCCCGGCATGCGGCGGCGGTCTCCGGGGGCGGTGGCAGCACGGTGAAGGCGATGGCGGGATCGGTATCTATCAGGCGGATATACCGGTCGGCGGCCGGATCGATTCGCGGATCGGCCAGGTCGTGGACGTGCAGGCAAGCGGGCCGGTTCGGCGCAGCACTGATCTCGGTGAGCAGTGCTTCGGCCAGGTCCAACCGGTCGTCCTCGATGGCGAGCACGAGATCGCAATACGCACCGAATATGGTCGCGGATACCGGGCCTTCGGCGAGCCGTGCGAGAAAGCCCTCGATCGCTGGCTGCACAATTGGGATCCGGCCCTCTGCCTGCCCGAGGATATAACGCAGGCTCGTCCCCAATCGCTGTCGCATATGGTGGTCGATCGCCATTGCCCGAACGGCATCGGGTTCAAAATCAACCAGGCCGCTCATTGCGGGCTTGGTGCGGCCGGGCCACCCACCGAGGCGCGCCGTGGATCAGTGGCGGATCTAAGCGGTTGGCTTGTTTCCAACCTTGCCGCCGACCTTGCCACCGAGCTTGGCAGGCGTCGGCGCGGTCAGCCGCGCGCCATCGGACTGACCCTCGACCCTGGTGGCCTGATCGAAACCGAGCAGCTTCGACCAGTCGAGCTTGATCTTGGAGGTCGGCTTACCGGTCGTCATGATCGTATCTCCCACGATATTATTACAAAATCCTTGGTTAAGCGTAATCGAAGCCAAGCCACTGGTCAAGGCGAGTGCCTGCCCTTGATTCGACGCCTATGGACTTGCCTGGCGCCTGGACTTGCCTGGCGCCGCGCCGCTCTGCCATGTTCAGTCGCGGAAAAGCGCTCGGGAACAGAGTTTCAGGTCAACCCGTGATCATCTTTGTCGTGACTCCCGAGCATCCCTACACCTTGAAGGCGGCGGTGAAGCAATCGTCGGGACTGAAGCTTCGCATCGCTACCTACGACCAGTTGTTCGGCATGGCCCGGCCGCCGCGCGCTACCTATGTCTTCACCGATCTCGACCGTCTGCCGATGTGGCGCGTGCGTCGTGCAGCCACGGTCTATCGTCAGTTGCGCGACAGCGGCGCGCGGGTACTGAACGATCCGGCGCGGCTGCCCAGCCGGTACGGGTTGCTGCGCAAGCTATATCGGCACGGCATCAACGAATTCGACGCCTATCGCGCCGAAGAAGGCATCGTGCCAGCGCGATGGCCCGTCTTCCTGCGTGCAGAGGGTGAGCATGAGGCGCCTCTAACCGACCTGCTTCATGGCTGGGACGAAACGCTTCACGCCATCGAATCGGCCGTCGCCGCCGGCGCCCCGGTCACCAGCCTGCTGCTCGTCGAATACGCGGCTGAGCCGGTACGGCCCGGCTTGTTCCGCAAGCTCAGCGTGTTTCGGATCGGCGACGCCTATTTCGGCGCAAACTGCGTGCACGAGGACAATTGGTTGGTCAAGCACGGCACGAAGGGGATCGCGCCTCCCGAACTTTATGAGGACGAGTTGCGCATCGTCCGCGACAACCCTTTCAAGGTGACGCTCAAACCCGTTTTCGAACTCGCCGCTATCGAGTATGGTCGTGCCGATTTCGGGCTCGTCGGCGGCAAGGCACAAATCTACGAGATAAACAGCAATCCCCATATCGCCTTCCCGACCGAGCATCCATCCCGATATCGAATCGAAAGCGTTCGGGTCTTCAAGCAGAATTTCTATGAAGCATTGGCCACGATCGACACACCAGCTTATACTAGGCGCCGAAAGTTCGGACTCTTCGGTCGCAGGGCAGCACCCTGAAATGCGGCCCTATTCGGGCCTGGCGCCAAATCGCCGCTCCCGGCGCGCATACTCGGCCAGTGCCGCGGCGAAGTGTGCCTCGCTGAAATCGGGCCACATCACATCGAGGAACACCAGCTCGGCATAGGCCGCCTGCCACAGCAGGAAGTTGGACAGCCGCTGCTCGCCCGAGGTGCGAATGAGCAGATCGGGATCGGGGATCCCGGCGGTCGACAGGAAGCCGGCGAACATCGCATCGTCGGCGGTATCCGGGTGCAGCGCGCCCGCCGCCGCCGCCGCCGCCATGGCGCGCGCCGCCGCGACGATCTCGGCCCGCGCGCCATACGACAGCGCGACGGTCAGATTGAGCCGCAGGTTCCCCGCCGTCGCCCGCTCCGCGTTCGCCAGATCACGCTGGATGTCGCCATCGAACCGGCTTCGATCGCCGATGAAACGAATCCGCACCCCGTTCGCCCCAAGCTCGGCGATCTCGGTCTGGAGATAGTGGCGCAGCAGGCCGGTGAGATCGAAAACCTCCCCCGCCGGCCGGCGCCAGTTCTCGCTGGAGAATGCGTAGATCGTCAGCCACGACACGCCCTGGCGGATCGCCGCCTCGATGGTGCGTCGCACCGCCCGGGCGCCCTCGCGATGCCCGGCAATCCGCGGCAGGTGCCGTGCCGCCGCCCAGCGGCCGTTGCCGTCCATGATGATCGCCACGTGATCGGGCACGGCGGCGCGTTGCTCCCCGGCCGCTGCCGCGGTCGCGCGCGCCTTGGTGCTGACAGACATTACTCGGTGATCCTCAGGGGGCGATCCTCAGCAGGCGTTCCACAGGGGCGATTCCCATAAGGATTAGGATAAGGGCATGGTCGGGGAAGACTCTCCCCCTCCCCTTGAGGGAGGGGGTCGGGGGGAGGGGCTGGTGCCAGCGTCGCATCGAAGTTCGTCGCACGTCGACCCCTCCCCCCAACCCCCTCCCTCAAGGGGAGGGGGAGAAGATGTCGTCGCGTCAGACCTGACGGATCTCCTTTTCCTTCTCAACCACGGCGTCGTCCACACGTTTGACGTAGGCATCGGTGAGCTTCTGCACCTCGCCGTGCCAGTCCTTGGCGACGTCCTCGCCGATCTCGTGCTTCTTCTCCAGCACCTTCACCTGTTCCATCCCGTCGCGGCGCACGGCGCGCACGGCAACGCGCGCGCCCTCCGCGTATTTGTTTGCGGTCTTGGCAAGCTCGTTGCGACGCTCGGTGGTGAGCTGCGGGATCGGCACCCGCACCGTCTGTCCGTCGGCCATCGGGTTGAGCCCCAGCCCGGAGTCGCGGATCGCCTTCTCCACCGCGCCGACCAGCGCGCGATCCCAGACCTGCACGCTGAGCATGCGCGCCTCCGGCACCGCGACATTGCCCACCTGATTGAGCGGCATGTCGGTGCCATAGGCGTGCACCTTGACCGGCTCCAGCAGGCCCGGATGCGCGCGCCCGGTGCGCAATCCGACGAATTCCCGCTTCAGCGTGTCCAGCGCGCCATCCATCCGGCGCGTCAAGTCCTGCTTCAGAGTGTTGAGGTCGGCCGCCATGCCTGTCCTCCCGCCTGGGTTATTGCTGCTCGACGATCCTGGTGAACCGCCCCTCGCCGCGCATCACCTGCGCGAAGGCCCCCGGGGCATTGATGTTGAACACCACGATCGGCAGATGATTCTCTCGCGCCAGGCTGATCGCCGCCGCGTCCATGACCTGGAGGTCCCGCGACAGCACGTCGAGATAGGTCAGTTCGTCGTAGCGTTCCGCATCAGGCACCTTGCGAGGGTCGGCGGAGTAGACGCCATCGACCTGCGTGCCCTTGAACAGCGCCTGGCAGCCCATCTCGTTCGCGCGCAGCGCGGCGGCGGTGTCGGTGGTGAAGAACGGGTTGCCGGTGCCCGCGCCGAAAATCACGATCCGGCCCTTCTCCAGATGCCGTTCGGCGCGGCGGCGAATATACGGCTCGCACACCGACGCCATCGGAATGGCCGACTGGACCCGCGTCGGCACACCCTGCTTCTCCAACGCGCTCTGCAGCGCCAGCGCATTCATCACCGTCGCCAGCATGCCGATGTAGTCGGCCTGGGCGCGCTCCATGCCCCTTGAGGCAGCCGAGACGCCGCGGAAGATGTTGCCGCCGCCGATCACCAGGCAAACCTCGACACCCATCGCCGCAACGGCGCCGACATCGGCGGCGATGGCGTTGACCGTCTCGGTATCCAATCCATACTCGCGCCGGCCCATCAGGGCTTCGCCCGACACCTTCAGCAGAACCCGCTTGTAAACCGGCTGATGCGACATGCGACTCGTCTGTTGCAGACCAACAATCGGCGGCACCCTAATCACCCGCCGATCGTCCCACAAGCCAAGGAAGGCAGGGGCTTCGCCCCGGGACCCCACCAAGGGGCGCTGCCCCTTGGATCCCCGCCAAGGGCTGGCCCTTGGAACCCTCTTTTTGGGTGTGGGGCACGGGAGGGGGGACTGGGCCGGGCTGGGCCGTTGCCATCACACCGGCCGATCGCCGGTGTGATGGCGCGGCCGAGCCCGGCCCAGTCCCCCCCCTCCCGTGCCCCACACCCAAATGGATGGATTGCAAAGGCTCCGCCGGCGCCTGCCCCCGGGCGCTTGACCCGGGGGGTGGGGGTCCAGGGGGCAAAACCCCCTGGTGGGGTCCGGGGCGAAGCCCCTGCCTTCCTTGGCTAGCAAGCGAGTATCGTGCCAAACTACGATTACCGCGGGAGCAAGCTGCGTATGCCCGCCCGAAGTGCCGCATTATAAAGGCTTTGTCGTGCAGCTCGACAGCGGGCAGGGCATTATAATGGGCCTCGTATGTGGAAGTAAAGTTAAGCGTCGCGCCGCCCCCACATTGCTCGGCGCATCGGGGTTGTGATGCCGTTGCGGGATGACGACGGACACCGCCAGGGGCGCACTCTCCAGCGGACTCTCGAAGTTAACTTGTCGGTTCCGACCAACTATCCCTGAGGGTAGTTGGCGTGAAAGTCGTTGCGCCAGCAGAAATTGGTGGAAGTGATGGTCACGCTGAAATCGAGCGACTTGACCTGATGCCACCAGCCAACTGGCATGAAGAGAATTTCCCCCGGCTCAAGCAGCACATCGTAGAGACGCAGCTCTGCCAGGCGGGGGTGGCGCACCAGATCGATGTCAGTGGCTTCAAGATCTGAAATCTCGCTGAACACGTGCTGGTCGTTATACAGTTTGCCGACCTCGGCTGCGGGCGCTAGCTTGACACGTTTGCGGCCGACGATCTGGGCGATCAAGTTATTGGTAAGGTCGTGGTGGAGAGACGTCACGGTGCCGGCGGGCCCGATCCATATCATTCCATGAGGCACGGCGACGTTGCGGTCAAGAAACTTGTCCAGGAACCCAAGGTCATCATGTAGCACCGACAAAGCCTCGGCGTTGCGCTCCGAGTTGTAGGCCGTGAGGTAGGCGTCGTTTCCCGCGCCGGGCCGCACGATTTGGTCAATGAAAACGTCGAATGGCGCCTCGCGTCGGTGGGCGTCCTTGTACCTCTCGAATCGTTGGTTGAGGGTGCGCTCGCCCTGGTATTCGATCGGCCGGGCGCCGACAGCGGTCTTGAGGTACCCCGGCGTCCAGCGCGCCAGGGCCGGCCAGTCCGCCATTTCGTCCGTCAGGATCACGGGTCGATTCACCGCATAGTATCGCTCAAGGAACTCTTCGGCGCTAAGTCCGGAACGTCGTTCGATGATGGTCAGGCGCGGGACCAGGTCACGTTGACGCTCGAGGGATTCCAGCAGCCACTCGCGTTTCGAGAGGGCCAGACGTAGGGCGGCGGTCTCTTCGGATGAGTCTCCGGCGGCCGGAATGTCCTGGTGGGTCGGCATTCGCACCGCCTTCTGCGGCGGGGCGTCATCATCCGGCGCGGCTGGAACCTCGGGTGCGGCGCTGCTGTCGAACCGCCGCAGCCGCAGCCTGGCGCGATGATCCTTGACGAGGCTCTGTCCACTGGCGTCGACCCCGCGGTAGTAATGCTTTTGCCAACGATCCGCCGGCGTGCGCGGCGCGTCTGTCGTCATGCGCTGGTGGAATTCGTCGCGCGCCCGGCTCCAGTCCCGAAATCTCTCCATCGTCGCCGGGTCGGCTTCCAAAGGCTCAAATTTCGGCGCGAAGTCTTCAATCGCCGCCCGCTGGACGGGGAAGAGGAAGCAGACCGGCTCCAAGGCGTCGAAATGGATCCATTGGCCCGGCCGCGTGAAGCGCCAGTTCATCGTGAAAGTGAACGGCGACCAGTCGGTCTCGACGATGCCGGTCAAGGGCGAGATGCCGTCTTTGCCCCGATTGGGCGATCCGCCCACCCAAAGGTTCCAGCCCTCCGGGGTGCGAAAAATACCTTCAATGTGGAATGTGATCACCCCCTGGCCGAACAGCGACACCGGAACGCGCTCCGGCTTTGCGCCCGGCTCCGGCCGGATGGTGATCGCGTCAGCGCCCGCTTCGCCGTTCCAGATAGCGTCGAAGGCGCAAGGACTCAAAACCTCCCAGCCGTGAGCATTGGCGATGTTTAGGGGTAGGCACCGGTAGGCGAAAGATTCCGGCGTGTCGTCCATCCAGGCGCGCGTCGCGGGCGCCGGCCGGACAAGCGGCGCCCAGCCGGGGTGAAGGTAGCAGATCAGGTCCATACACATCCTTGCTGCCAAGCTTTCCAGTTGTTGCCGGAAAAGCGTCTCGCGACACTGATGGCCGATCTTTTCGGGGTAAGCCTGGTTGCCGCAACGATTGCCCGGATCAGCCAGGACTGTGCCCAGCGGTTCATTGGTTTTGCCGATGCCGTGCGCGATCGCGTGGCGCCAGCGCCCATCCAGCGGGTGAACCAGACCGGCTCTCGCATCACCGGCAAGACGCAGTGGCTGCACATTGCCTCAATCATCTGGCTCACGTTCTACTGCGTCGCGATCAAGCCCGGCAAACTTCGGCGCGCACCGTTGCCGGTGGGGCGATCACCGCCCTCGGATATGGCGAACACGTCTTGGATCGTTTTGATTTCCGGCAAGATATAAACAATACCGCGTGTGCCGGTGAAAGCTTTGAGCACTACTTCATTGTAGAATCTCACGGGGACGTTGACGCAGCCGTAGGTAATTCTCTTGTCGAGTGGGGACGACGTCGCCAATCGCTGCAGTCGATGGTCGCCGGGGTTGCCGGTGACCACACGATGAAGACCGATGGCGGCGCCGTAATCTATCCAAAGAATATCCTGGTCGGAGTCACGGCCCAGGACGGCCACGAACCGGCCCGCCGGGGTCGTTCGCTCGTCCGGCCGTATGGTAGATAATTTTCGGCTGCCTATACCGGGGACGGTATCGTCGCCGCTGGCCTTGCCCAGAAGCGCGAATGTGGCGCCGCGCAATCGCCCAACGCTGTCAAAGACGAATACTTTCGCTTCGATTTTGTCGATGATTACGAAGGGCAAGCCGCCATTGTCGCCTGTAGCCACGGCCCAATCCGCTACGCGCCGCGTATCTTTCGAGGCGATCTCTCCAAGGAAATTCGCTCCTTGCGGCTCGCTCGCCCGTGACGATGGGACAAGCTGTGCCGGACGAGCGGATGCGTCTGGATCGGCGGGAACTGCCTGATTGGCAACGGCGAGGGGCGAAGCATTACGCGCTGGAGCGAGGGTCGGCCATGCCAGCACGACCGCCGCCAGGACCAGTCGAATTCCCCTCACGGTGTTCCTTATGGTCTTCGCCATTCTACGCATGACCTGCTGTGGTTTCTAGAAACGAGCTGGCTTGGGCGGAAGCTCTGGCACCGCGGGCAAGGCAGGCGGCGTTGGTGCGACCGGCAGGCTGACGCCGCCACCGAGCACGGTGAAGTTGACTCCTTGCCCGAAAGGCACCGGCGCGAAGACCCCAGGTATCACAATCGGCGTCACAGTTGGTGTCGGTGTTGGTGTCGGAGTTGGAGTTGGTGTCGGTGTTGGTGTTGGTGTTGGTGTTGGTGTTGGCGTTGGTGTCGGTGTTGGGGTCGGAGTTGGGGTCGGAGTTGGTGTCGGAGTTGGTGTCGGGGTTGGTGTCGGGG
>PLXO01000090.1 GCA_003151425.1 Acetobacteraceae bacterium
GCCGCCGTCCAGCTCGTCGCCAGCATCGTATGGCTTAATTGACGACAGGCCCTAGTCACCCATAGCGGTCTTTCCGAATCAGGCCGATCCTCACGACCAAAACTGGACGGCTGTTGCCTCGGGCGGCCCGGAAGAACGCTCCGGCAACCTGTCAAATCCCCTGTGCCGAGGTACTGGTATACTTCGCGGCGTTGGACGCTAGCCAGTTGTTTCAACTTTCTCCGCGGTCTCGATAGCGCTCTGTGAGATCGCGGGTCGAGGTACCCGGAGACGATAACGCCCTCCTCAGGCCGTCTTGGACTTGAGCTCGTCGAGCTGCATCCGTGCGCCGGCGACCATGCACGACAGATCGGACGTCAGCATCACCATGTCGAATCCGCGCTTCACCGCGCCCGCCGCGAACGCCGCACCGGCACAGTGCATGACGCACTTGATGCCGTGCTTATGCGCTGTCTCCCGGATCTTGTCGCAGGTGGCGAGATGGAGCGGATCAGGGTTATCGCCGCGCGGGGCCAGGCCCAATGCGAACGACAGGTCGGCTGGCCCGATGTAGACAGCGTCGAGGCCGGGCGTGGCGCAGATGGCATCGAGGTTGGCGAGGCCTTCCTTCGTCTCGATCATGGCCATGATGACGATCTCGTCGTTGGCGTGGGCCACGTAGTCGGCGCCGCCGTAGTGCACGGCGCGCACCGGCCCCGATGAGCGCATGCCGACGGGCGGATAGCGGCACGCAGCCACCGCCATCGCGGCTTCCGCGGCGGTATTGACCAGCGGTACAATGATGCCATAGGCGCCAAGGTCCAGGGCCTTCATGATGGTCGCCGGCTCGTTCCATGCAACCCGCACAACCGGGACCGTGTCGGTCTGCGAGATCGCCTGCAGCATGGGCAGGACGTCTTTCATTTCAGCGGTGCCGTGCTGCAGGTCCACGCACAGGGCATCGAAGCCCTGACGCGCCATGACCTCGGCCGTGAACCCGTGGGACACGGAGAGCCAACCCAGCGTCGCGCATTGCCCGGCACCCCACATCTGCTTGATCTTGTTCGGTCGCATGGTCCCACCTCTGGCGTTGTTCATTGATCCCACGTCGGATTAGTCTCTTTCAAACCGAAACCGCCGCCTGAAGCAAGGGCCACGCCGAACTAGCTACAGGCAAGTGGGGCTAGTATCCCGTCGTGATGTCGATCTCCTGCAAAAGCCGCCCGCCCGCCTCGACGCTTCGGATATTCGCCGCGATCTCAGTCACGAGTTGAGCAACGGTCGGCCGCCGTGCCACGTGCGGCATCACGGTAACTTTGGGGTGCAGCCAAAGCGCGCTTGTTGGCGGCAGGGGCTCAGGCCACAGCGCGTCCAACGCGGCATATGACAACTGGCCCGAATCGAGCGCGTTGATCAGATCCGCATCCACCACATGCTTGCCGCGTCCGACATTCACCAGCATCGCCCCTCGTGGCATCATGGCAAAGGTGCGCGTGCAGAATATGCCCTCGGTTTCCCTCGTAAGCGGCAACAGGCAGACCGCGATGTCGGTCTGCTGAAGAAATAGCTCAAGTTGGTCGGGGCCGTACCAGATCGGCACGTCAGCTTCCGTCCTCGGGTTGCGAACCCAGGCCGAGACCTTGAAACCGAGCGATTTCAACACGAGCGCCGGCGCTTTCGCCATCATGCCGAAGCCGAGGAATCCGACACGCCTTTGCTCGGGCCGCACAATCGTTGTGCGGCGCCACTCCCGCCTAGCTTGAGCCGCCTGATACCCAGGCATGTCACGATGCAAACGCAGAACATGCATGACGACGTATTCCGTCATCATCGGATCGCCGCCTGGCGGCTCGACCTTGCACAGCGGGACCTTCGGCAGCTTTGGATGGTCAACAAACGACTCGACCCCGGCAGAGCGGCTGAACATGGCTTTCAAATTCGGAAAAGTCGGAAGCGCATCGAAATCGGGATGCATGAAGGCGAGATATTCGATATCCGCCAACTTTCCCGCATCAGGCCAAATGCGGATTTCCAAATCGGGAAGCTGTTCAGCGAACGTGCCGCGCCATACCTTGGCGTTGCCGATATGTTTGTCAAGATCAACGATGAGCAACGCCATAACCGCCTCCTGAGCTGGCGTGGCCGAATAGTCGCGGCCGCATTACCACTTGTAGACTTTCTGCAACGTTCCGCCCATGAGCGCCGCCTTGTCGCTCTCGGACAGGCGTTTGGTGTCGCGGAACGGCGCGACGCCCTGCTCATAGGTCAGCATGCCGATCGTCCGCGTCCAGTCGGGGCCCCACATGCAACGATCCAGCCCGAACGCATCGATGACCCGAAGCACCGGATCCCAGATGTCGTCGTACGGGAACGGTTGGTGCGACATCGTGTAGGCGCCGCTGATCTTCACCCTTACGTTTGCGTATTGGGCCAAAGCGAGCAGCTTCGGCAGATCGGCCCAGACGTCGGGCGGAACCGGCGGGCGAGCGGGTTGCAGCAGACCGAGATGGTCGATCACGATGACCGTGTCGGGGTGTCGCTGGATGTGCGGCAGGCCTTTGTCCAGGATGCCCCAGCAAAGCAGGTTGACGGGCAAGCCATGTTTGGCGGCGGCAGCGAAGGCGCGGTTCAGGCCGGAATGGTCGGCGTCCATCGGCAGGCCGTCGCGCATGCGGATGCGAATACCGCGCGCGCCTTGCGTCGCCGCCCATTTCGCCACCACATCGTCAATCACCGGATCGGTCGCGTCGACCGGCGTCACGACCCGGAATTTGTTCGGAAAGGTGTTGTAAACCTCGAGTGCGTAACTCGGATCGTACTCGTACGCGCTGAACGACGACACCATGATCGCGCCGTCCACGCCGACACTGTTTATCGCAGCGAACATTTCCTCGCCCGTGGCGGAGTTGAGTCCGTGCGAGGGGCTGGCCCACGGCCGGCCGGGGTGGTTGCGATCGAAGGGATGGACCTGAACGTCGATGACTGGCATGGCCGTCCTCCTGTCTTTTCGACCCATTGTCCGTTATCGCGACCGGATTGCCCAGAGTGACGGGCGCGGCGACGCCCGACGGCCTCCTCAGCTCTTCATTCGGCTTCTGCCGCGCGACGCATTCGGAGTACCGCCCGAGACAGCAGCATTCGGTCATGTGCGAGGCCAATGATCTCGACCACCCCGTCCGAGCCTACGCGATAAACGACCATGTGCCTGGGACGGCCAACGCGTTGTTCCTGGGCAACCAGACGGCGCCCAATGCGGAGTGGGTAAACCCGGACGCAAGCGGCTGTCGTTACCTCTTGGGAGCCTGGGCAATCGGGAACGGCAGCCAAGGCGGCGAAAACGGACCGCATCAACAAGTCGTAGCGTTCTGCCGCGTCGACGCCGAAAGCTCGTGCGCTCTCGAGCAGAATACGGTCGATGTCGGCTTCCGCGCCGGCAAGGAGCCGATAGCTCAATGCCCGGTGGCGTCGCCCGCCAGCCTCGCGCGCAGACGAGCCATGGCGGCATGGTGGAGCGCGTTGCTATCCTCTGGGGTGGCGACCATCGTGGTGCGTCCTGCCGCCAGGTCAGCGTCGGCGCGCTCTACCAGCACGCTGATCTCGTTCTCAGCGTCGAGATGGTCGGCGTAAAGCCGCGCGGCTTGCGTCAGGAAATCGGCCTCACTCGCAGCATGACCCTCGGCGACCTGCCGGTCGATGACCTGCTTCAGATCGTCGGGTAGCTGAACCTGCACGACACCCATCTGGACCTCCATCCCCGAAGCTTACCCCATTTGGGAAATTCCTGGCAGCCAGCACCAGATTAAAGCTTGGGCCGGCGTTGCGCGATGGCGGCGCGCCTGCTCGCTGATCTCGGCCCATGAGCGCGGCCTGGCGGGAACCGCCGTATTCGCAGCGCGGTCAGTGCGGCCTAGCGCCAGGAGAGAGGGCGCCGA
>PLXO01000075.1 GCA_003151425.1 Acetobacteraceae bacterium
GTTGTCTTTGGGCGTCGCCTTACGTGCGGCGGTTTGACCTGTTGTTGCGGGCGCCTGACGCGTTGCATGCCGCGATCTGCCGCCGTCTGGACCTGACGCTGGTGACATTGGATCAGCGATTGGCAAAGGCTGCGCGGGAGGTGGGGATCGAGGTGAATGTTCCGAGCGGATGAATGGACACCAGATCTGCCAGTTCTGAACTGGAATCATCAGACGACTGCCCAATTCAGCGGGTAACTCTTGGTCCAACCTCCCAAGCGGCCTGGATGCTCAACCCCGAAATTTCATTCTCGTGAACGGCATTCCCCTCGGATCGGCGCGCATTTTGAGGTCCGATCTCCAGTACCGCTCATTCCGCCAGTGATCGACTCGCCGAAAGGAGAGCCAGTCTGTTGACATGCGCACGGCGATCCGGCGCGCCCAAGCCATCCTGTGCCGCCACCCTATTCCCGCATGTGTAATCCCGGCTTGCCGGATCGGCCCGCGGATGTCTTGACTACACAAGATTCGGACAGCGGGGGCAGCAATGGCGGGACGGTTCGCGGGACGGTGTGCGGTGGTGACCGGCGGGGTGTCCGGCATCGGTGCCGGGATCGCCGCGCGGCTGGCATCGGAGGGGGCGCGGCTGTCGCTGTGGGACCGCGACGCCGGCACGCTCGGCGACACGCAGGCACGCTCGCGCGGCGCCACCCACACCGTCGCGGTTGACGTCGCCGACGCCGAGGCGGTGCGCGACGCGGCGGCCGAGACCGCGCGCGCGATGGGACGCATCGACATCCTGATCGCCTCGGCCGGCATCACCGGGCCGAACGCGACGGTTGCGGACTATCCGATCGACGCATGGAACCGCGTGATCGACGTCAACCTGAACGGCGTTTTCTACTGCAACCGCGCGGTCGTTCCGTACATGGAGAAATCGGGCTACGGGCGGATCGTCAACATCGCCTCGATCGCCGGCAAGGAGGGCAATCCCAACGCCTCGGCCTATTCCGCATCGAAGGCCGGCGTCATCGCGCTGACCAAGTCGCTCGGCAAGGAGCTGGCAACCTCGGAAATCCGCGTCAACTGCGTCGCGCCCGCCGCGGTCCGCACACCGATGTTCGACCAGATGACGCCGCAGCACCTCGATTTCATGCTGTCGAAAATCCCCCTCGGCCGCTTCGGCGAGGTCGATGAAATCGCCGCCCTGGTCTGCTGGCTGGCGAGCGAGGAATGCAGTTTCTCCACCGGCGCCGTGTTCGACATCTCCGGCGGCCGCGCCACCTACTAACGCCATATGTAACGAACGGAGCCCCCATGGACGACGAGACGCTTGCCTTCACTACCGCAACGAAGCTCGCCGAGCTGATCCGCACCAAACAGGTCTCCCCGGTCGAGGTGATGGAGGCAACGTTGCGGCGGATCGCGGCGCTGAACCCGCGCGTCAACGCCTTCGCCAATCTGGGCGCCGACCGCGCGATGGCGCAGGCGAAGCAGGCCGAGGCCGCGCTGATGGGCGGCGGCCCGATCGGCCGGCTGCACGGCCTGCCGACCACCATCAAGGACCTCGCGATCACCAAGGACCTGCCGACGGAATCCGGCACATTCATCATGAAGGGCCATCAACCAACCGAGGACACACCCTTCGTCACCCGACTGCAGGACGCGGGTGCGATCGTGATCGGCAAGACAACGACCTCGGAATACGGCTGGAAGGGCGTCAGCGAGAGCCCGCTGACCGGCATCACCCACAATCCGTGGAAGCACGGCTACAACGCGGGCGCATCCTCCGCCGGTGCAGCCGCCGCGGCGGCTGCCGGGTTCGGCCATCTGCACCAGGGCAGTGACGGTGCCGGATCGATCCGGATGCCGTCGCATTTCTGCGGCGTGTTCGGGCTCAAGCCGAGTTTTGGGCGGGTGCCTGCCTATCCGGTCTCCACCGGCGACTACACCTCGCACAGCGGGCCATTGAGCCGCAGCGTCGCCGATGCCGCGCTGATGCTGGAGGTAATGGCCGGTCCGCACCCGTTGGACTTCACAACGCTGGAAGCCGGGCCGGCCAACTACACCGGCCGGCTGCACGACGGCGTCAAAGGCAAGCGCATCGCCTACAGCCCGGACCTGGGCCACGCCCGCGTCGACCCTGCGGTCGCGGCGCTGGTCAAAGCCGCGGTCGCGCGCTTCACCGAACTTGGCGCCATCGTCGAGGAGGTTCCCACCCCGTGGGCGAAGGCCGGCCCCGAAATGATCCGCTTCTTCTGGCCGGCGCACATGGCCCGCCTGGCGCCCAAGCTGAAGCAGTGGGCAAATCAAATGGACCCGGGCCTGGTCGCCTGCATCGAGGCGGGCGCGGGCATCTCGGTGGTCGACTATCTGCTGTGGCGCGAGCGCAAGATGGCCTACGTGTCCGCGATCAACCAGTGGTTCGAGGATTGGGACTTCCTGCTGACCCCCGCTGTGTCGGTTGCCGCGTTCCCGGCCGAGAAACTGATGCCCGCGCACTGGCCGTCACATGATTGGGACTGGATAAGCTGGGCCGAGTTCTCCTACCCGTTCAACATGTCGTGGAACCCTGCCGCCAGCGTCCCCTGCGGCTTCACCGCCGACGGGCTGCCGGTCGGGCTGCAGGTGGTTGGGCGGCGGTTCGACGACCTTGGCGTGTTGCAGGCCGCGGCCGCATTCGAGGCGGCGCAGCCCTGGGCAGACAAGCGTCCCAAGCTTAACTGAACCGAGGCTGCTGAACCGCCGCTGGTTTACCGGCGATTCACCGGTTGCCTCTATTAGCGCCCGATGCGCTCGCCCGCGCGATCGGGATCGGGCGCCCTGGAGGGCGCAATGGCGGATATCGGCGTGGCCCAGCGCACGGCCGTGCGATCCATGGCGTTGCTGCTGCGCTGGCTACGGCGCGGGCAGCTTGGCTTGCACCTGCGCGGCTGGTGGCGTTTGCGCCGCGCGGCCCGGCGGTTGCGTGCCTCGCCGGGGTTTGACGCAGTTTGGTATCGCGCCGCGTATCCGGACGTCGCGGCCGCTCGCATCGATCCGGCCCTGCACTATCTGCGGCGCGGCGCGGCGGAGGGACGCGCGCCGCTGCCAATCGCCAATCCACCGCTGCCCAGCCTGGCGCTGACGGACGGCAACTATCGCGCCTGGATCGCTGCCCACGACACGGATGGCGCCAAGCAATATGCCGCAATGCGAACGGCGATCGGCCGCCTGGCATGGCGGCCGATGATCGGCGTCGTGGTGTTTCGCGGCGACCGTGCCGCCGAGGCAATGACCCTGGCGTCGCTCGAGGCGCAGCTCTATCCCGATTGGTGTCTAACGGAGCTGCCGTGGGGGGATGTGGTGCTGTTCCTGCCCGCCGGCACGGTGTTGGCCGCGACCGCACTGTTCAGGATCGCCGCCGTGGTGGCGGCGGAGCCATTGGTCGAACTGGTCTATGCCGACGAGGATCGGCTCGATGCCATTGGGCGTCGGATCACGCCCTGGTTCAAACCGCCCTGGGATCCCGTGCTGCTGGCCGAGTGCGATCTGCTCGGTGTCACCGGCGCGTATCGCCGCCGATTGCTGGATCGGCTAGGCGTCACCAGGGTGGCGAACCGCCTCGCCCTGCGCGAGCTCGCGCAGCGTGCGGCCGAGACGGTGTCGCCAGATGCGGTCAGGCACATTCCGGCGGTGTTGTTTCACAGCCGGGATGTGGCGGCACTACTCCCCCTCCCTCAAGGCGAGGGGGAATCATACCAACAGCCCGAAATGACGACTCTTCGGCGGTACCCACCTCGTCATGCCGGCGAAGGCCGGCATCCACGACTTGTCTTTGTCGCAGCAAAGAAAGTCGTGGATACCGGCCTTCGCCGGCATGACGTGCGCGCAGCGCGGGTGGGTCAACACTTAGGGCCGCTGGTATCACATCAACACCCCCAAGTCTCCATCATCATCCCCACCCGCGACCGTGCCACTCTCCTCGCAAGCTGCATCGACGGCGCTCTGCACCGCACCGACTACGCCCCGATCGAGCTCCTGATCCTAAACAACGACAGCCGCGAGCGCCGCACCGCGCGGCTCCTGACCCGCCTCGCCACCGACCCACGCATCCGCATCCTGCCGCACCCCGGCCCCTTCAACTGGTCCGCCATGAACAACGCCGCCGTGCGCCAGGCCCACGGCGAGATCATCGTCCTACTCAACAACGACATCGAAATCATCGATCCCGCGTGGCTGCGCGAGATGGTGACCCTCGCGCAACGCCCTGACATCGGCATCGTCGGCGCGCGACTGCTCTATCCCGACGGCTCGCTGCAGCACGCCGGCATGACCATCGGCCCCGGTGCCGTCTCGGCGCACCTCTGTCGCGGCGCCGCGCGCGACGATCCCGGCCATGGCGGCATGCTGCGCCACACGCGCAGCGTCGCAGCGGTGACCGGCGCCTGCATGGTCCTGCGCCGGGCTGTCTTCGATGCGGTGGGCGGGCTCGAAACCGACCATCTCGCAGTCACCAACAACGACCTCGATCTTTGCCTGCGCGTGCGCGCGCGCGGCTGGCGTGTGGTCTGCACCCCGCGCGCCGAACTGTACCACCACGACGCCGCGTCACGCGGACCGGACGAGACCGGCGAGCAACTTGCGCGCGTGCAGCGGGAACGCGCCTACCTGGTCCAGCGCTGGGGCGCGCTGGCACAGTACGATCCCACCCTCAATCCCAACCTGGCCACGGTGAACGGGCAGCTTCTCCTGGCCGCACGCGCCGTCTCACCAGGAAGTGCGATAGCCCGTGAAGGGCGTGGCAATGCGCTTGATGTCGGCGAGCAGATCCGGCGGCAGGCCAGTGGGCGCGAGCGTGGTCCCACCGACGTTCAGCGCGTCAGCTAGACCCCCGAAGCGCTGCTCGATCGCCGCGGCAATTTCGTTGTAGGTGCCGATCGCGGTGAACAGCGCGACCACATCGTCGGAGACCTCGGCTGCCATCTCCGCCCACCTGCCCGCCTTCGACATTGCATTGAGCTTGCGGCCGAGATCGCCGAGTCCGTGCAGTTCCAGCACCGGCCAGTAGCCCGGCGTCGAGCCGTAGAAGGCGATGCGGCCGCGGGTGTATTCGACCATCTTCGCCACGGCTTCGTTGTCCGGCCCGGTGGCGATGAAGCCGCCGCCGCTGATCTCGAAACTGGCGCGGTCGCGGCCGGTGCGTGCCATGCCTTCGATCAGGCGCGGCAAGATCGCCTCGGTCAAGTAACGACGCGTGCAGAACCCGTGCAGCCTCACGCCATCCGCCACCTCGCCGGCCAGCCGCAGCGCGTGCGGACCGACCGCGGCCAGCGTGATCGGCACCATCTTCATGTGCTGTGAGGTTGGAACGAAATAGGGCGGCATCAGGGTGAAGGTATAATGCTTGCCCTCGTAGCGCAGCCGCTCACCTTTTTCCCAGGCGGTCCAGATGGCCCGCAGCGACTGAACATATTCGCGCAGCCGCGGCGCCGGCGCCGTCCAGGGCACCGAAAAGCGGCGCTCATTGTGCGGCCGGATCTGCGGCCCGATCCCCAGCACGAAGCGTCCGCGCGAGGCAATCTGCAAATCCCAGGACGCATTGGCCATCACCATCGGGCTGCGTGGAAACGCGATGGCCACCGAGGTGCCAAGCTGCATCCGCTCGGTGGAGACGGCGGCAATCGCATGTGCCAGGAACGGATCGTTCTTGTTCTCCATCGTCAGCGCGCCGTCGTAGCCGGCCGTCTCGGCTTCTTGCGCGGCCGAAGCGGTCTTACGCAAATCATCCTGCGGCAGGCTGGTGAGCACGCGCATGGCGAGACCTCCGGGGAGGGGTCAGTCGGCAGGGTAGTCGCGCGCGGCTTCCAGCAGGAAGGCACGGACATAAGGCGCGAAGGAGCGGGCGACCTCGAGCCGGAACGAGTCAACGGCGCGGCGCCACAGCACGATCTCGCTCTTGGCGAGCACGGTGCGGGAGCACATGCCGACCGGAAATTCCGCCGCGTCAAGGTCGAGCGGACAGCCGGCGTTGAGCACGTCGGTCACGGCGCTCCCGATCATTGCGACCGCGCATTGGCGGTGACTGACATCGACCAGCGAATGCGGGTGAGCTTGCAGTGCCTGTGCCAGCGCCGCGGCAACAGGATCAGACGATGCCGCCAGGATCAGCCATTCATCCGGGCCGAGCCACAGCGCGCTGCGGTCGCCGGCGGTGACGGCGCGGCAGGGCTGCACGGGCAGCGTGAACCCGAGCGGCGTCGTGGCTGCCTCGACCGCCGCCGCGCGCCCACGCAGAACCAGCCGTGTGCAGGGTGGCAGGTCTGTCAAATACAGCGCGGCGTTAGCCATGCAGGCGCGTCCCCTGCGGATCATGAAACACCGGCGAGACAACCCGCACGCCAATCGCCCGGTCCGCCATCGGCGCGAACAGATGCCGGTCCATCCGCGCCCGCCCATTTTCCAGCAGCGCCAACGCGATCGAGCGGCCGAGCGTCGGACTCATATACGACGACGTAACGTGACCCAACACGCGCATCGGCACTGATTGCTTCGGATCATCAACGAGCTGTGCGCCGTCCTCCAGCACCGTGCGCGGGTCATCGGTCAGCAGCCCGACCAATTGCTTCCGCCCCGCGGCGGCGAGCGCCGGCAGCATCAGCGACCGCTTGCCCACGAAGTCGCGCTTGGTCCTGCCGATCGCCCAGGTGAGACCGAGATCCTCGGGCGTCGCAGTGCCGTCGGCCTCCTGGCCGGCGATGATGTAGCCCTTCTCGGCGCGCAGCACGTGCATCGCCTCGGTGCCGTATGGGGTGATGCCGCTGGCAGCGATCGCGTCCCACACCGCGCCGGCGGAGTCAGAGGCGACGTTGACCTCGAAGCCGAGCTCGCCGGTGAAGCTGACGCGAAACAGCCGGGTTGGTACGCCACAGATATGACCCTCGGCCACCGACATGTGGGGCCGCGTCAGATCGATGTCCTGCACCAGCGGTGCCAGCATCGCGCGGGCGCGCGGACCTTGCACGCCGATCACCGCCCATTGTTCCGTGACCGAGGTGAGCCAGACATTCAGGTCCGACCATTCCGTCTGCCGATAGTCCTCCATCATCGCCAGCACGCGCGCCGCGCCACCGGTGGTGGTGGTGACGTGGAACCGATCGACCGCCAGCCGGCCGATGACGCCGTCGTCCAGCACGAACCCGTCCTCGCGCAGCAGGATGCCATAGCGGCAGCGCCCCACGGGAAGCGCGCGCAGTGCATTCACATACATCCGCTCGAGGAATTCCGCCGCGTCAGGCCCGACCACTTCGATCTTGCCAAGTGTCGAGCCGTCGAACAGGCCAGCCGCGTCGCGCACCGCGCGGCACTCGCGTGCCACGGCGTCGTGCATCGTTTCGTCGGGGTGCGGAATATAAAGTGCCCGCCGCCACTGCCCGACATCCTCGAACACCGCGCCCAGTGTCACCGCGCGATCGTGCAGCGGCGTTTCGCGCACCGGATCGAACAGCGCGCCGCGCGAGGCTCCCGCGAAGCTGCCAAAAGTCACCGGCGTATAGGGTGGGCGAAACGTGGTCAGCCCGACCTGCTCCGGCGCCATCGCCAGTGCGTCGGCGGCGATGCCGAGCGCGTTGACATTGGCGGTCTTGCCCTGGTCGGTCGCCATGCCGATGGTGGTGTAGCGTTTGATGTGCTCGATCGAGCGGAATCCCTCCCGCACCGCGAGCGCAATGTCCTTGGCGGTGACGTCGTTCTGGAAGTCGACGAAGGCCTTGCCGCGCGCGCCTGCAATCGCGCCGAGCATTCCACCCTTGCCGGCCGGCGGCGCAATGACATCGAACCGATCCTCTACCGTATCATTCGTCGATGCCGCCGCAAGTCCCGCACCGTCCGTCAGTGTCGCGGCGAGCCCCGCACCCGCCGTCAATGCCGCCGCCAGCCCGAACACCCCGCCACAGGCGCCCACCGAGCGCACCTGCGGCAGCTTCGCCCCGGGAACGAAAGCCTGGCAGTCAGGATCGAAGCGCAGCGCCCCACGCGCCTGCGAGAACAGATGCACGCTGGGCGTGAAGCCACCGGACATCAGCACCAGATCACAGGGAATGGTGGTGCCGTCGCCGAGCTTGATCCAGCTCACGCGCTTGCGTCCGCCGATCGCGGCGATCGTGGCGCCCCGGATGATCCGCAGGCTGGTCGCGTCGCCGATCTCGTCGGTCATCCCGGCATCGCCGATCGTCCCCGCATCGCTGATCGTTGCGCTATCGCTGGCCGTCCCGGTAATCCCGGTCGCCCCGGTGCCGCTGGTCGTCCCGGTAGCGCCACGAACATCGACAACCGCGGCGATGGTGATGCCAGCCTCTCGCAGTTCATGCACCGCGCGATAGGCATCGTCATGTGCGGTCACCACCACCGCGCGGCGTCCCGGCAGCACGCCGTATCGTTGCAAATAGGTGCGTGCCGCACCAGCCAGCATAATCCCCGGGCGATCATTGCCCGGGAATACCAACGGTCGCTCCAGCGCACCTGTCGCCAGCACCAGCTCGCGTGGCCGCACCTGCCACAGACGCTCGCGGGCGCGCGTGGGATCGGGCGCGGCGAGGTGGTCGGTCAACCGTTGCGCCAAGCCCACCATGTTGTGAGGGTAGCAACCGAACGCCGTGGTGCGGGGCAGCAGCGTCACGCCGGGATGCCGTGTCAGCGCGGCGAGTGTCGCATCGAGCCAATTCTGTGCCGGCATCCCATCGATCGTCGCCGTCGTCTCCGCCAGCAGCGAGCCGCCCAGCTCCGCCTGCTCGTCGCACAGCATGACCTTGGCGCCCGACTCCGCGGCGCCGAGCGCAGCCGCGAGGCCGGCCGGCCCGGCACCCACCACCAGCACGTCGCAATGCGCATAGCGTTGTGCGTAACGATCCGGATCCGGCAAGGTCGGCGCGCGACCCAGGCCGGCGGCGGCGCGGATCACCGGCTCGTAGACGCGGTACCACGCCCAGGCCGGCCACTTGAACGTCTTGTAGTAGAACCCGGCAGGAACCAACGGCGCAAGAAAATCGTTGATGGCGCCGACATCGAATCCGAGCGAGGGGTAATGGTTCTGGCTCTCGGCGCGCAGCCCGTCATACAGCTCGATCTGCGTGGCGCGCAGGTTCGGGGTGCGGCGCGCATCGTCGCGGATGATCGTGACCAGCGCCGAGGGTTCATCAGCCCCGGCCGCCAGCACGCCGCGCGGCCTATGATACTTGAATGACCGCCCCAACAGATGCACGCCGTTCGCCAGCAGCGCCGAGGCCAGCGTGTCGCCCGCAAACCCCTCATACGCCTGCCCGTCGAAGCTGAACCGTAGCGAGCGCGTGCGATCGATACGTCCGCCCGACGCGGTGCGAAACGCGTTCATGGCGGCGGATCGCCCGGCTTGTAGGTGGCCAGGATCGTATCGCTGGCGGTATCACGCACGGCGTTGAAGAACCGTGCGCAACCATGCGTGTGGCGCCACCGCTCGCGATGCGCACCTTTCGGGTTGCCGCGCAGGTGCAAAAACGCAGTCCAGTCCGCATCGCTGACCGAAGCGGGATCGGCGGGACGCGCGATATGCGCCTCGCCGCCGTAGCTGAACTCCAGCTCCGGCCGCGCGCCGCACCAGGGGCAGGTGATCAGCAGCATCAGTGCGCAACCGCCGCCGCGGCCGCCTCGTCGATCGTGGCGCCGTCGCGGAAGCGCGCCAGAGCGAACGGTGCGTTGATCGGATGCGGTTCGTTGCGCGCGATCGTCCAGGCGAACAGATGCCCGGACCCCGGCGTCGCCTTGAACCCGCCGGTTCCCCAGCCGCAATTGACGTACAGCCCAGGCACCGGTGTGCGCCCGATGATCGGGGAGCGATCGGGTGTCACATCGACAATGCCGCCCCAGTTGCGCAGCATGCGAAGCCGACGAAATGTCGGAAACAGCTCGCAGATCGCATCCAGCGTGTGCATCGCGATGTGCAGCGCGCCGCGCTGGGTGTAGGACGTATATGCATCCGTTCCGGCCCCGATCACCAGTTCTCCTTTGTCCGACTGGCTGATATAGGCGTGGATGGTGTTCGACATCACGACGCAGGGCAGCACCGGCTTCACCGGCTCCGACACCAGCGCCTGCAGCGGATAACTCTCCAGCGGCAGGCGCAGCCCGGCCATCGCCATCACCACGCTGGTATGCCCGGCCGCCGCCACACCGATCTTCGGCGCGCTTATGGCGCCGCGCGTGGTCTGCACCCCGGTCACCGCGCCCGTAGCATCTCGATCGATGCCGGTGACCTCGCAGTTCTGCAGAATGTCGACGCCCAGCGCGTCCGCCGCCCGCGCGTACCCCCAGGCCACCGCGTCGTGCCGCGCCACGCCACCGCGCCGTTGCAGTGCCGCACCGAGCACCGGATAGCGCAGGTCCGTGCCGATGTTCAGCGCCGGACAAAACGCCTTCGCCTGCTGCGGCGTCAGCCATTCGTTGTCCACCCCGGCAGCGCGGTTGGCGTGCACGTGCCGCTTGAACACCTGCACGTCGTGCTGCGTGTGGCACAGCATCATTACGCCGCGCGGGCTGAACATCACGTTGTAGTTCAGCTCCTGCGACAGACTCTCCCATAGCCGCACTGCGTGGTCGTACAGCGCCGCACTCTCGGCGAACAGGTAGTTCGACCGGATCACCGTCGTGTTGCGTCCGGTGTTGCCACCGCCGATCCAGCCGCGCTCCAGCACCGCGATGTTGCGCAGCCCGTGCTGCTTCGCCAGATAATAGGCGGTCGCCAGGCCATGCCCACCACCGCCGATGATCAGGGCGTCATAGGCAGGCTTCGGCTCGGGCGCGCGCCATTGCGGCTGCCATCCGGTGTGGCCGCCCAGCGCGTGGCGCAGCAGGGACAAGGCAGAAAAACGTTGCATGCGATGCCAGTGACGATCCGACGGGATGATACCGCCTATGCCGCGCGGCCGTAATAGAGCGTGATGGTGTGGGTCGCCTCGGCGAAGAACAGCCACCGCTCCACCAGCAGCCCGAGCAGTGCCGCGATCGCCGCCACCGGCGGAACGAACGGCAACAGCACGATCGGTGCGATGAACCCCAGCATCACCGCAACGACGCGCAGCCGTGCTGCATGTTTGCGGGCGATGCGGTAACCCATCTCGCGCAGCAGGTAGTTCTCCTGGGTGTTGGGCGGATCGAGCGAGCGCACCGTGCCAAGCTTCCCCAGCCCCGTTGCATCGGCCGGCGTGCGCGCGCCGGCGCCGCCATCGATCGAGCGCCAGTAAGCCAACTTCGCCGCCAGCGTCACCACGGCGGCCACCACGGACGCGTAGGCCAGAAGTGGGCTTGCGCTCCAGAACGTTGCGACCCCGGCCAGGCACGCACCCCCGGAGAACAGCGCCGCCAGCAGGTAGATCGGCAGCACATAGGGATTGGACCACTGCCGGATCGGTTTCAGTGAGGCGTAGATCATGCCGGTGCAGACCACCGTGGCCACCGCCATCACCGCGCTGGCAAAGCCGATTGGCCCGGGCGCACCGGTGATCAGCCACAGCAGCGGAAACACGACCGCCGGCACGTAGGTGATCAGCGAGGTCACACCCTCGCGCGACAGCCACGACGTGCGCCACTGGCTCATCGCCCTCCAGGCGCGTTCCGGGTGGCCAAGATGCAGCGTGGATGACATCAGCCCGATGGTGACCAGCGCCAGCCCCAGCGCCGACGCAGTGACGCCGAATCCGGCCGCAACCGGCAGCAGGCCGAGCGGGGCCAGCAAGCCAAGCCAGAACAGCATGCCGTAGCCGGCGCCGGAGGCAGTGGTGAACAGAATGACGGACAGCGCGGGATGCATCGTGATGCTCAGCGCGACAGCGCGCGGTCGATCCACCGCAGCAACGGGTTGGCCACGCTCTCGACCGGCGCCTCGGCCAGGCCGCTGTAGCGCGGACGCTCGCGGGGCGGCAGGTATTTGTTCACCGGCTTGTAGCCAAGCTCCGGCATCAGGTCGTAGCCGCCGCGCTCGGCGACCAGGCGTGACACCGCGCTGTCCGGATCGCCCAGATCGCCGAAATGCCGCGCCTGCGCCGGGCAGGTGGAAACGCAGGCAGGAACACGGTCCTCTTCCGGAATGTTCGTATTGTAGATGCGGTCGATACAGAGCGTGCACTTCTTCATCACGCCGGCATCCTCGTCGAACTCGCGCGCGCCGTACGGACAGGCCCAGGAGCATAGTTTGCAGCCGATGCAAGTGTCGGGGTTAACCAGCACGATGCCGTCCTCGGCGCGCTTGTACGACGCGCCGGTGGGACAGACGGTGACGCAGGCGGGTTCCTCGCAATGCAGACAGGAACGAGGGAAATACACGGTGCGGCTGTCGCAGCCTTCGCCCGCCTCGTAGCTGTGCACGCGGTTGAACCAGACGCCCTGCGGCTTCGCCTGATACGCATCGAAATCCGGCAGCGGCGCGGAATGGCCCGAGGTGTTCCACTCCTTGCAGTTCACCGCGCAGGCATGACAGCCGACGCAGGTATCCAGATCGATCACCAGACCGAGCTTCTTCGCCCCTGGCGGCGGGATAGCGGTCATCGCGCTGGCCCCGAGGCATTGAAGCGCAACAAATGCGGCGGCGCGGTCATCCCGGGCGGCAGGCGCAGCGTGCCGGGATGCGGCTCGGTGGTGCCGGCCTGCGTTTTCTCGACGCGCACGCGCAGGTCGTACCACGCGGCCTGGCCGGTGATCGGATCGCTGTTGGACTGAACAGTGCCGTCCGCGTCCGTGCGGAACTCGGAGATCGCGTGGTTCAGCAGGAAACCCTCACGCGACTCCGGCGCGTCGGCGCCCAGGTTCCACGCGCCAGCGCGCTTGCCGATCGCGTTCCACGTCCAGACCGTGTCCAAATTGACCCCCTCCATCAGCCGCACCTGGCCCTTCACTCGGCCGGTTCGGCTGATCACCCAGACCCAGTCGTCATCTTCGATGCCCAGCGCCGTCGCGGTGCGGCGGTTCATGTAGAGATGGTTACGGTCGTAGATCTGCCGCAGCCAGGCGTTCTGCGATCCCCACGAATGGTACATGATAGACGGCCGCTGGGTGATTGCGTGCAGCGGCCAGGCAGCTTGCCCCGGCGCGGTGTCCTCGATCGGCGGATACCAGATTGGTAACGGATCGAAGTAGTGGCGCACCCGCGCGCGATGCGTATCGGGCGGCTGCACCGGACCATGCCCCTCGGCGGCCAGGCGGAAGCGCTGCAGTGGCTCGACATAGAGCTGCAGCACGATCTGGTTGGTGTTCGGTATCAGTCCCATCGCGTGCGCGTCGCGCAAATAGGCGGCGTTGGCATGTTTGAAGTAGAGCTGCTCCTCCGGCAGCTGGTGCCGCCAGAAACACTGGTTCTCGACATAGCGCGCGAGCTGGTCGGGATTCGCCGCGCCTTTGCCCACGGCGGTGCCGTCGGCGCCGCGCCAACCGCCCAGCGGCCCGATGCCGGGGCCGCGCTCGTGATTGGCGATATAATCCGGATAGTCGCGATAGGTCGGGCTGCCATCGTCCTTGGCAAAACCTGGCAATTTCAGCCGCGCACCAAGCTCGATCAGCACGTCCTGGAACGGCCGCACGTCGCGGTCGGGCGCCAACACCGGCTGCCGGATGGCATCCGCCGGCCCGTCCGGGCTGCCGATCGGCCGGTCCAGCATCGAAATGCAATCCCACCGCTCCAGATAGGTCGTATCGGGTAGGATCAGATCCGCATACGGCACGGTTTCCGAGAAGAACGCGTCAGCGTAGATCACATGCGGAATGCGATATTCACCCGTCGCGGCGTCCTTGTCGGCCAGCATGCGCATAGCCTCGCCCGGATTCATCGACGAGTTCCACGCCATGTTCGCCATGTACATGAACAGCGTGTCGATCTTGTACGGATCGCCCGCCCAGGCATTGGCGATCACCATGTGCATCATGCCATGCGCGGCCAGCGGGGCATCCCAAGTGAACGCCTTGTCGATGCGGACCGGCGTGCCGTCGTCCTCCAGCAGCAAGTCCTGCGGCCCCTGCGGAAACCCCAGCGCCATGCCGGGCAGCATGGTGTTCGGCTTGCTGCCCTTGCCGACCGGGGCGGCGGCCGGCGGGTTCGGTTTCGGATACGGCGACTTGTAGCGCCATGACCCCGGGGTATCGATCGCCCCAAGCAACATCTGCAACAGATGCAGCGCGCGGCAGGTCTGGAACCCGTTGGAGTGGGCCGAGATGCCGCGCATCGCGTGCATCGCTACCGGGCGCCCGACCATCTTCTCGTGCCGCCGCCCCAACGTATCGGTCCAGGGCTGATCCAGTTCGATCGTCTGGTTGAATGCAACCTCGAAAAGCTCGGTCGCGATGCGGCGGATCGTCGCGGCCGGGATGCCGCAGCGTTCCGTCACCGCATCGGGTGCATATTTGCCGTCCAGGTAGCGTTCGGCAACCAGCTGGAACACTGGCCGCGCGCGGCGGCCATCAGGCAGGGTGACCTCGCCGATGACGCTGGGCCGCATGCCAGGCGTGGCCGCATCCACCGGCGCGTCGGCGTCGCGGTTCCACGCCAACGGCTTGCCGTCGGCGTCGCGTGCGAACAGCCCGTCGTCCGCGCCGCCCGGATTGTTGATCACCAGCCAGATCGCGTTGCTGTAGCTGGCCAGAAAATCCAAATCGATGCGGTCGGTCCGCAGCAGTTCGTGCACCAGCGCCAGCACGAACAGCCCGTCGGTGCCCGGGCGGATCGCCAGGAACTCATCGGCCAGCGCCGAGTAGCCGGTCTGCACCGGATTGAGGCTGACGAATTTTGCCCCCCGCGCCTTCAGCTTCGCCAGCCCGGTCTTGATTGGGTTGGAATCGTGGTCCTCGGCGACGCCAAACATCAGCAGGTATTTCGTGCGATCCCAGTCAGGCTCGCCAAACTCCCAAAAACTGCCGCCGATCGAATACAGCCCGGCGGTCGCCATGTTGACCGAGCAGAACCCGCCATGCGCGGCAAAATTCGGCGTGCCGAACTGCTTGGCCCACCAGCCGGTGAGGCTCTGGCTTTGATCGCGCCCGGTGAAGAACGCCAGCCGCTTGGGATCGGTGGCGCGGATGTCGCCGAGCCATTGCGTGGCCAGGCTCAGCGCCTCCTCCCACTCGATTTCCTTGAAGTCGCCGGCGCCGCGCTCGCCCACGCGCAGCAACGGCTTGCGCAGGCGCGCCGGCGAATAGTGCTGCATGATGCCGGCCGAGCCCTTGCCGCACAACACGCCCTTGTTCACCGGGTGGTTGCGGTTGCCCTCGATGTAGCGCAGCCGGCCGTCCTTCAGATGCACTTTGATCCCGCAGCGGCAGGCGCACATGTAGCAGGTGGTATACTTCACCTCATCGGCAACGACGGGCGACAGGTCGATCACCTCGGCGGCGGCCGATGCTTTGGTCATGCGGGTCCTCGTGTTGCTGCTGGCGCAGGAGTCAGGCGGTTCTTGTAGGCGATGCGGTTGTGCTGCGAAAGGCTGGGCGGGGAGAAAGCCATCCTCGCGCGAACCTCCACCGGAGAAAGCGTGCCGTTTACCTCGGAGTGCCTTCAGTGATATAAGGTCGCATGGTCGCGCTTGCGAAGGTACCAGTCCGCATGTCGGTCGACGAGTTCCTCAACTGGGAGTCCGGCGACTTCCTGACGTACGAACTCGTTGACGGCGAGCCGCGCGCGATGGCGCCGACGAACCGGACTCACGGAATGCTCCAGAACGAGTTGGGAAGCCTCATCCGCAATCACCTGCGTGCCAAGGGCAGCCCATGCGACGTCGTGACGGCCCCTGGCGTGATCCCGCGTCTTTTCGCCGCGCACAACATGCGTGTGCCCGATCTCGGCGTGACCTGCACGCCCTACGAGACGGAGCAGGCAGCGCTGCCGGAGCCGGTGCTGCTGGTGGAGATCCTCTCGCCAAGCAACCAGCCGAAGACCTGGACCAATGTGTGGACCTACACCTCCATTCCAAGCGTGCAGGAAATCCTGGTGCTGCACACCAGCCGGATCGCGGCCGAGCTGCTGCGACGGTCCGCAGATGGCGCCTGGCCGGAGCGAACGACCGTGATCACCGAGGGCGAGCTCTTGCTGGACAGCATCGACTTCCGCGTGTCCCTGGCGGAGCTCTACGCGCGAACGCGTCTCGCCCGCTGACGCCATCGCTCAGAACCACGACGCCTTGTCCACCGGGTTACGCAACGGTTTGCCATCGGCGAAAGCGCGGCAGTTGTCGCGCACGATCTCGTACCGCCGCTCGTCCAGATACGGCCCGTAGCCGGCGGTGTGCGGCGTGATCAGCACATTTGGCATGCGCCACAGCTTGTGGCCTGCCGGCAGCGGTTCGATCTCGAACACATCCAGGCCGGCACCCGCGATCTCGCCCGCATCCAGCGCCGCCACCAGATCGTCCAGCCGCGTCGTCATTCCGCGACCGATATTGATGAAGAAGGCCGACTTCTTCATGCGCTGGAAGCGGGCGCGGTGCATAAAACCCTCGGTCGCCGGCGTGTGCGGCACGGTCAGGATGACGAAGTCGGCGCGCGGCAGCAGATCGTCCAGTGCTTCGGGGCGATGCATTTCGCTCACATGCGGTGGGGCTGCTTCGCGCCGCGCATCGGTGCCGATCACCGTCATGCCGAACGCCGCCGCCAACCGCGCGGCCTCCGCTCCGATGCCGCCCAGGCCGACAATCAGCGCGGTCGATTCCGGCAGATGCACCACGCCGGTGTCCTCGCGGCGCGGCTGCCAGACCCCCTTGAGCTGCTGTGGAATGTAGTAGTGCAACCCGCGCGCGAAGGCGAGCACGTAGGCCATGATGTGCGCGCCGATATGGTCGTTGAAGATCTCGCGCATGTTGGTCACCACCAGCGGGTGCGCGACCAGTTCGGGATAGTAATAACCGGCGGGCGGGGCGATCTGCGGCGATTGCAGCCAGCGCAGCTTGCGCGCGCGCGCCAGCAGTTGTGGGTGCAGGCGGCCAAACGCGGCGTCCGCGTCGACGATGGCCGCATTGGCCGCGGCCTCATCCTCGGCCAGCACGATGTCCAGGTCCGGCTGCGCAGCGGTCAGGCGGCGCGCCCAGTCGCGCGTGATCTCGGTCTGCGGTGGCAGGAAGACGAAGCGGAATGACATGCGAGCCTCCTGGATTGGCTGTGCTTTATGCGTGTGGGCGGGCACCTTGTCTATCAGATGGTGAAAACCACCGGCAACTGCACCTCCATCGCTGGTGTCCGCTGCCGAGGGACCGGCCCCGGCCATGGTTGACGCTCGCAGCACCGCTGTCCAGCATCGTGCACGACGTTCAACAAGCGCGGAGGCGCGATCGTGCCGGACCTGCCGAGTGCCGCCGCCGGCAGTTTTTTGCCCGGCGACGACCAGCGCGAGGTGCAAGCGCTGGTGCGCCGCATCGCCGCCGAACGCGTGGCCCCGCGCGCCGCGGCGATCGATCGCGACGCGGCCTATCCGCAGGACATGTTCGATCTGCTGCGGGACCTCGGCCTGTTCACCCTGCCGTTTCCGCCGGAGTACGGCGGCGCCGGCAGTCTGCTGTCCGGCTGCGTCGCGATCGAGGAGCTCGGGCGCGTCTGCTACAACACAGCGTATCTGCTGCTGGTGCAGTGGACGCCGATCGGGGCGATCATCGCCGCGGGAACGACAGCACAGAAGCAACGTTTGCTGCCCGGACTCGCCAACGGCACGCTGCGCGCCGGCTTCTCACTGACCGAGCCGCAGAGCGGATCGGATGTCAGCGGCATTCGCACCCGCGCGCGGCGCGACGGCGACGGCTACCGCCTTACCGGCAACAAGGTCTGGTGCACCAACGCCGCGGTTTCCGACTTCATCCTCGTCGCTGCCCGCACTGGGGAGGCGAAGCGCGGCGCGATCAACTTCTTCATCGTCGAGCGCGACACCGCCGGCTTCACCGTCGGGCGCGCGGAAGACAAGCTCGGCGCCCGCGGCATCCCGTCCTCTGCGCTGTTCCTCGACGATGCCTGTGTCCCGGCGGAGAACATGCTCGGCGTGGAAGGACAGGGGTTCAAGTCGGTGATGGCGGCGCTGAACGCGTCGCGCCCGCTGATCGCCGCGCGCGGCGTCGGCTTGGCGCAGGGCGCGATGGACCTGGCCGCCGAGTATGTCAGCAACCGCCGCGCCTTCGGCCAGGCGGTCAGCGACTTCCAAGGCGTGCGCTGGATGCTTGCCGACATGGCGATCGGGGTGGAGGCAGCGCGGCTGCTGACCTATCGCGCCGCCGCGCTGGCCGACGCAGGTGCGCATGGCGCGGAACTGGCACGCGCCGCGGCGATGGCGAAATGTTTCGCCTCGGACACGGCGATGCGGGTGGCGACCGACGCGGTGCAGTTGTTTGGCGCGGCGGGGATATCGAACGACTATCCGATCAATCGCTATTTCCGCGATGCCAAGGTGCTGCAGATTGTCGAAGGCACCAACCAGATCCAGCGCAACATCATCGCCCGCACGTTGCTGGGAAGCCCGGGGCTGGGAAGCACCGGGTTGGGCGGCGGCGGAAGAAGCAACTAATGGCAGAGATCGGCGGCTACGAGGTGCTGGGACTGGGCCTCTATTTCGAGGACCTGCCGCAAGGCCGGAAATTCCGCACCATCGGGCGCACCCTGACCGAGGCGGACCTGGTGAACTTCATCGGCGTGACCGGGATGACCGAGGTGCTGTTCTCCAATGTGGAGTTCCTGCGCAATGAAAGCGACATCACGCAGCGCGTGGTGCCCGCCGCGATGGTCTATGCCTTTGCCGAGGGCCTTCTGGTACACGCCACCATGCAGCACACCGGCTTCGCGTTCCTGCACATGGAGCTGAACGTCGTCGGCCCCACCTTCGCCGGCGACACGATCCACGTCGAATGCGAGGTGATCGAGAGCCGGCGCAGCAACAGCCGGCCGAATCGCGGTCTGGTGCGGACTCGCAACAGCGTGGTGAAGCAGGACGGCAAGGTGGCCCTCACCTACACGCCCTTGCGCATGGTGAAGGCGCGCCTGGCGGGCTGACGTTCAGCCGCGCCTGATCGCCGATAGACTGGTGAGTCCGGCGCTGGTTCGCATCACCCGCGGGCAAGCCAGCAAACAGTAAGATTCTAACGCAGAGGGCGCAGAGATCGCCCGGGTCAAGCGCCCGGGGGCAGGCTCCGAGGGCGCAGAGAAGTATAGGGTTTGGGCGCTTCGCGCAGCTCTCGGTTCCGGCACCGCGCGAAGCGCATTAATTCCTTCTCTGCGCCTCTGCGATCTCTGCGATCTCTGCGTTAGAATCTTACTGTCTTGCTGCCTTGCTTGCTAGGAGCGACCGCCCAGGTCCCGAGCCTGAAACGGCTGGGCAACGACGTATGAATGCCATAGGGCGCGACCGGTGGATCAACCCAGCCCGCATGTGAGCGCAGTGCCAGTACGAATGGACCAAGACTCAACTGTTCCGCCGATTGCCCTCAGATCGGCGGCGCGGGCGGAAACACCGGCTTACGCTTCTCCAAATGCGACGCCAGCCCCTCCTTCACCTCCGGCCCGGTAAAGCCCAGAAACTCCAGCGCCAATGACGAATCGAACGTCGGACCCATCGCGCGCAGCCAGTTGTTCAGCGCGTATTTGGTCCAGCGGATGGCGCTCTGCGCGCCCTCGGCCAGACGCGTCGCGACCTCGACCGCCTTGCCATCGAGCTCTGCGTCCTCGACTGCCAGGCTGATCAGGCCGATGCGCTCGGCCTCCTCGCCGAGCACCTGCTCGCACAGCAGGAGGTAGTATTTCGCCTTCGCCATGCCGCACAGCAGCGGCCAGATGATGCAGGCGTGATCGCCCGCGGCAACGCCAAGCCGCGTGTGC
This sequence comes from Acetobacteraceae bacterium, assembly GCA_003151425.1. Classification (GTDB taxonomy): domain Bacteria; phylum Pseudomonadota; class Alphaproteobacteria; order Acetobacterales; family Acetobacteraceae; genus Palsa-883. Next base: position 19,810 of record PLXO01000075.1, read on the forward strand.
CCATCGATGATGCGGCAGTCCTTCGTCGCAATCGAAACGTCCGCGAGTATGCCGCACACCAGCCCCGCGCCCACCGCGACGCCGCGCATCGCGCTGACCACCGGCTTGGAGCAGTTGATCAGGTTGTAGACGATGTCGCGCGCCTCTTTCCACTGCCGGGCGCGGCCGTTGAAATCCTCGATGTTCTCGCGGATCAGCGCGAAGTCGCCACCGGCCGAGAACACTTTCCCCGCGCCGGTCAGTATCACGGCGTTGACGCTCGGGTCGCGATCGACGTCGCGCCAGATATCGGCGAGCTCGCCGTGCAGGGCCGCGTCCGCGGTGTTCATCTTGCCGTTGTCCAGCGTCACCCGCAGCACCTTCGGGTGCGGCCGGTCGAAGCGCAGGCGCGTATAGCGCGCATAGGGTTCGGTCATGATCGTTTCCCATCTGTCGTTGCAGCCGGATCAGCCGCGGCCGGATCAACCAAGGTCATCACACGCGTTCCGATTGCGGCACCTGATTGCAGCACGTCCATCGCCGCGCGAAAACGCCCACGCTTGCTCAGGCATTGCCTTGCAGGGTGCTTGGATCGACGCTTAACGTCACCCAACCGCGGCATTCGCGCCAAACATCTGGGAGGTCTCGCATGAAACTCCTTTGCGATGCGATGATCAGTGGATAACCCGATAACTCCATCGTGCTCGTTCCATCGAGGATAGGCACCAAACCATGCAGCTTGGGTCGTAACAATATCAACCTCGAAGACCATGGTTTCACCGAAATTACCGTCTTATTTGACCCTGTCGCACCATAAATGTGCAAGTCCGCCGGCAATTGTTGGAAGCCCGACGGGTGATTTCGACGTACGCAGCCCGTGGCCTTCTCGACGAGCCGCCTCCGCAGCGCGCAGGTCGATCGTCGAGAAGGCGGCGATCTGCAATTGCAGCTCGTGATACCAGCCGGCGGAAGGAGTGACCTACCCCGGTGTCTGATCGAACGCGTCATCGCCGGTGCGAACGGACCGGGGGAGTCAATACTTTCGGTGGCTGATATGACAATACTTTCGGTGGCTGATATGACAATCCCAGCTACGACAGGACTTGCGCTCGGCGCACAGAGTACACACATCTCTTGTTCCCCCTGTCATCATCGAGTGCTGGTAGAGTCTCCGTGGCGGCCATTGCGGGATTAGAGTGACGCTGAAAGGATTGACGATGACACCTCAGTTTCTTCGTGAGGAGGCGGCACGTTTCCGAGGCATGGCCGAGATGCAGGAGCGAGAAGCCTCGAAGGCGAGGCTGCTCAAGATGGCGGTTGACTATGAGGCGCAGGCCAAGGCCGCCGACGAGCTGACCGAGCCTGCTCTCGGCGAGGCGACCAAGGTCAAGGTTGCAAAGAAGGTCGCAGGTTCGGATGCGGCCTGAGTAGTTTCCGTCCCTGTCGCTCCCGCTGCGTTTGTGGTTACGATCAAGGCAATCAACCAACCGAACTTATCGGGACCGACGGTTGATCTGGCTCCCATAGGAGCAGGCACGTTAGTCCCCCCTGCATGCCTGCTCCTATTTTAGCTTCACCCCGCATCCCCCCTTTTGGGCGAGCGACCGCCGGCCGCCCTAGACCAAACAGGGCGCCTCGAGAGTGCTCCTGACGATCGGCAAGCGTGGGGTGATCTGGCAGTGACGACGCGATTGCCTCGGCGATGAGAATTTTGGCGCGACAACGTTGGCGCGACAACGTGAGATGAGCCGCACGCCTCTAACTCATTGAAAAGATGGAGGTCCGGGCGGGAATCGAACCCACATTCGCGGATTTGCAGTCCGCTGCATCACCACTCTGCCACCGGACCCCCGAGAGAGGCGACCCTATATCGGTTGCGGTGCCTGGCACGGTCAAGCCCACGATCTGCCCCAGAGTGCGGATCTTGCCAGCGCGCACGGTGCCAGTCTTGCCGGCGCGAGTACCCTGATCGGCGCGCGGCCGATCCCCCTCTGTCCCAGCGGGCACGGAACCCTCTATAACCTCGTGCGAAGCAACCACCGCAGAGACCAGCATGGACATGGCCGCCGCGATCGACCCGTTCGCCGATGCCCGCAACCGGATGGTGGACAGCCAGATCCGCCCCAACAACGTCACCGACCCGCGCATCCTGACGGCGATGCGCACGATCCCGCGGGAACGCTTCCTGCCGGCCGCCCTGGCGCCCCTCGCCTATGCGGACGACGAGGTGAAGCTGGGGAACGGCCGCGTGTTGATGAAGCCCATGCTGACCGCGCGGCTGATCCAGCTCATTTCCCCAGCCGCCGGCGAGCGGGCGCTGGTGGTCGCGGCCGGCGTCGGCTACGGCGCCGCGGTGCTGGCCGCCTGCGGCGTGCGGGTGACCGCGCTCGAGGAGGACGAGGCGCTTCTGGCGGTGGCGCGCACCGCTCTGGCGACGATTTCACCCGGGGTCACCGTTGTGGCCGGCGCGCTGGCCGCCGGCTGGCCGGCGGAGGCCCCATACGACATCGTGCTCATCGAAGGCGCGGTAGCGGTGCCGCCGCCGGCGATCGTGGTGCAGTTGCGCCAGGAAGCCGGGCGGCTGGTGACGGTGATCCGCGGTGCAACCGGACCCGGCCACGCCGTGCTCGGCGAGGCGACGCAGGCCGGGCTGCAAATGCGGCCGGAATTCGATTGCGCCACGCCGCCGATCCCGGCCTTGTTGCCGGCGCCGGCCTTCACGTTCTAACCGCACGCCGGCGGGCAGCAATTCTCATTTTGACCCATCTGGTTGCCACATCGTCATGGCCGGAACAAGTCCGGCCATGACGTTGAAAGGCCGTACCGCCCGACCAAAACGAGAATTGCTGGCCGGCAGGCTGGTCAGGAATAACTTGGCGTGCGATGCGGCGATATGGCACGTCTGTGCCCAGGCAACGCGGCGCCGTGCGGGACGATGTCACTTCGGCAGGTATCCGGATCACCTTGGCAGGTATCCGGCGGGACGAGGATCAGGGGATGAAGCAACGCGAAAACACGCTCGCCAAAGCTGGGTCCAAGGCTCGCGCGAAGCCTGGGGCGAAGGCTGGTCTGGCCGCGGCCGGCGCGCTGCTCCTGGTCGGGCTGAGCCAGGGTGTGCCGGCCCGGGCCCAGACGGCACCCATTCCGCCAAGCGCGCCGAGGGCCACGCCTGGCAACGCCGGCACCATCGGGCTGCCGCATACATTGAGTGAGGCGCTCGCGGCGACCTATTCCTACCAGCCGGCCCTGCAGGCCGAGCGGGCCAAGCTGCGCGCGACCGATGAGAATATCCCGACGGCACTGTCCGGCTGGCGGCCGACCGTCATCCTGCAGGGCCAGGCCGGCTACGGCGACGGCACTGCTCGCGCCTATTCGTTCATCACCGGGACCAATTCGAAGACGCCGTTGCAGCGTGATCTGGCGACGGCGTCAGCGACCGTCACCCAGCCGGTCTATACCGGCGGCAAGGTGCAGGCCAGTGTCAATCATGCGAAGAACCAGGACATGGCGGAACGCGCCAACCTGATCGTGCAGGAGGAGCAGAGCTTCACCGACACCATCAACGCCTATGTGGGCGTGATCCAGGCGCAGCAGTTGCTCCAGTTGAATGTCAACAACGAACAGGTGCTGACCAAGCAGTTGCAGGCGACAAATGACCGGTTCCGGGTTGGCGAAATCACCCGAACCGACGTCGCACAGGCCGAGGCGGCGTTGGCCGGCGCCTCCGCATCGCGGGAGACCGCGGAAGGCAACCTGCAGACCGCGCGCGCCACCTATCAGAAGGTAATCGGCTTCCAGGCGCCAGCCGACCTGGTCGAGCCGCAGCCGCTGAGGCTGCCGGTGAAGTCCGCGCAGGACGTTGCCGCGATGGCATCGGCGAACAACCCAAACGTGATCATGGCATTGTTCAACAACGCGGCCGCGAAGGACCAGATCGACGTCGCATTCTCCCAGCTCATGCCGCAGGTCAGCCTGCAGGGCCAGATGTTCCAGCAGAACAACAGCGCCTCCCGCAACGCGCAGGCCAACGGCTACCTGGTGACCGCCAACGTCTCGGTGCCGATCTACCAGGGCGGGTCGGAATACGCCGCGGTTCGCCAGGCACGGCAGAGCCAGCAGCAGGCGAGCAGGCTGGTCGACGACAGCCGCCGCACCGCGGTGCAGAGCGCCGTGCAGGCCTGGGAGACGCTGATCGCCGCGCGCGCCTCGGCGGATAGCACGCGCGCCGCGATCCGCGCCAACCAGGTCGCGCTGGAAGGTGTGGAGCGCGAGGCGATCGTCGGCAGCCGCACCACCCTCGACGTGCTGAACGCGGAGCAGGCCCTGCTGAATTCCCAGACCACGCTCGTGCAGAACCTGTCGCAGTTGATCACGGCGTCGTACGGCGTCGCCGCCGCGATCGGCCGTCTGACCGCGCGCGATCTGAACCTGCCGGTGCCGCTCTACGACGAGACCGCGTATTACAATGCCGTCGAGAACAAGTGGTTTGGGCTGGGTGATTATGCCACCGACCAGCCCGGCCGCTGACGCCGTGGTGTGAGGCAGCGAAGCGCATGAGCGAGTCCGAGCAAGCCAAAGCCAATCCTGGCACCCAGGGTCAGACAGCAGTTGGCGGTCAGCCAGCAGCCGGTGGTGAACCGTCGATGGAGGACATCCTGTCCTCCATCCGGCGGATCCTGGCCGAAGAGGAGGGCATCCCTCCGGCCACACCTTCGGCCGCAGCCCCGGCCAGCGCGCCGGCGTCGATTCAGGCACCACCCGCGACAGGAATAGCTGATGGGGTGCTGCAGCTCGATGCATCGATGATGCTGCCGGATCCGATTGCGATGCCGGCGCCGCCCCCGCCCCCGCCGGCACCTGCCGAGGAGATCTCCGTGCCGCCCGAAATCGTGCCGCCGCCTCCTTTCAGCGTGACGCCGCCTTCCAGCGCGATCCTGATGGCACCGGAGGCCGCCGCGGCGGCCGCCACCTCCGTCGGGTCGTTAGTGCGCACCCTGGCGGCGGAGCGCGCGACCCAGGTGTACGGCGGCGGTCCGACCATCGAGGATATGGTGCGCGGCGAACTGCGACCGCTGCTGAAGCAGTGGCTGGACGACAACCTGCCCGGCATGGTCGAGCGGCTGGTGCGGGCCGAGATCGAGCGCGTCGTCGCCCGCGCGGCACCCTGACGCGAAGCCATCGGCGGCCTCCTGCGGGACGTGGGGCCGCGGGAGAGACCTGATGCTGGACAAGACATTCAACCCGTCCGAGAGCGAGCCGCGTCTCTATGCCGGCTGGGAAACCAGCGGCGCGTTCGCCTGCGACCCGGGATCGAGTGCGGCGCCGTTCACCATCATGATCCCGCCGCCGAACGTCACCGGCAGCCTGCACATGGGTCACGCGCTGACCTTCACCGTCCAGGATGTGTTGATCCGCTGGCGCCGCATGCAGAGACGCGACGCGCTGTGGCAGCCCGGCACCGATCACGCCGGCATCGCCACGCAGATGGTGGTCGAGCGGTTGCTGGCCGAGCAGGGCAACGCCGATCGCCGCGCCATGGGGCGCGAGGCATTCATCGAGCGCGTCTGGCAGTGGAAGGCGGAGTCCGGTGGCACCATCACCCGGCAGTTGCGCCGGCTCGGGGCGTCGCTCGACTGGCCGCGCGAGCGCTTCACCATGGATGCCGGGCTGTCGGCGGCGGTGCGCGAGGTGTTTTTCGCCCTGTACCACACCAAGGACGCGAACGGCCGAGGCCTGATCTATCGCGACCGCAGGCTGGTTAACTGGGACCCCAGGCTGCAGACCGCGATCTCCGACCTTGAGGTGGAGACGCTCGAGATCAAGGGGCGTCTCTGGCACATCGCCTACCCGATCGCTGATGCGCCGGGGCAGTTCATTACGGTCGCGACGACGCGGCCGGAGACGATGCTGGGCGACACCGCGGTCGCCGTGCATCCGGACCATCCGACACTGGCCGCGCTGATCGGCAAGCAGGCGGTGCTGCCGCTGGTGGGCCGGCGCATCCCGATCATCGCCGATACCTATGCCGATCCGGAAATGGGCACCGGCGCCGTGAAGATCACACCGGCGCATGATTTCAACGATTTCGTCGTGGGCCAGCGGCACAACCTGCCGATGCCCTCGGTGCTCGATCGCCAGGCGCGGGTGACCGTGGCGGAGATCGCCGATGCCGTGGTGGCGGTGGACGGCGTCGCCGATCCCGCCTTCGTGCGCGGACTGGACGGCCAGGACCGGTTCGCCGCGCGCAAGGCGATCGTCGCTGAACTGGAACGGCTAGGCCTGCTCGGCAAGGTCGAGCCGCACACCCACCAGGTGCCGCACGGCGATCGCGGCGGCGTGCCGATCGAACCGCTTCTGACGACGCAATGGTATTGCAACGCCGAGGTGCTTGCGAAGCCGGCGATCGAGGCGGTGGAGTCCGGCAAGACCCAGTTCGTGCCGAAACAGTGGGAGAACACGTTCTTCGCCTGGATGCGCGACATCCAGCCCTGGTGCATCTCGCGCCAATTGTGGTGGGGACACCGCATTCCGGCCTGGTACGGGCCCGACGGCGCGGTGTTCGTCGGACACGATGAATCCGAGGCTCAGGTGGCGGCCGATGCGCACTACGGCCACGGGGGCGAGAAACTGGCGCAGGACGAGGACGTGCTGGACACCTGGTTCAGCTCCGGACTGTGGCCATTCTCGACGCTCGGCTGGCCGGAAAAGACCCCGGAGCTGGCTCGCTATTATCCCGGCGACGTGCTGGTGACCGGGTTCGACATCATCTTCTTCTGGGT
>PLXO01000344.1 GCA_003151425.1 Acetobacteraceae bacterium
GGCACCGTAGCAATCGCCAGCGGCCTGAACCTCACGTTGCCTGGCCCGGTGTCATGGAGCGGCGGCGACGTGGCCGGACCCGGCACCCTGACAACCACCGGCACCACGACGATCAGCGGTTGGTCTTATATCGATGGCGGATTGACCTGGATCAACAGCGGCACCGTGCTCGACAGTTACAACATCTATGACGACTACCGTCTGACGACGAGTGCTTTGACGAACACCGTCTCCAACCAGGCAACCGGCGTCTTCAACATCACCGCCGACGGGTTCAGCGCCTTCTACAACCTTTTCCAAAGCGCCCCGACGGTCTTCGTCAACGCCGGTCTGCTGGAAAAGACCGCGGGCACCGGCACCGTCAACTTCTATGCCGCGCTGAACAACACCGGCACGGTCAAGGTCACCTCCGGCATATTGGAACTCGATGGCGGCGGCATACTGGGCGGTGTGGTGACCACGACCGCTGGGGGCGCCCTGAGATTTGGCGGTGGGGCCTTTACCGTGACCGGCTCGCTCGTCAACGGTGGCACACTGGCGTTGAGCAACCAGACACTGACGCTGTCCGGCGCGGTGACCTGGAGCGGCGGCGACGTGACCGGCCCAGGCACGCTGGCGATGACGGGCGCTACGACAATCAATACGGCTGCTTACATCGATGGCGGCCTGACCTGGACCAATAGCGGGACGGTGCTGGACAGCACCTATATTTACGACGGCTTCTATTCTGCAAGCAATCTGAGCTTCGGGTTCTTCAATCAAACACTCGGTATTTTCGACTTTACCGCTGACGGGTTCTACGCGTTCCAATCGTACCATGGCGCGATCACGACCTTCACCAACGCTGGCCTGCTGGAGAAGACCGCGGGAACCGGCACCGTCACCTTCGAGGCTATACTGCACAACACCGGCGAGGTCACCGCGACCTCCGGCATGCTGGCACTGTTCGGAGGCGGCACCGTCTCCGGCACCATCGGCGGCACAGGCGGCGGCGTGGTGCAGTTTGGCGGCGGCAGCTTTATTACCACCGGCACCGTCATCATCCTGGATGCCAGCAGCTTCAACGGGCTGAGCCTAATCAACGGCGCCACCTGGACCGATAGCGGAGTCACCAACGACAGCGGTCATTTCTTACTCGGCAACGGCACAGGGATCTCGACCCTCGCCATCTCCGGCGGCGCCAGCTTCAACTTTACCGCCGATGATGGCGGTATTGTGAACGGCGGCAGCAATGCCTTCACCAACGCCGGCACCATCGCCAAGACGGGAGGCACCGGCACCAGCACGATCGGCGTCGCTTTCAGCAACAGCGGCTACGTGGACGTTGCCAGCGGCACTCTGAAGCTCAGCGGCGCCGTCAGCGGCATCGGGAGGCTGCAGGCCGAGGCTGGCAAGACCCTCGAACTCGCCAGCGGCGGCATCGCCGGCAGCAACACCATCGACCTGAACGGTCTCAATGCGACGCTGAAAATCGACACCAACTCCAGTGTGACCAACGCGATCATCGGTCTCGGCGCTGGCAGCCGCATCGACCTTATCGCCGCTACCTCCGTCGCCGCCGTGATCAATGGTAGCACCCTTACCGTCACTCCGACCGGCGGCACGGCGCTCAACTTTGTCTCCACCACCAGCCTCGCCGGCCTGCACGTCTCCACCGGCACCGACGGCGGCACCGGGACGATGGTGACACTCTCCAGCCAGACGACCATCAACCAGGCTGCCGCCAGTTACACACCCTCGCCGGTTGCGTTTGGCAATGTGCATGTCGGCGCGACGGCGGTGTGCGCGCTCACCGTCAGCAACATCGCGCCGGCCGGGGCCAATACCGAGAAGCTGAATGCTTCGCTGACCTCCAGCGCCACCGGCTTCACCGCGAAGGGCAGCTTCACCGGACTCGCCGGCGGGGGCAGCAACAGCACCGCCCTGACCGTCGCCTTGAACACCCTGAACACCGGCTCCATCACCGGCGTCGGCACACTCGCATTGGCCTCAGATGGGACCGGGATCGACGCGTCCGGCACGACCGCTCTGCCGGACCAGACCGTCAATGTCACCGGTGCGGTCTACGCCTTTGCGGCCCCTGTGCTCAGCAGCCAGACGATCGATCTCGGTGTCGCCCGTGTCGGCGCGGCCGCGTTGACCAGCAGTTTCACGTTAAGCGACGGCATCGCCGCCAGCGTCTATTGGGAAAGCCTCATCTATAAGTTCGGCTCCAGCCTGCCTGGCACGATTATCGCCGGACAAACCATCGGGATCGGCGTCACACTCACCACCGAGACGTCCGGCAACTTCAACGGTTCCTCGATCAGCACCGCCTTCACTTCCACCGGTGCCGGTACCAGCGGGCTCGCCAACACCGTGCTGACATCGAATGCGCTGACCGTAAATGGGGAGGTGTTCGCCGCATCTATCGCGTCGCTTTCGGCCACCTCCGTCAACTTCGGCGTGGTGCATGTCGGCGACGGCGTCGGCGACGTGGTGAGCCAGAGCCTGTCCGTCACCAACGTGGCCAGCGGCGCACTGACCGACAGCCTGACCGGCGGCACCGACACGCTGGGCGGCAACTATACCGGCCCGGTCGGCTTCTCGCTCGGCGGGGGCTTGGCGGCCGGAGCAAGCGGCACGGTCAGCTTCGGGTTGAGCACCGCTGCCTCCGGGGTGGTCAGCGGCAACGCAGCGTTGGGCTTCACCAGCCACGACGCGGATCTGACGGACCTGGGGATCAACGGCGGCACGGTCGCGGTAAGCGGCACGGTCGACAACTTCGCCACCGCGCAGGTCGAGGATACCGGCGGTGTCGGCGCCTTCGCCGGCTCCAACGGCAACTACACGCTGAACCTGGGCAGCGTCGCCCAGGGCGGTGCGGCTCTGGTCGGCGATCTTGGCGTGCTGAACGCAGCGTCCGGCGTGGCCGATCTGTTGTCCGGAACGTTCGCGGTCACCGGAGCCAGCTCGTTCACCAACGCGGGCTTCACCCCCGGGTTCAGCGGTCTCGGCGCCGGGCATGACGAGCGCAACCAGGCCATCACGTTGAACACCGCCACCTCCGGCGTGCTCAGCGAGACGATCGTTCTGACGCCCACCGGCAGCAACGCCAATTTCTCCGGTGTGCTCACGCAGGAGACGATCACCGTGACTGGCAGTATCGTTGCGACGTCCGGCAAGACCTACACCCTGACCTCGGTGCCGGTCACGATCGCCGCGGGCCTCGGCAACGACACGATCGTCGCACCCAACGCCACGCTGAACTCGCACGACGCGATCAATGGGGGCGGCGGCACGAATACCCTCGTCCTTTCCGGAGCCGGATCGTTTGACCTCGGGGCGCCGTCGCAACTGGCCGGAATTCAGGTGGTCAACGCCGGCGAGGGCCAGGCCGGTGCCGGCGGCACTCCGCACGGGCCGCAGATCGTCTATCTGCGTGACGGGCTGGACCTGACAATGAATGTGGCGCCGGGCACGCCCAATCCGGCGAATTTGAACCCAGAGATCATCACCATTTATGGCGCCGCGAACAGCGACATCATCAACCTCGGCAAGGGCACCGATAGGGTGGTGGCGGGAGGCACCGGCGAGACGGTGAACGGCGGCGGCGGCACGGCGCTTGTGCAGGCAACCGCGGCGCTGGCGGGCGCGCTGGTCAATGGCGGAACCGGCAAGACCACGTTGGAGCTGACCACTGGCGGCACCGCGACGCTGAATGCGGCCTCCAACGACTTGATCGTCAAGCTGGATGCCGTCACCAACCTGACGCTCAGCAAAATGAGCTTCATCACCGCGAACGGCAGCACCGGGGCCGACACGATCACAGCGATGGCGCAAGGTCAGACGCTGACCGGCGGTGGAGGCGCCGACACCTTGACCGGGTACAGCGGGTTCGGCGACCTGTTCTCCGATACCTCCGCCCATATGAACACCACCACGATCCAGCAGTTCGGCGGCAGCGACGCCATCGACTTGACCGATATGAGCTCCAGCCTGGCCAAGGCGCTGGTTTACAAGGGCACCACAAGCGCCGGCACGCTCACGGTCACCGACGGCACCCATACCGCGAATATCAAGTTCACCGGCAACTACACCACCGCCAACTTCCAACTGGGGACCGACAACCATACTGGGTCACTGATCACGTTTCATTAGCGGCTGACGGGCATCGACCGTGCCGGGAAACCCCCGGCACGGTCGGTTCGCCGACGACGCCAAAGCGGGGTAGCGGGCCAGAGACAAGCGTACCACGCGACGGCCGAATGCGCCCACGCCGCGCGGGGCGGGGTAGGCCCAACAAATGGCGGCAGCGCTGCCCCCCGGGGCAAGTCCGGGGGACTGGCTTTTCCGACCCTCCCCCTTACAACCCCCAACCCCAGCCCTCACATCAACGTGCGTCAGCCCGCCACAATTCGGCGGGATTTGTGGGTTTGACTGAGCGTATCTGAAACAGACCAGCAAGCCGGAGCGCGCCAGGTGTTGCGTCGTCGCATGTTGCTGCGCGGGACAGCCTTGCTGTCGCTGATCGAGCTGCTTGGCCCCGCGCGTGGCGCCCAGGATGCCCCCGCGCAGCCGCTTCTGTTCGAGGCGTCCGTGGTCCGCGACATGGCGCGGCGGCTGGCCCAGCAACCGTACAAGCCGCCGGACGCCACGCTGCCCGACGAATTGAAGAACCTGGACTACCAGGCCTATCGATCGATCCGCTTCGATCCCCGCCAGGCGCTGTGGCACGACCAGAAGCTGCGCTTCACCGCCGAGTTCTTCTCGCGCGGCTTCCTGTATAAGAACCGTGTCGATATTTTCGAGGTGGTGAACGGCCAAGCCACGCCGTTCCCCTATCGCCCCGACCTGTTCACCTTCGACAAGGTCAAGGCGCCCGCCGGCGATATCGGCTTCGCCGGCTTCCGCCTGCACTACCCGCTCAACCGCGCCGACTACGACGATGAGGTCTGCGCTTTTCTGGGCGCCAGCTATTTCCGCGCCGTCGCCAAGGGCCAGGGCTACGGCATGTCGGCCCGCGGCCTGGCGATCAAGACCGCCGATCCGGGCGGCGAGGAATTCCCGCTGTTCAAGACGTTCTGGCTGGAGCGTCCGGCGCCGGGCAGCGATTCCATCGTGGTGCACGCCCTGCTGGACAGCCAGAGCGCGGCCGGCGCGTTCCGCTTCACCATCCGCCCCGGCACCGAAACGGTATTCGATACCGAGTCAGCGCTGTACCCGCGCGTCGATATCGCGACCTCGGGGCTGGCGCCGCTGACCAGCATGTTCCTGTTCGACAGCAACGACCGTCCCGGGTTCGACGATTACCGCAACGCGGTGCACGACTCGTCCGGACTGGCGCTGCACTCCGGCGGGGATGAACATGTGTGGCGGCCACTCGCCAATCCGCGCGACCTGCAGATCAGCGCCTTCACCGATACCAGTCCTCGCGGCTTTGGCTTGTTGCAGCGTGAGCGGCAATTCTCCGCTTACGAAGATGCCGAGGCAGGCTACCAGAAGCGTCCGTCGCTATGGGTCGAGCCGATCGGCGACTGGGGCAACGGCGTCGTCGAGCTGGTGGAAATCCCCACCAGGCAGGAGGTGAACGACAACATCGTCGCGTTCTGGCGCCCGCATGACCCGTTGCGCGCGAAGGGTGAGTATCTGCGAAACTATCGCCTGCATTGGTGCTCGACCGAGGCGGACAATCCACCGCTCGGCAAGGTGGTCGCCACGCGCTGTGGTCTGTCGTGGAACGGCAAGAACCGGCAATTCGTCATCGATTTCGTCGGCGAGGGGCTGAAGCAGTGGAAGGCCGACACGGCGCCGGTGCTGGAGAGCGGCTGCAGCAAGGGACAGCTCGTCAATGCGGTCGCTTCGGTGCTGCCGGATATCGACGGCTGGCGGGTGAGCCTCGAGCTCGATCCGCAGGACAACAAGCTCGTGGAAATGCACGCCAGGCTGATGGGTGACGGCAAACCCTTGACCGAGACCTGGATCTATCGATGGACGCCGGCCTGACGATGGATACCGGCCTGAAGGGCGACACCGGCCTGAAGGGGCATACCGGTCTGAAGGGGCATACCGGTCTGAAGGGGCATACCGGCCTGACTGGTGTTGTGACTCTAACGTTGGTCACCCGCTTCATCGCTGTCATTGCGAGCGAAGCGAAGCAATCTCCCGGAGTTATCGCACCAACGCACGCAGGGGATTGCTTCGCTTCGCTCGCAATGACAGCGTGGGTCGAGGGTCCGAACCGTCAGGATCACGACACTAGGAGAATCCGCCCGACGGCAATACCGGCCTGACAATGGATACCGGATTGGATCGGAGCACCAGCCTGGCCGACGCCCGCATCGCCGCGGCGCCCGGGGGCGCACCCGTTGGCGTCCCCGGGGACGCCCCCGGGTGCGCCCCCGGGGACGCCAACGCAAAATCATTCCGGGCATTGCCGGACGAGGCACCGCTGGCGATGCCGACACAATCGTTACGGATTGCGCCGGCGCGGTCCGCTCGGCCGGAGTCCTCACCGCGCGGCATCGGCGCGCGACGCTTGCTGGTGATCGGCGGCGCCACCGCGCTGAGCGTGGCGGGGACCTACGAGATGTATCTCGTGCTCGGCGTGAATGACCTGAGCGCCCTGGTGGTTTTCATGCTGGGGCTGTTCCTGGCGTTGTTCGCCTGGATCGCCCTGTCGTTCACCAGCGCGCTCGCCGGCTTCGTCTCGCTGCTGTGGGGCGGCGGCCGGCGCCTGATCGCGCGCGAGATGGTCATGCCGACGACCCGCACCGCGCTGCTGATGCCGACCTACAACGAGTCGCCGTCGCGCGTGACGGCCGGCTTGCAGGCGATCCTAGAATCGCTGCGTGCGCTGGGGGCGGCGGACGCGTTCGACATTTTCATCCTCAGCGACACCGTCGAGCCGGAGGTGTGGATTGCCGAGGAGGCCGCCTTCCTGGCATTGCGCCAGCGCACCGGCGCAGACGACCGGATCTTCTATCGCCGGCGGCCGCAGAACACCGCGCGCAAATCCGGCAACATCGCCGACTGGGTGACGCGGTTCGGCGCCGCCTATCCGCAGTTCCTGATCCTCGACGCCGACAGCGTGATGACCGGCGAGATCCTGCTGCACCTGGTCGCGGCGATGGAGGCCCATCCGGACGTGGGACTGATCCAGACGCTGCCGGTCATCGTCGGCGGCACCACATTGTTCTCCCGCCTGCAGCAGTTCGCCGGGCGTGTCTACGGGCCGCTGATCGCCCATGGTATCGCCTGGTGGCACGGTGCCGAGGGCAACTACTGGGGCCACAACGCACTGATCCGCACACGCGCCTTCGCCGAGCAGGCCGGGCTGCCGGAACTGCGCGGCCGCAAGCCGTTCGGTGGCCACATCATGAGCCACGATTTCGTCGAGGCGGCGTTGATGCGCCGCGGCGGCTGGGCCGTGCACATGGTGCCGGGGCTTGCCGGCAGCTACGAGGAAAGCCCGCCCTCGCTGCTGGATACGGCGGTGCGCGATCGACGATGGTGCCAGGGCAACCTGCAGCACGCCGCGGTGTTGCCGGCACGCGGGCTGGCATGGATCAGCCGCCTGCACCTGCTGACCGGCATCGGGTCCTACATTACCGCGCCGCTGTGGTTGCTGTTCCTGCTGACGGGCATCCTGATCGCGCTGCGCGCCCGCTTCGTGCCGCCGGACTATTTCCCGGGCGGCAAGTCGCTGTTCCCGCACTGGCCGGTGGTCGATCCGGTGCGCGCCAAGTGGATATTCGTCGGCACCATGGCGCTGCTGCTGGCACCCAAGCTGATGGGCGCCATCGCCGTGCTGCTGCATCGGCGCGAGCGGCGCGGCTGCGGCGGCGGCATCCGCCTGCTGGGCAGTGTGCTGATCGAGACGGTCATCTCCGGCCTGATCGCGCCGGTGGTGATGCTGACCCAGTCGGCCGACGTGTGCCGCATCCTGCTTGGGCGGGATTCCGGCTGGAGCACCCAGCAGCGTGCCGACGGCAGCGTGCCCCTGCGTGAGATCATCCGGCGCTATTGGCGCCACACCGCGCTGGGCCTGCTGCTCGGCGCGAGCGCCTGGGCGGTGTCACCCTACCTCGCGCTGTGGATGCTGCCGGTCGTGCTGGGGGCGGCGCTGGCGATCCCGCTCGCCGCGGTGACTGGGACACGGCGGGCCGGGCGAGCGCTGCGCCGGATGGGCCTGCTGCGCACCCCGGAGGAGATCGACCCGCCAGCGGTGCTGGCGCGGGCCTCGGAGTTGGCCGCGCGGGCGGAGGTGGCTCGGGACGAGGAACCGGTGACGCGCCTGCTGGATGACGCGACGCTGCTGGCCGCGCATCGGTGCATGCTGCCGCCGCCACGGCGGCCACGGATCGATCCGCTGGACCTCGCGCTGCTGGTCGGGCGCGCGAAGCTGGACGAGGCGGTATCGGTGGAGGCCGCGTGGGCTGGTTTGACGCGCGCCGAGCGGGCGGCGGTGTTGGCGGATGACGCCGCGCTGGCGCGGCTGGGGGCGCTGCGGCGGGGTGGTGCTGGGTGAACGAAAGGAAGGTCAGGGCTCCGCCCT
>PLXO01000015.1 GCA_003151425.1 Acetobacteraceae bacterium
TCCTGGCAAATCCTCGGAAGGCGAAAGAAGCGGCGGTCACGCTGCTACTGGTCGGCTTCCGTCGTGATTTCGGTATCCGGCTGACTGCTCATGCGTGCCATGCGTCGCCCGCAGCCGAACGCCTCCAGCGATCTCATCAGTCGACACAGGAGGTGACAGCCGCCGCCATTGCTCATCTTGGGTTTGGCGGTGATCCCGAAGCACCCGCTCGACACGACGGACCGGTTCGTCTCATCGATGGGCCGGACGGTTTCATCGTGCTGGACGCGGTTCGCGTACTACCCGACGACACGCTCGAGCAGTTGCTGTTTCTGCTCCCGGTCTTGTGCCTGGGGCAAGATCACGTGGAGGCGGTGGATACAGGTGAAAGCCTTTTGAACCGTATTGCTGCCGATCTTGGGGTGGCGATGCGGGCCTGGTGGAGACCGGACGCGACGTTCCTGACCCTTCTCACGCGGGAGCAATTGCTCCACGTCGCGGGTGAAAGCGGAGCGGCGGCGTATCTTACGGGCATGAACGGATGGACAAAGCGGCGGTTGGTGGACGAGCTGACTGCACACTTCGCTGATCGCACCGACCCGGAGAAGGAAGGGGATCGGCCGGCGGCGGAGTGGTTGCCGGGTTTGATGCGCTTTCCGGCAGTGAAATCGGTCGTTCAAGATCAAGCATAACGATGAGCCGCCCCGACCAAGGGCGGCTCTTTTCTTTGTGCGGCTATCGAAAGCAGATGATGTCCTGTGCTCGCGCGCCGTCGATGTGGTACACTTATACCTTATGGAACGAGATATGATCCCGGCACCGGACCTCAATCGACTCATCGACAAGTCCCACGAAGGCAAATGGGCAGCAATCTCTGCCGACCACAAACGCCTAGTTGCGGTCAGTGATGATCTCCTTGCACTTGAAAGGGAAGTGAGGGATCAGGCCGTCACCGTGTTTAAGGTGATGCCGTCAGATGTGGGGTACGCGCCGATGACCGAGACACACCGGAGCTTGTGAAATTCAAATATACCCAAAGCCTAGCGACCGACTCCAAAGGACATTTTCTGTCGCGTCCACTGCTTGAAGTTGAGCTGCTTGGTCCCGAGCGCAATATGACAGTGCTTGGTCTGCTGGACTCCGGCGCAGACATGAGTCTGATGAACATCCGCTACGCGCAGGTGCTCGGCATCGCGCTCGATAACCTTCCCACCAAGGATTTCATCGGCATAAGTGACGCGCGGGTACCGACCTATTTCACCGAGGTTCCGATCAGGGTCAAACAGTTCAGCGATATCCTCTATTTACCGGTAGCATTTGCCGATAGCCCCAGCGTCGACATCTTGCTTGGCCAAGAGGAGTTTTTCGACGCGTTCAGAATACGCTTTGAGAAGGACCACGATGTGTTCGAGCTACAGGCATCACGCGCGTATTGGTCTCGTGAGCTGTCGGGCATGCCACCGAATTGGAGCGGCGAACGGGCGAACTACTTGCGGCACTTGAGGGTCTGAAGCAACGGGCGCTGTGGAACGAACAGCTCAAGTTACGTCTGGCGTAGTGTCGAGACCGCGGGTTGTAGAATATGGCTCAACAGAGCCATATTTAAGCGTCGCACAATATCTAATTTACGACCTCTCGGCGGGAAACCGAAGATATGCCGCGGGTCGAAGTGCGGCAAAGGGGCGAATTCGATATTGAAATGCAACACACTTTCCTCGCATCTAGTCCCCGTTTATTGCTTTCCCGACTTTCGCACCAGATTTCTGTACGCGATGCACGCTGAAAATTTCAGAACCGCTGCATGACACCAGCCCGGATGGTGCGCTGATTTCAATCAGCCCGTTTCCCGATCGATTGGAGCCTAATGATAGCCGGTGCGCTTCCGACATCCATCCGACGGCCCCATCGTGATGGAACACCGTGCCCACGAATAGCCGCTTCGGGCCACACGTAGTCGTTCCACGCGGTCAATCGGGTAGAATCCTCAGAAGCAGCGGGCACTTCCCTACCACAATAGGTCGGGTTCCCTAGCGGGCCGTGCGCGAAATCTGTTTTGCGACCCTACCCACTGTTCGTCGTGCTTCGTGCAGCGGTTTTTGCGTTGTGCTATACTCCGAGCATGACAAAACTGCTGGATCAGGCCCTGGCAAAAGTGGCAACATTGCCCCCCGCGGCACAGGAAAGGATTGGCGAGGAATTGCTGTTGCACGTCGAGACGGTGGACCGTTTACGTGCCGAACTTGACAAGGGAGTCAGATCATTGGATCGCGGTGAGGGCCGGGAGTTGAATATCCCGGACGTTATACAACGCGCTCGTATCCAGCATGCGCGAGAGTGAGCGTCGCATTACTCGATCTCCCGAAGCCGGCCACGATTTAGTGGCGAGTTGGCTCTATGGCGCAAACGAGTGGTCTCCAGAGCAGGCGGACAAACATCTGTTTGAGATTGAGTCCATTTGTGATCGGCTGCTCGACGATCCCGAACTCGGGAGGCCGCGCGATGAGCTGATCGTTGGCGTGCGATCGATCGTGATAACGCCACACGTGGTGTTCTACCGCGTGTCCAAAACGGAAATAGAGATAGTACGCGTTCTGCACCACCGAAAAGACGTGGGGCCGGCTTTCCGCACGAACTGATACGCGGAGCGCCATTAAAGTGCCCAACCGCTCCCCTACCCGCTTAGGTTTCCGGTCCGCTGACAAAAGCTCCGCAGGCCGCTCTGACGGCCCCATGGGCCAGAAGCTCACCATGCTCATTGCAGCGGCCATCGCTAGAGTTCGGGACTTCCCGGATGATGCCTTCAACGAGCTGTTTTTTGGCGCTTAACGCGATCGAAGAGAAATATGATCTGAAAGAGAAGCTCAGCGAAGTGGGACTGACGTCTATCAACGAAGGGCTGGCGGATATTGCGCAAGGGAGAGCCGTGTCCAACGAGGAAGTCGAGGCGCTCTTCAAGGATGATTTGGAGGACTACGACGCAGATGCCGATGGAAAGGACGCCTTTCAGGACGCGGCGGCTCTGGTGGCCCAGCTCTCAGGGACCGAGCAAGGGAGCGTTGCTGACGTCGTGTTCGTGCTCTTGGACAGGCCGAGATTTGATATACTCCCACCTCCGGACGATTAGCCTATTTCCTACCCTATTGGCGCAGGAGTACAGCGCGCTCGCGTCCCCAGTGCACCGGTCGGTCAACGTCGCTGACCCCGCGACTCTGCATGCCACCATGCGGCGCGGCCAGGTAACATTGCCCCGAGCCTGGGTGTGCCATGACGTGGAAAACGGTGGCGGCGGAGTTTGCGGCGCAACGTTCCGTGCTATACATCGTCGAGAAACGGCTGGGTGTGCGAGACCTGAATGCACTGATGCTTGACAGTCGAATATGTGCTACCGCCTGTATGGCGAGGTGCGGGGTGGCGTCGTGCCTCGGCGGCTCATCGGGATAAGGGGATCGTTCAACGCCCATTGCTCGTCAGACAACCAGGATTCGTTGGTCATCCGTCTGTTACCTTCGAAATGGGAAACTTGAATCCGAGCCGCCCGAGCCATGACAAGAAAGTTTGGGCTTCGAGCCTTAGGTGAATATTTAGCGTAGAAAGAACCTGAATTGATGACGGAAGCGCCAAGAGAACAATGGAGGCAGTTCATCGCCCACCGGCGTGAAGCTGATGGCGTGACCCAGACCTTGGAGAAGCATCTTCGGTCGGTCGGGTGTTTGGCGGCCCGCAATGCAGCTAGCTGCCCGGCGGCAGGCCCCTCGGCTTGTCAGTGCGTACCGTCAGGATGGTCTGGCGTCCGGCCGAGCGCTCTGACGATGTTGAGGAGTTCATCGTCGCTGATCTGGCCGTCCGCCAGCGGGCGTGATTGGTCGATCTGCCCGTTCGCCGCATGCAGGATGTCCAGATTCGTGGCCAGTCTCCGCGGGGCAGCAGCACTCCTGAAAGGTTCAAGAACTTCCTGAGCTTCCCGGACTCTCCCTTCGAGCATCATCGAAAGCGCCAGGTCATTGTTGATTGCCGGATCATGGGGGGAAATCTTAAGCGCCTGTCGGTACAGCGTTTGTGCATCGCCATGCCGCCGCAGCAGGTCCAGGGCAATTCCTTTATCGGTCAGAGCCGCCGGATCATCCGGCTTGACTGCCAGAATCCGATCCAGCAGTCCGCTCGCATGCTCCGGGTCACCTGAAACGAGATAAATCAGCGCCAACCCTTTTGTAAGGTCGACTTGTCCGGGCTTCGCCAGCAGGCGTTCGGCGAGGAGTTGTCTTGCCTCTAGATAATGGCCATGGCGAGCCAGCGCATCCGCACATCGAAGCTGAAGGGGCACATCCGAAGGCGCGCTCTGCGCTGCGGCGAGATACATCGACAGAGCCAGATCGCCATCGCCTCCGGCTTCCGCCGCTTCAGCCACGCGCAGCTTTTCATCCGCGGTCAGGCTCGTCGTTGACCGGGATGGCCCCGCCTCGTCCCGCATCGGCGCGCACGCCAGCAGCGACCAACACAAGGCCAGCGGGAGCAAGCGAAGCAATGGGACGAGGCTTTGCACCGTTCACCGTCCCTAATGGCCGGACCCGGCGGCATGGAGCAGGTCCAACAGGCGCAGCATGGTTGGGCCCATGAGCGATACGAACAGCGACGGCAGGATGAATGCGATCAGTGGAAAGACCAGCAATGCCGGCAGCCGGACCGCCTTCGCCTCCAGCCGTACCATCCGCTCGCGTCGCAGCTCATTGGCCATGGCCCGCAGGGCGTGGCCCAACGGCGTGCCATACTGCAGGGTCTGCCCTAGAATGGTTGCCATTCTGCGAATGCCCTCCACGCCGGAGCGGCGGCCGAAATTCTGAAATGCCTCGCGCCGATCAGGCAGCACCCGTAGCTCATCCAGAAGAGTTGCCAGGGTTGTGGCGATGGCGGGATTGGAATACCGCATCTCCCGCGTCACCTCCTGCAGCGCACTTTCGAGACCCATGCCCGCTTCCGTACAAACGACCAGAAGGTCCAGCGCATCCGACACACCTCGCTCCAGGGATCTGACATAGGGACGGCGCAGCATCCGCAGGACAATCTCCGGTCCCATGATCCCAACCGGCAAAGCGAGGGCAATTGCCAGGGCGCGGTGTGCGAACGTGAGATGCCCCACGAGGCCGTACAGGATCGCCCCGAATACGGCCAGAATGAGAAATGCCGCCTTGGCGCCGAGCACGATCGGCAGGAGCTGCCTTGCCTTGAAGCCGCTTGCCACGAGCATCCTCTCGATCGCGGCTATATCCGTCTCGGAATACAGGCCCTTGCTGTTGCGAAGCCGCTCGCCTAGCCGGCGCAGGATGCCGACCATGCCGATTGAAGGCGCATTTCGCGCGACTCCCGGGTCGGTCGGCCCGATTCCGGTGACGGTCTGAACGCGCAGAAACTGCGCCCGTGCCGCTGCCTGGCGCAGCAACATGACCACGGCTATACTGACCAGCAGCACCATGCCGGACAACAAAGCGGCGACCACGGCCGCGCGATCGCTGGTCATTCGCTGGTGGCTCCTCTGATCATCTGGCGCATCGTCAAGATGCCCAGGGCCAGCGTGACTATGCCGAAGAGCAGAAGCATGTTGCCGCGGGGATCGAAGAACAGCGGCTGCAGAAACCCGGGTTGTATCACCGACATCAGCACGCCGGCGAAGACGGGCAGGATGCCAAGGATCGTCGCGGACAGCTTCGCCTCGCCGGCCAGGGCCTTTGCCCTGGCGACGATGGCCATCCGCTGCCGGATGGTCTCGGCGAGCGTCGAGACCGTTTCCACCAGCCGTCCACCGCTCCTGGATTGCACGGCCAGGGTCACCGCGAGGATCGCGTACTCGGGCACGCGGGTCCGATGGTGCAACGTCCGCAATGCCTCGTCAACCGATACACCCAGGGCCATCTCTTCAGCGATGCGCCGAAACTCGCCGCTGGTGGGCTCGGGCATCTCGCGCGCGATGGCGCGGAACCCGTCCGACGCCGGAAGACCGGCACTGGTCGTGCTGACCAGCAATTCGATCGCGTCCGGCAATTGCCGGCGCAGCTTCGAAAAGTACCGTCCGAACTGCCAGCGGAAGATGGCGCGCGCGACCAACAGGCCGGTCACGATACCCCCCAAAGCGGCGAGCGGCAGGGAAAAATGCAGCCGCCCGATCACAGTGCCGGCGATCGCTGCCAGGATGCCGATGACGCAAACCATCCAGGTGGGAATGAGCTGCACGGCCTTCAGGTCTGCCGGGAGTCCAAGGGCCCAGGACACAAAGCCATGGAAGCGGGCACCGCGCCGCTGCGGAAGGCGGATGCTTTGGCGCGACTCGGCCGCGGAATCCGCCCCCCCCCCGAGTGCCGCCAGGGTCTGGACACGCGCCTGCAAGCGCTGACGGCGCAGGTCAAAACGCAACACCACCAGTGATACGACCAGCACCCCGACAAGCACCAGAACGGGCAGCAGCAGGCCGACAGGCATCGTTACACCTCGCGCTCTGCCGCGGTCCAGGCGCGATCCACGCCGAAATACTCCAACCTGGAGAAGAAGCCAGGGCGGCCATGTAGCGCGCGGTAATGCCCCAGGATTCGGCCCTGCTCGTCCTCCCGCTCGAACTCGAATGCGACAAGTTCATTCATGGTGATCACGTCGCCCTCCAGGCCGCAAACTTCGACCACCTGCGTGACCCGACGCACGCCGTCGCGCATGCGTTCGACATGCACGACCAGATCCAGGGCGTCGACGATCTGTGAACGGATCGCCCGAAGGGGCAGGCTGGCATATCCCATCTGCACCATGTTCTCGACGCGCGTCAGGGCATCGCGCGCGGTGTTGGCGTGGACGGTCGAGATGGATCCGTCATGTCCGGTGTTCATCGCTTGCAGCATGTCGAAGGCCTCGCTGCCGCGCACCTCGCCCACAATGATCCTGTCCGGCCGCATCCGCAGTGCGTTGCGCAGCAGATCGTGCTGGTTGACCTGGCCACCCCCTTCCAGGTTGGGGGAACGGGTCTCCAGCCGGATCACGTGCGGCTGCTGCAGTTGAAGTTCCGCGGCGTCCTCGATGCTGATGATCCGTTCGCCGTTGTCGATAAGACGGCTCAGCGCGTTCAGCAAGGTTGTCTTGCCGGAGCCGGTGCCGCCGGAGATCAGCACGTTCAGCCGCGCGCGCGCGGCGATCCCGAGCAGATGCGCCACCCCGGCGCTCATGGTTCCATTGGCGACCATGGCGGCAAAGTCGAGCCGGTGGCGCGAGAACTTGCGGATCGTGATGCAAGGACTGTCGATGGCCAACGGTGGCAGGATGACATTGACACGGCTGCCGTCGCGCAACCGGGCATCGACCATCGGGCTCGACTCATCGATGCGCCGGCCGATCTTGGCGGCGATTTTTTGCGCGATTGCGATGATGTGATCCGCGTCCCTGAATCGGATATTCGTCCGCTCCAGCTTGCCGGATCGCTCGATGTAAACGTTGTTCGGACCATTGACCATGATCTCGGTGATCAGATCGTCCCGCAGCAGTGGCTCCAGGGGACCATAGCCGATCATGTCGTCAGCCAGATCCTCGGCGAGACGGCTCTGCTCGTGCGCGGAAAGCCCGACCCGCTCCTCGTTCGCGATCTCGTGGATGAGGTGCTCGATCTCCCGCTGCAGGGCGGCGGGCGTCAACCCGCTGGCCGCCGCGATGTCGATCTGCTTGAGCACCCGTTCGCGCAACGCGGCCGTCGGCAGGACCGACGGCTCCGCCGCGGCCGGCGGCAGCGGGTCGTTGGCGATCCGTGTCGCCTCTTCCGGCAGGTCCCGTCGACCGAACACTTTCATCGGCGCAGCATCCTCATCAGCCAGGATTTACCGGATCGATCCGTTTCAACCCCTGAGATCTCTCGCACAAGTGGCGCCAGGTGCCGGCGCAACGCCGGGACGCACGTCCGTGCCGGAACACCGACGTTCACCGCCTGGATCATGCGTTTTCCGAAGTCCGGGATGGTGATGTCCGGACGCGCGCCGAGGCCGGTTTCGATCAGCGACCGTGACAAACCGCCTTGGATATCGGCCCGGTTGAGCACCGTGATCACCCGGTCCGTTCCGGTCGTGTCGGCGACGAACCTGCGCACCGCCTTGGCGTCGCGCAGCCCGGCGACATCGGGCCCGAGCACGACCACGACCTGGCGGGCGAGCACGAGCACCTGGAACATCGCCGACGGCACCGGTATTCCCGGCAGGTCGACGACGACGAAGTTGAACTTCTGGCGCAGCAGGCCGAGTACCCGCGTGACCCCTTCGTCAGTGACCGGGGTGGTGGAACCGAAACCTTCCGCGGCGGCCAGCAGGCGAAGCCGCGGCGCGACCTCGATCGCCGTGCGCTCGAGCAGGAGAGAGTCGGCACGCTCTGGGTCTGCCAACGCGCTCCGCAGGCCCGGTCCAGGGTGGGAGGACAGCATCAAAGCTGCCGTGCCGGTCTGCAGGTTCAGGTCCAGCAAGACGACATGCGCTTTCGTGGCCTCGGCTAGTTCCAGCGCCACGTTGATCGCGATCGTCGTCGCGCCCACTCCGCCGCGCGCCCCGACCACGGCGACGACATGCCCGCCGCGTCGTATGCTGCTGATGGCCGGTCCCGCGCCGGGGCCCGCCAGCCGCGGCAGCAACAGCGTCTGAACGGCGTCGCGGGTCAGCGGCTTGGGCAGGTATTCCGCAACGCCCAGGTCATTGACCAGCAGCCGGTAGAACCCGATCTCGGTATTGTCGCCGAGCACGACCACCGGCACGAACGGCGGGCAGACCCTGGCCAGATCGTCCAGCGCCGCCTGTGGGTTCTCCTCCGCGGCAATGTCGACGATGGCCATGCGCGACGGCGGCTCCTTCTCGAAGAAGCGGACGGCATNNCGCCGGCGCGGGCGGCGGTGCCGGCGCCAGGAGACTATTGGGCTGCTGGGACACCGCCACCTCCCGCGCCTCCTGCACCCCCCGCCTGTGGCGCGGCCATGATCTGGAACTGCGCCGCGTTCGATGCCGGCAGCGGCTCACGCTTGCCGGCCACCAGGCGGGCAACCGGCGCCGCGGCCGCCGCGCCGGTGCTGGTATCCTCGCCGGCTCCGGCGACCAGGTCACGCGGATTGACCAGCATGGTCCGCAGGTTCGCGTCATTCGTGCCGACCACGCCAGGCGACCAGGTGCCCGGCCGATCCATCGGATAGTCGGGTGTGCAGGCCACGAGTGGCAGCAGCAGGAGTATCTTGCGCCAGTGACACATGAAGGGCCTCATTTCAGGATGAAACCGGCGTCCAACGGGGGCGATCCCGGCGGGGGCGGCGCCAACTGCCGGCCGAACAGGATCCGGTCCAGGTCGGTGGCGGGCTTGAAGCTATCTGTCGGCGCCTGCAGCGCCGCCGGACTCGATGCCGGCTTGACCAGATAAGGCGTGACGATGATCACCAGCTCGCTCGCGCCGCGCTGGAAGTCGTTCGACTTGAACAATGCCCCGATCACCGGCAGCTCGCCGATGCCGGGCAGCGCGTTGGTCGCGTTAGTACTGGTTTTCTCCAGCAGTCCGGCGATGGCGAAGCTCTGGCCGCTGCCCAGCTCGATCGTGGTTTCGGCGCGCCGCACGGTCAGCGCCGGGATGGTCAGCGTGCCGCCGGCGATCGGCACGCTGACCGCGCCGTTGTTGGAGAGCTGGCTGACCTCCGGCCGCACCCGCAGATTGAGCCGTGTCGGCGACAGCACGGTCGGCACGACGGCGAGGCTGATGCCGAACTGCTTGAAGTCGACGGTGATCGTGGTGGAGCCGTTGCTGGTGTTGCCGGCGACCGGAATCGGGAACTCGCCACCGGCCAGGAAGCTCGCCGTCTCGCCCGACAGCGCTGTCAGGTTCGGCTCTGCCAGGATGGTGATGAGCTGGTCGGCCGCCAGCGCATCGATGATGCCGTTGACGTCCCAGTTGCCGTTCCCGGAGGTGAACCCGGCGCCGAGCTGATTGGGAACCGGGGCGCCGTTGGCGAGCGGGGTAAGGCCGAGCGGCAGCAGCGGCGTGATGCCGGAGCTGACGACCGCCGCGGCGGTCCTGAGACCGAAGCTCCAGGTGCCGCTGGAGCCCAGCGCCTGCCAGTTGAAGCCGAGCTGCCGCGTGATCTGGCGGTCGATCTCGGCGATGCGCACCCGGACGTTGACCTGCATGCTGCCCAGCACGGTCATCTGATCCATCACGCCGCCCTTTTCGCCGAGATAGGCGCGGGCGATCGCCTCCGCCGTCTGGGCCGCCATGGCGGTCAACGCCGTGCCGGTGAGGATCACGTCGGTGCCGGCGGCGCGGGTCCGCACGGTCGAGGCGCCGGGGACCGACTGGGTGATCGCCGCCTGAATTGTCCGCGCCATGGCCGGCGTCACTCCAGCATTTTCCGCCGCCGGAGCCGCCGGAGCCGCCGCGGCCACGCCGCCGCCCGGCGTGACGGTGACGTCGTATTGCATGATCGCCGTGCCGCTCTCCGACGTGGCGATCACCGTCGTGCGGCCAGGTGCCACGCCCATCAGGAACAGGCTGGTCGGCGAGGCCGGCTGCACACGGGCCACGCCCGGCTCGGCCGACATGATGGTGGCGGCGGGCTGCGGCAGCCGCAGCAGCACCCCGGTGCCGGCCTGCACCGAGAGGGGTTGGCTCAATGTTGCCGGTTGCGGCGCGGCCGGCTGGGGCCGCGTCGCCTGCGCCACCACCGCGGCGGGGGGCGCCGCCGGTTGTTGCCCGATCGCGCCACCCCGGGTCTGGCCGTTTGCGTGGCCGGCGACGGCGCCGAGCAGCAGCAGGAACAGAAGACGGCAGGTCTGTTTCACTGGAACGTCACTTCACTGCGATGCTCGCCTTCGATGACCTGAATGCGTGTGCCGCCGGTTTGCATGGCGTGCGCCATGGCCGGGGACACGTCGCCGCCATAAACGACGGCCTGGTCGGAAGCCGGCGCGTCGACGACGGCTCGCACCGCCAGTGCCAGATGGCCGAGATGCTGCGCCACGGTCAGCCGTTCCGCCTCGTCCGCGGAGGCCTGCACGGTGACGGTCTTCGTCGCGCGCCCCGCGGTGCCGGCCAACGACCCGCCCTGAACGATGTCCTGATCCACCGCGATGACCCTGAGGCCGGTCAGCACGGTTTCGCTCAGCACCCGCTTCGCGAGCGAGACCTGCGCCGGATCGAACTCCTGGGTGAGGATCACGTCCACCAGATCGCCCGGCCAGATCAGGCCTGCCACGCCGCTCACCTGGTCCACGCCGATCGTCACCGCGCGGGTGCCGGGCGCCAGCACGGTGGCGAGGAAGCCGCGGTCGTGCGAGCGCAGGACGTCTCCCGCGGTCACCGGCGCGCCGGCTTCCACGTAACGGCGCAGCAGCGCCCCGCGCAGCGAGGCACGCACCTCCGGCCGATCCACCAGCGCGCCGTCCGGCATCGTCGAGCCCGGGGCGGGGTTCCCGGTGAAATCCTGGTCACGCAGCAACGTTCCGGCCGGCAGCTCGCGTGCGGCGACCAGGTAGCCGGTCGTGGGCGGCGCCGGCGGAGCCGCAAGGACAACCGGCCGCGGCGGCGTCGCGAGCTGGTAGGCAATCGTCCCCAGGGCGGCGGCCGTGACCAGGATCAGTGCGATGACGATGGCTCTTAGCGGCATGCTTCAGGCTCCCCAGTCGGACAGGATCGCCCAGGCGCCGCCGCAGGCGATGGCGACGCCGTAGGGCAGCGATCCCTTGCGCCGGACGCGCCAGCGCTCGATGGTCCAGACCCGGCGCGGAGCGGCGGCGCCGGGCGGACAGCACGCCGGGGGAGGCAGGCGGCGCAACGCGAGATGCAGCAGCACAAGGGCGCCGCCCGCGAGGGCGGTCGCCACCATGAGCCGGTACGTGCCGCCGGCAGGCAGGCCAAGCGCCAGGGCCGCAAGCAGCTTGATGTCACCGCCGCCCAGCATGCCCCGGGCATGGATCGGCAAGAAGGCAAGCAGCACAAGCGTGGCCAGTCCGGCGGAAACCGCCAGGGCCTCGAGCCCGTGCAATGTCCGCACGACCAGGCCGGAAGCCGCCAGCGTGACGCATATCCAGTTCGGAATGATGCGCGTCGCCAGATCCCGCCATGCCAGGCAGGCCAGCAGCGGCAACGTCAGCACCATGGCAAGGTCTCGCGCGACGGTCATTTGGTGACGCATAGCGCATGATAAGACATTACACTAGTGTCCGGTTGAAATGCGAATAAATTCAATCGGTTGGTATTCATTGCATCCTCGGGCTGGTAGACCTCTGCCAAGAATGCAGACTGGATAGCTATTTTTTCGAATATTGCGACCGAAAGGACCTGCCGCAATGTGTAGAGAGACAGCCGCCAGGCCGAGGCGCTTTCCGACGATCGAGGTGCGTGAACAGCGTCTTGCGGGTGTTCATGGCCGGGCCCTCGCCGCCAGATCGTCGGTGAGAGCCACAACGAGTTCAAATCCGCCCCAGCAACGATTCGCCGAAATGCCCTACTCGTCAGCCGCTTCCACGCAATCGCGGTTCAGCGAACCGGACACTAGTGAAGACATTAATGATCCATTTCCCACGGCATATACGCCGCGCCGGTTGGGTCGACCCTCAGAGGGAAGTGGGGCGCCGCGCCCGGGGCCGCGATTACGGCCATCATGGACGCGGCGCCGCTTCCCGGTTAGCAGGAACGGCCAGCGAAGGCGTCAGGCGGGGGTGAGCCAGCCCACGATGCTGGCGAATAGCCCCGTGATCCGGGTGCCGATCAAGATAGCGCCGGCCGAGACGGCGGCCAGGATGCCGACGGCCAGGACGCCGTATTCCAGCGCGCTGATGCCCTTGCGGTCGGCGCACAGATCGCGGGCGTGCCGCATCTGCATCTTGAAAATTTCGATCATCGAGTCTCCTGTCTCCTGCGGTTTCTGCCGCCGGAACCATTCCGGCGGATTTCGGTTTCGCCACGCGACACTTCGGCATTCACGTTCTGATAACGGCATTGCCACGCTTGGCATAACGTCGCGTTGACAGCCCGATAGCCTCTCGGTAACTATCCTGCAAGATAAAAATTGACCGCAACGGCCTTTATTTTTGGTATTTTCCTCACACGGAGAGACAATGCGGTGCTGAGCGGTTTCAGACGCGCCCTGTCGGAACGCCATCCTCCACCCATCTTGCGATGGATGCGTGGAGGATGCCGGCGTGGGGCAACCTCCTTGCTCTTCGCCGCCACCGCGACCAGCCTGCCGGGCCTGGTCGCCATGGGGACCGAGATGGGCGCCTGGCACCTCGCCAAACGGCAGGGCCAGAACGTGGCGGACGCGGCAGCGATGGCCGGCGCGCCGGCGGTCGCCAACAGCGAGGTCGTCGCTGCCGCCGGCACCACGGCAACGCTGAACCGCCGCACCGGCGGCGGCGGCGGCATCGCCGTCGCGACAAGCCACCCGCGCGCCGCAGGCCCCCACGCCGGCAAGCCAGGTTACGCCAAAGCGATCGTGGCGCGGACCGCCGGCGATACGATGACGGTTTCGGGCGCCTCTATCGGCTGCGCTCTCGGGCTGCGCGGCCGCCGGCACGAAGGTCGCGCCCTTCCAGCCGGTCACGATGGTGGGGTGACACGATGCTGAACCGGTTTCGTCGGCTCGGCGGCTTGTGGGGGAAGGACAGGCGGGGCACAGCCGCGCTGGAGTTCGGCCTCGTCGCTTTTCCGCTGCTCCTTATCGTGTTCGGGGGGGCCGAGCTCGCGATGGTCCTGAACCAATACCTGACGCTGACGAATGCCACCATCGTCGGTGCAGAGCAGTTCGCGTTCAGCGCTGGAGTGGACGCGACGCCCTATGCCGACGCTGTGAGCGCGATCGAGGCAGCGGCGCCGACCCTGACGCCGCTGGGGATTACCTTGGTGGTCAATGGGGCGGTGTGCACCGACACCAGCTCAACGACGTGCGCGACCGCGCTGTCGGGCGGCACCGGGTACGTGACGGTGACTGTAACATATTCGTGTGCCGCGATAAACCTCGTCTTTAATTTGCTGCCTGACTGCAGGCTAACGGCCAAAGAAACGGAGCGCGTGCAATGAGCCGGAACACAGCATCTTGTTTTCGCCGGGTGCTCAGGGACAAAAGCGGCGTCACTTCCGTCGTGGCGGCGATCGGGATCGTTATGCTACTCGGCTTCGCCGCGATATCGGTTGACGCAGGCTATGTCTTCGTGGCCTGGAACGAGCTCCAGGCCTCGACCCAAGCGGCGGCGTTGGCAGGAGCGAAGGACATCGGTGTCGGTGGGACACCAATCACCACAGCGATTTCGTACAGCTCCCTAACCAGTTCGCCTGCGGGCAAGAACCCCATTTCTGATGTCAGCCCCGTGATGGCGGCCGGATATCCGGCGTTGCAGTGCTTCAAATACGGACCTGCATGCACCACCAATCAGACGCCCGCGACGTCCGCAAACGGCATCCAGGTGAAGCAGAATGCGACCGTCCCGCTGTTCTTCGCCAACATTTTGGGGTTCTCTTCGGTGCAAATTTCGGCGGGCGCGGTCGCGCTCGCGACGGGCCAGGCGCTGCCGTCGCTCAACGTGATGTTCATCGTCGATGCGACGGCATCGATGGGCGACACCGACACCACCTGCGGCACGACGAGAATCGCTTGTGCGGTAGGAGGCTTCAAGACACTCTTGGGCGAGCTCTGGCCCTGCACATATACGAATAACAACCCCAGCGCCAGCTGCGGCACGGCGACAAATCACAACGTCGCGAACCCGTATGACGAGGCAGGAATGCTGCAGTTCCCAGGGGTGCAAAGCGCCCCGACCGGTAGTAGTTGCTCCAGCCTCTCAACGGTGGCGTACGCGGGGATCAAAGACACGACCAACAACACGACCGCGTCGACATCAACCACGCTGTCTTTCGCAGCAACGCCGGCCTTCAACACCGGGTCGACGGCATTGGTGACCGACGAGACGAACCCGTCGTACATCCAGGCTGCCACCTACATCAAGTCAACGACCACCAAGACGGCGGTCATGAGCAAGACACCGACAGCGAATGATACCATCAGGAACGGCGACTCCATTGCTGTTTGGCCGCCGATCTACCAGATCATTCCGTTGTCGAGCGATTACCGGACCTCCGACACGGCGGCCACTCTGAATGCGGGTTCCGACCTCGTCGGTTGTTTGACGTCTCTCGGAACCCCCGGCGGGTTCGGCACCTTCTACGCCGATGCGATCACCATCGCCCAGCAGAACCTGGAAGCCGACGCCCGGCCGAACACGAGGAATGTGATCATCCTTCTCAGCGACGGGGAAGCGAATGCTGTTTCTAAAAGTGGCACGGTTAATATGGTATCGCAAGGACCGAACTGGGCGACCACAACTGCCAGCAACGAGTGCAAAGCGGCGGTCACGGCGGCGCAGGCCGCGGCGAGTGCGGGCACCTGGGTGTACGCGGTTTCCTATGGCTCGTCCAACACCACCGGTTGCACCACGGACTCAGGAGCTTACGCCAACCCGTGCTACGTGATGAGCCAAATCGCCAACGCTCCGGGGGCCACGGCAGGTACCTATGTCAACGATCCGACGAAGTTCTACGCCGACGACGCGAACGGCTGCGAATCGACCGCTCACCCGAGCATCACAGCCCTGACGGCGATATTCCAGAACCTCGCGTATTCTCTGACAAACCCGCGGCTGCTCCCCAACGCCTGCCTCGCAAGTCCGGCACCGGCATGGTGCTAGCAGAGATCATGGGAGTTCAGGGCATCCGGTTACGCCGAGCGTCCGCAGCCCGTGAAGCGCGATCAGCGCCGCTTCACGCGCGGGCGCAGGCCTGGCCTTTCGTTATATAGCCACGGCGCGCGATGAACAGCTCGGATGATGGGGATGGAAAGCGGCATGAGCCGGCAGGCAATTCAGACCGGCGTTGCGGCGATCGGGACAGCAGCACGGCAAGCCCGGTCGGTCTGCGTCTGGCTGCCGTCTGGCACAGCCGGCCGGTTTATTTGCTGGGCGAGACCGCCATGCGTGCCGCGGCATGCTTCCCCGAGACAATATTCGTGTACGCGGCGATTCTCGTCTACCTGCAGGACCGGACGAGGATCAGCCTCCTCCTGATCGCCGCGTCGAGCGTTTTCACCATAGGCGCGTACATACTTTCGAGAGCCGCCATCGCCAGAGACTGGCATCCACTGGCGCTCGCGATCGTGCTGGTAATCTACGGCTATCCAGTGTTCCTCGACGTGCGTCCCGGACTGCACCTCGTGCCCGAACTGCTCGCTACGGCGATACAGGTGGTGGCCCTGGGTTGGATCATCTATGGCAAGCTGTCGCTGGGACGGTCATTCGGACTGCTGCCGGCGAATCGTGGCATCATCGTGGCGGGCGCCTATCGATGGGTGAGGCATCCCATCTATCTCGGTTACATCCTCTGCCACGGCGGATTTCTCCTGGCGTCTTTCAGTTGGCGCAATCTTGCAGTCTATGGCATGTTGCACCTGGTTCAGATCGGGCGATTGCTGCGTGAGGAGAAACTGCTGTCGCGGGACGGAGCCTATCGGCAATACCGCCGGCGCGTGCCGTATCGCCTTGTCCCTGGCGTATTCTAGCGTGGCACGCTCCGCGCGCAAGGGGGGAGCATGGGCAATAAGTGTCTTGCTCTGCGGCCCCGTTACGAACCGCGACCGCAAACCGTTGAAATCCTTGCATTCGGATCTGCGCTATGACATTCTCTGATAGCGTCTTATAGCGACGTTGTCGCAACACGGGGCCGGAGATGGACGCTGTGCAATACGGGGAGGTCGCGGCGTTGGCAATGGGCATCGCTTTGCTGGTCGTTCTGATGGCGATCGGTGTTTTTGTTGAGAGGCTCCCACGTCGAACGGGGGATCGATATAGACCAACTTGAGTCCACCGGTGGCGTCGATCTCCCGC
This sequence comes from Acetobacteraceae bacterium, assembly GCA_003151425.1. Taxonomy (GTDB): domain Bacteria; phylum Pseudomonadota; class Alphaproteobacteria; order Acetobacterales; family Acetobacteraceae; genus Palsa-883. Next base: position 16,884 of record PLXO01000015.1, read on the forward strand.
CGCAGCGGGCCGTTTTTGAGCGACGCGAGCACCAGCTTGTTGTCGCCCCAGATGAGCTTGTTGGTCCAACCGCCCGCTTGTCGTCCCGTAGTGGTGTCCAGCGCGAATAGATCGGGCGTGCCTCCCGCCGTGCCGGCCCGTGGTTCGTCGATCTGTTCGATCGACTGAAAGGGCAGCGCGACGTTCGTGACCTCATGCGTCTTGCCAGGCCAGATCAACTCCGCTTCGTGCGGCTGGTCGAACAGCACAGCTTTGAACCGAGGCGGCAGCGGCTGGCCCGCGTCGATCATCGCCTTGAGCTGCTCTTTCTCCCGGTCTGCGAGGTTCATCGCTACGCCCTAGCTAACCGCCCGCTCAGAGTATTCAACTTTCATACCCCACGGAATGCAAGAAATGCAGCTGCCACTTGCTCTTCGGTTGCTGTTCCGCTGCGATCCGCTTCGTCGATGGCAGCTAGTTCCTCCGACGTGGCGTGATACTGGCCGGAGCGCCGACGCTCAATCTCTTCGGCGTAATTGGCCAGTTCTGCCTGATCAGCCTCTGACCAATGCCCAGCTCGCTCCATCAGTGCTTTAAGCTTGTTGCTCATGTGGAGAGTATAGCACACCGCTTGGCTACAAGCATTACTGATGCCACTCCCCTACCCTACCGGTGTGGATAGGCGTCTGCGCGTACTTGCGGCGTGATATCCTAGACCCATCGTATGGATCTAGAACATGTTCCCCACGCGGAGGTGCCGCGTCATGACGCGCCAGAGCGCGGTGCAGCGCGACACACACTGACCGTCAAGCAGGCGGCCGAATTGTTTACCCAGTTGGGCTCGCCCCGATCTGCTAGGTCAGTGCAGCGCTTTTGTGAGCAGAAGCTGATCGACGCTATTCCGGTCACGAGAGATAATGGAACGCCCCAATATTTTGTCGATCCCCAATCCATTGAGCGCTATGCGGCGGAACTCAAGCAGCTCCAAGACATCTCTCAGATTGGCAACGACATAACGCGCCATAACACGTCAGAGCGCGACACGGCGCGTCATGACGCGCCGAAGATTGAAGCCTCTCTCATCTCGGAGCCAGCGCGGGAAATTGATGATGTAGCGGTGGAGCTGCGTGAACGGGTAGACACCTTGGAGAAAGAGAACATGCAGCTGAAGATCGACCTAGGAGCGCGGGTCATCGTGATCAACGAGATGGCGACCGAGCGGGGTAGATTTTTTGACCAGGTGACGAACCAGAGCCGAGAGATCGGGCGACTTGAAATGCAAGTGCAGCAGCTTGCAGCGCCAAAGCCCGACGTGACGCGTCATGACGCGCCAGACATCGTAGGGGTCATCACCACAGCCATCGTCGAGCAGGGGAGGGGAGTGGCCGATGCGGAGCCCGCGCCGGCAGCGCCCGCCGTTCAAGAACCCCGGTCCGGATTTTTCCGCCGCGTGCTCGGCGGTTAGTGATATCCCCATACTCGCGGCGGCCATCTCAGCGAGTGGTATACAATGCAGACATGGAGGCGCCGCGAACAGGGAAGCTCACATCAATCCAGGAACTGCTCAAGCGACGGGAGGACATTGTCATTCGTGGCGCGGACGCGCTCACAGTGCGCGGATACACCCAGGTCCCCAACACCATCCTGATGCACCCCAAGCTATCACCAGGTGCCAAGATCACCTACGCCATGCTACTGCGCTACGCATGGCAAGAGGATCAATGTTTTCCGGGCCAGGAACGCCTTGCCAAAGACATCGGTGCCGGTGAGCGCAGTATCCGAACCTACCTCAAGGAGCTTGAGACGGAAGGCTTTGTTGAGATTCACCAGCGAGGTCTAGGACGATCGAACCTGTATGTCCTGGATATCACCGTAGCCAAACTCTCGGTTAATAGAGGCCGAACCAGACCGGCAAAATTTGCCGATCAAGAACGGCAATGATTTCCGATCAAGAACGGCAAATTTTGCCTACATAAGAAGACTCAGTTCAATAATACTCAATTAATAAACTCAGATATGCGCTCAGCCTTCAAAAAGGCTAGGAAAAGGCTCTTCGACCCCCGAGAGGCCGGCTGGCAGGGATGCCTGGAAAATATGAAACCGGCAACGCCATCCATTACCTCATCAGCGCCCCTCAATCCACGCAAAGGAGCATCTTCTCGCGTCGCCGCGCTTCGTTGTGTGACCGGCATGGCGTGATGTAGGGCGAAGTGCCATCAGAGGAGGTTCCACATGGCCATATCGTTCATCCGGGGCAAGAAAGTCGGCGCCCCGCCAAAGTATGCCGGCAGCAAGAAGGGCGACCCGCTGACCGCGGCCAAGACCAAGGTCATCGACGCCTTGAAAGTGCAGAAGGGGTACGCCCAGCTCACCATCGAGGGCAAGCCGGTCCCGAAGACGGACGGCGGCCGAGAGGCGAGCACCTGGTTCTACCGGGAGATCGACGGCACCTACTGGACGACACTGCGCTACGGCCAGCTCTCCATCCCGCTGGAGGGCACGGCAACCGCGGTGCAGGTTGGGACGCTCGCAGACCTTCCCGCCTTCTACGACGCAGCGACTCAGGCCATCCAGAAGGGCGAGCTGGACGAGCCCATCATGAAGCTACAGCAGACCCGTTCGGCCGCCCTCAATGGCGAGACCGCTGCGGCCCACAAGGCCGCGTGAGATGGCATACGCATTCGACACTTTTGGGTATGCTAAGCGCCTACGGGACGCGGGCATCTCGACCGAGTTGGCCGACGCCCACGCCGAAGCCGCCCGGGAGTTCATCATGGTGGAGCTGGTAACCCGCACTGACTTGGAGGGCGCCCGGCGCGAACTGGACACCTCGATCGTCGCCACCCGGCGGGACCTTGAGAGCGCCATCGAACGCCAGACCCTCCGGCTCACGGTCCGGCTCGGGGGCATGGTCGCCATCGCGGTGGCCATCCTCGCTACCATCATCAAGTTATGAACCCGCCGCAGGGCTGCGTTCGAGGGCATCGAAAGGTGCCCTTTTCTTTTGGTGAGGCTATAGAGAGGCTAAGAGCCTAAGGGGCTTTGTTTAACGCTTTGATTTCATTGGTGGAGCCAAGGGGAGTCGAACCCCTGACCTCCTGAATGCCATTCAGGCGCTCTCCCAACTGAGCTATGGCCCCGGCTGCGCGGAGCGCGGCTTATAGCCCCCGCGGTCCGAAGGGATCAAGGGGTGGTCAGGGTGGTGGGTCTCGGTTCGGGAGACCAGGCAAGCCCTATCCGTCATGGCCGGGCGCGTCGCGCATACCCCGTACGGTGCCGGCGGGGATGCGCGGGACGGATCCCCGGAGCAAGAGTTCGGGGACGGCTATGACCGAAATGAGGCGGCAGCGGCCAGACCCGGGCATGACGGAGTGGGGGCGTCCGCGGTCGAGCCTGGGCATGATGAAGAGCGCGGCTGCGGTCAGGCCGCCAGCTTCAGCGCCGGCGAGACGGCGAACCGCGCCTCGGTCTTCGAGCGCAGCTCGTCCAGCGTGACGTCGGGCGCCACATCCACCAGGATCAGTCCGTCCGCGCCGACCTCGAACACGCCGAGATCGGTGATCACCAGATGCACCACGCCGGCGCCGGTCAGTGGCAACGTGCAGCGCTTCAACAGCTTCGACTTGCCACCCGCCATGTGCTCCATCAGCACCACCACGCGGCGCACCCCGGCCACCAGGTCCATCGCGCCACCCATCCCCTTCACCATCTTCCCGGGGATCATCCAGTTCGCCAGGTCGCCGTTCTCCGCGACCTGCAACGCACCGAGGATAGAAATGTCGATGTGCCCACCACGCACCATCGCGAAGCTCGCGGCACTGTCGAAGAAACTGGTCGTCGGCAGCTCGGTCACCGTCTGCTTGCCGGCGTTGATAAGGTCGGCATCCTCCTCCCCCTCGAACGGAAACGGGCCCATCCCCAGCATGCCGTTTTCGGAATGCAACTGGATCGACATGCCGTCCGGAAGGTGATTCGCCACCAGCGTCGGAATGCCGATGCCGAGATTGACGTAGAAGCCATCGCGCAATTCCTGCGCAGCGCGAGCGGCCATCTGATCGCGGGTCCAGGGCATGCCAACTCTCCTTAGTACCGCTTGCGCACGGTGCGCTGCTCGATCCGCTTGTCGAGCGTCTCCAGCCGCACCATGCGATTGACGAAAATACCAGGCGTCACGATGTGGTCCGGATCGATCTGGCCGGGCAGGACGATGTCCTCCACCTCGGCCACCGTCACCTCGGCCGCGGTCGCCATGATCGGATTGAAATTCCGCGCCGTCTTGCGATAGATCAGGTTGCCCTCCGGATCGGCCTTCCACGCATGGATGACCGCCAGGTCGGCACGCAACCCCAGCTCCATCACATAGGCGCGGCCACCGAACATTTTGGTCTCCTTGCCCTCGGCAATCTGCGTCCCCGCCCCCGTCGCCGTGTAGAACGCCGGAACGCCCGCGCCACCCGCACGAATCCGCTCCGCCAGCGTGCCCTGCGGGTTGAACTCGATCTCCAGCTCGCCAGCCAGATACTGCTGCGCGAAGATCGCGTTCTCCCCGACATAGGAGCTGATCATCTTGCGGATCTGCCGCGTCTCCAGCAACAGCCCCAGCCCCACACCATCGATGCCCACGTTGTTGGAGATGACGGTCAGATCCTTCACCCCGCTCGCGCAGATCGCCTCGATCAACGCACCGGGAATGCCACATAGACCGAACCCGCCGGACATGATCGTCATGCCATCGCGCAGCATCCCCGACAGAGCCGCCACCGCGTCGAAATAGATCTTGCTCACCGCCATCGGGCACTCCTGAAACGCACCGCCGCAAGCTGCCATCCCGCCCCCGGCGACGCAACAACGCCGCCGCTGAGGGTTGGGCCGCTGGGTGCGCCAAGCAAGGCCAGGGGCTCTGCCCCTGGCCTTGCTTCCACCCCCGTCGGCATGCTGGAAGGAGGCCACGATGTCTGCCAAGACTGCCGCACGGAGCGCCGCCAAACAGCCCAGGCCGGGTCCGCCCGCCTATGCCGTCATCGGGCTGTTGGTCGCGCTGTTGTTGCTGGGGACTGGCGCTTTCCTGTGGCTCAGCGGCGAGGCCGGCGGGCCGGTGGTCGGCGGCCCGTTCGCCCTGGTCGACGGCAACGGCCACACCGTTACCGACGGTGATTTCCGCGGCAAATATCTGCTGGTCTATTTCGGCTACACCTATTGTCCCGATGTCTGTCCGACCACGCTGAACGCGGTGGCGGACGCGCTCGACCGGCTGGGCAGGAAGGCGGATCGGCTGCAGCCGCTGTTCATCACCGTCGATCCGCGGCGCGACACACCGGCGGTGATCAAGCAGTACACCGCTTCATTCACGCCGCGGCTGCTGGGCCTGACCGGCACGGCGACCCAGATCGCCGCCGTGGCGAAGGAATATCGCGTCTACTACGCCGAACACCGCACCGGGCCGGGTCCGGAGGACTACTCCGTCGACCACAGCTCCATCCTCTATCTGATGGGACCGGACGGCCGCTTCATCGCGCCGATCCGCGCCGACGGGACCGGCGCGGAGATCGCCGCCGATATCAGCAAGCTGGTGTCATGAAGCGATCACCCCGCCTGCAATGCCGCACCGCGCTGACCGCGATGCGGCGGTAGCGCGGTCAGCCGATCAGACGATACGTGCGGCGAGCGACCTCACCAGTGGCGGTAGCCGCCGCCACGCCAGCCCCAGCCACCCCCCCAGCCCCAGCCGCCGCCGATCACGACGCTCGGGCCGATATAGGCGGGCCCGTAGGCGTACGGGTAGGCGGGGTAGCCGTAGGCGGGGTAACCGTAGGCGGGGTAACCGTAGCCCGGATAGGCGTAACCCCCGGCATAAGCCGGCTGCGGCCCCTGGACGCTGTTGCCCTTGGCGGACATGCACTGGGCATATGCAGCGTCGTAGCGGTACTGCACATTGCCGCCCGCGGCCTGGGCATTGGAGGCGCCGATCGCGCTACCCATCAGCAGGCCCGTGGCACCGCCGATCGCCGCCCCGGCGCCGACCGCGCCGCCCACCGAGCCGAGCGCCGCCCCTGCCGCGGCGCCCAGCGCGGTACCGAGCACCGCGCTGCCGACCGCGCTGTCGTTCGCCGCCTGGGCCGGCTGCATGCCGCCCGTCTGCTGTGTCGCCCAGCCGCGGCACATGCCGTCATCCTGCTGGAACGCCTCGAAGCTCTTGCCCTGGCCTGGCATGGCCATGACGCTCGGTCCGGCCGGCGGAGCAACCGCGCAGGCGCCCAGCGCGATCGGGGCCGCCAGAGCGGCAAACGACATGATGCGACGCATGATGGTCATCCTTCGGTTCTCGCAGCGTGGCGACGCCGCGCCCTTCTCGCCGTCGCCGACGTGCCGGTAGCACAGGCGATAATCTCAAGTAGTAACATAGTGTGTCCCACGGCGGGATGCATCGGCAGCCGCGCCGCGCGGTGCGGGTAAACTATTCGAGTCGCGCGCAGGCATCGACGTTCAAGCCCAGGTCACAAGAAGCTCCGCCGGCGCAAACCTGTGCGCGGCCGGCGCCTGTGCACGGCCGGCGCCTGTGCGCGGCCGATCCAGGGATGCAACCGGACGCATACCCCGCGAATGCGGCGGTGGCGTGGCGTCCAGGCAAGCCGGACCACGCAACTCACTGCGAATTTGGCTGGGAGTTTCGTCACCGGTGTCTCAGCCACTGCCTCGATGACGGCGGCCGCGGAACGGCGGCCGCGGAACTTGGCCGCGGGAGCGGGCACTGGCATGCTAGGCGCGCAACAGCGGGCCAGGGGGACCAGGATGGCGGAGCAGTGGGTGCGGGTGGCGGCGACGGCGGATGTGGCCGAGGGCGCCGTGATCGCCGTGCGGGTCGGCGAGCGTGAGATCGCGCTGTATCACCTGCCGGGCGGCGAGTTCCGCGCGACCGACAATATCTGCACCCATGAATTCGCCCAGCTTCACGAAGGGTGGCTGGAAAACGGCGAGATCGAATGCCCGCTGCACGCCGGCAAGTTCGACGTCCGTACCGGCAAGGCCACCGCCGCGCCCTGCGAGGTCGATCTGCAGGTGTTCCAGGTGAAGGCCGAGGGTGCCGACCTGATGCTCAAGCTGCCCGGCTGAGCGCGCCGGCGATGACCACCGTGGCGCCGATCGACTGCGACGTGCATCCGACGGTGCCGGGCCTGTCGGCGCTGTACCCTTATCTCGACGAGATGTGGCGCGAGCAAGCGATCCGGCGCGGCTTCGACGAGCTGAACACCATCGCCTATCCGGCCAACACGCCGTTGTCGGTGCGGGCCGACTGGCGCGACGCGCAGGGCAGGCCGGCGACCACGCCCGAGCGGCTGGTCGCCGAGGCGCTGGCGCCGTTCGGCAGCGGGACGGCGATCCTCAACTGCCTCTATGGCACGGCGGTCATGTTCAGCGAGGATCTGCAGGCGGCGTTCTGCAAGGCGCTGAACGACTGGATCGCGCATGAGTGGCTGGATCGCGATACGCGGTTGCGCGCCTCGATCGTGGTGCCGCTGACCAATGCCGAGCTGGCGGTGGCCGAGATCGAGCGCCGCGCCGCCGATCCGCGGTTCGTCCAGGTGCTGCTGCCGGTGTCCGGCGAGGTCCCGCTCGGGCGGCGGCAGAACTGGCCGATCTATGCCGCCGCCGAACGCCATCATCTGCCGATCGGCGTGCACGCGGGCAGCGCGTACCGCCATCCGGTGACCGGGGTCGGCTGGCCGGGCAGCTACACCGAGGACTACGTCAACCAGGCGGTCGGCTTCCAGTCGGCGCTCAGCTCGCTGCTGGCCGAGGGGGTGTTCGCCAAGTTCCCCGACCTGACGGTCGTGCTGATGGAATCCGGCGTGAGCTGGCTGCCGGCCTATCTCTGGCGCTTCACCAAGTTCTGGAAGGGGCTGCGCAGCGAGATCCCGTGGGTCAGCGACCCGCCGGGCGAGATCGTGCGCGAGCGGGTGCGCCTGACCTTGCAGCCGTTCGACGCGCCGGCGGACCCGGGTGGGATCGACCGGCTGATGAACCAGATCGGCTCGGACGCGATGCTGCTGTTCGCGACCGACTATCCGCACTGGCAGTTCGACGGCGACGCGGCGGTGCCGGATTGTGTCAGCCCGGCCCTGCGGCACAAGATGATGGTGGAAAACCCGCTGCGGACGTATGCTCGGCTCAGGGAGACCGTGCCATGAACGTAGACGTGCTGAACCGATCCGGTGTCCAACCCGCCGCGCAGAGCAGGCTGGCGATCGCCGACTGCGACATCCATCCGCGCACCCGCGGCTACAAGTCGCTGTATCCGTGGCTGTCGCAGCGCTGGCAGACGCACCTGGAGACGTTTGGCCTCAGCTACCGCCAGCCCTGGGAGAAGGGGTCGGCCTTCCCAAAGTCGCAGCCGCAGGCCTGCCGCCGCGACGCCTGGCCAGAAGGCGGTCAGCCCGGCAGCGATCTCGCCTTCATGGCGGCGCAGTACCTGGACCCGAGCAATGTCACGCTCGGCATCCTCAATCCGCTGACCAGCGGCCAGGGGGCGCAGAATCCGGACCTGTCGGCGGCGATCACGCACGCGACCAATGAATGGCAGGTCGCGGAATGGACTTCCCGGGATGCGCGGCTGAAGGCCTCGGTGGTGGTGCCGTATGAGGACCCGGCGGCGGCGGCGAAGGAGATCGAGCTGCGTGCCGGCAACAAGCACTTCGCCCAGGTGCTGATGCTGACGCGCACCGCCGAACCGCCCGGGCAGCGGCGCTATTGGCCGATCTACGCGGCGGCCGAGGCAGCCGGGCTGCCGATCGGCATCCACGCCTTCGGCTATGGCGGCTTCCCGATCACCGCCGGCGGCTGGCCGTCCTATTACATCGAGGAGATGGTCGGCCACGCCCAGTGCAGCCAGTCGGTGCTGGCGAGCCTGGTGCTGGAGGGCGTGTTCGAGCGCTTCCCGCGGCTGAAGGTCGTGCTGATCGAGGGCGGCGTGGCCTGGGCCGCGGCGCTGGCTTGGCGGATGGACGCGCAGTGGAAGAAACTGAAGCAGGAGCTGCCGCATCTGAAGCGCCTGCCGTCGGAGTACATGCGCAGCAATGTCTGGTTCAGCACCCAGCCGATCGAGGAGCCGGAGCCGCGCAGCCAGCTTGCCGAGGTGTTCGACTGGATCGGCTGGGACCGCATCCTGTTCGCCTCGGACTACCCGCACTGGGATTTCGACGACCCGGCGCATGCGCTGCCGTTGAAGATGACCGAGACGCAGCGGCGGCAGGTGTTCCTGGAGAACGCAAAGGCGGTCTACGGGGTCGCCTGAGCGGAGCATGCCGCAACGCGCCGCCATGCCCTCTCCCGCGCGATGGGGGTTGGTCAGGGAAGGGCTGCCGGGACGATGCCACGGTCCATCGGCCCCAACCGCCTGCTGCCGGATCGACGCACAAGGCGGACCAACGGACGCGGCAGGCCGGCTTGCGCTGGTGGCCGATCATCCGTGGCCACCCTGAGCGGCGCCCACCCCGGCTGGTGTCCTCCGAGCTTGTGTCCCCCTGGCTTGTGTCCCCCTGGCTTGTGTCCCCCTGGCTTGTGTCCCCTGGGGCATGGGGCGTATGCGTCCGCCCACCGCACGGCTGGGCGGACAGGGGCAGCTCGATGATCCGAAGTTGGCTGAGCGGCCCGTCCGTAGGGCGACCGTGACGACGGCGACGACCGATGGCGAGGCAGCGCCGCGCAAGCGGCCACAGATCGGCGTGCTGCTTGCCGTTCTGGGCGTGGTCTACGGCGACATCGGCACCAGCCCTCTCTACGCGATGCGCGAGTCGGTGCTGGCGGCGGTCGGGCCCGGCCACGCGGCGAGCGAGCCGGTGGTGCTCGGCAT